>NZ_JAEN01000002.1:0-300115 GCF_000518925.1 Paracoccus sp. J39 | reverse complement strand
GGGCAGGTCTTGCCCCGCGCCGGCTTGCCCAGAAGCTCGAACACCTGCTGCAGCCGCTCCACATGCGTCTCGCTCTGCTCGCGGTGCTGCTCGAAGGCCTCGCGCAGCCGCTCGGACTGCGCCCCGCGCGCCATCTTCGGCAGCGCCTTCACGATCTGCCGCTCGGCATAATAGATGTCCTTCAGCGTGTCGTGGAAAAGATCGTCGAGGACCTTGTCGGGCATCGGATGTCTCCTTCCTAAAAAAAAAACAGCCCCGAAACCCGGAGCCGAGACGCAATCAACAAAACCAAGGCAAAGATGTTCCACGGAACAATCAGAAGAGAAAAAGGTTCAGAAAGCCCGAAGCAGAAAAGCAGGAGCCGAAATGCAAGGCACCCGACCAATGCGGCGGTTCGCCATCGGCTGGCCCCTTGCCGCGACGATGGCGGCGATCGCCTCGGCCGCGATGCTGGGCGCGCTTGCCGCCGCGCGCGGCCTGCCGCCATGGATCGCCATCAACGCAACCAGCCATGTGCTGCACGGCCCCGCCGCCGCGACCGAGCCGGCGCTGGATCTGGCCCATACCGGCCTGGGCGCCGTCATCCATGTCGCCTCGTGTTTCTTCTGGGCAGCGATTGCGGTGCTGCTGGCCCGGCGCGCGCGAAGCGGCGGCATGGGGCTGGCCTGGCTGGCCGGCCTGGGGACCGCCGCCCTGGCCGGGCTGGTGGATTACGGCCTGATGCCGGCGCGCCTGCGCCCGGGATGGGAGCTGGTGCTGCCGCCCGCGGGCGTCGGGCTGGGCCTGCTCGCGCTGGGGGTCGGCCTGTCGCTGGGCCTGATCGCGGCCGAGGCGATCGGCAGCCGCGCGCCGGAACCCCCGGGCCGCCGGACCCGTTCCCCCCGCGACCCCGGCGCCGCGCCGCCGCCCCTTTCGGCCGTCGAGCGGCTGCGCCGGCCGGCGCCGCATGTGCTCGACCAGCGCCAGCAACGCATGGACCCGGCCGGCGCCGTCACCGAGGACCCGAACCGCCAAGGCGACGGCAACAAGCAGCCCGGCGCCCCCAACCCCGACGAAAGGCCCGACCGATGAGCGATTATCCCAAGCCACCCTTTCCCGAGCAGCAGCAGGACCTGCCCGGCAGCTTCCGGAAGATGGACCCGCGCCCGGACCATGGCGAGGAGAGCTGGAAGGGCGCCGGCCGGCTGGAGGGCAAGGTGGCGCTGATCACCGGCGGAGACAGCGGCATCGGCCGCGCCGTCGCCATCGCCTATGCCCGCGAGGGCGCCGATCTTGCGCTGTCCTGGCTCAACGAGACAGAGGATGCCGCCAGCACCGCCGAACTGGTGGGCGAGGCCGGGCGCGACTGCCTGTCTATCCCCGGCGACATCGCCGATCCCGACCATTGCCGCAAGATCGTCGCCGAGGTGGTCGAACGCTTCGGCCGCATCGACATCCTGGTCAACAATGCCGCGCATCAGGCGCTGTTCGACAGCATCGAGGAGATCCCGGACGAGGAATGGCGCCACACCTTCGCGGTCAATATCGACGCGATCTTCCACCTGACCAAGGCGGCGGTGCCGCATATGCCCGAGGGTGCGGCGATCATCAACACCGCCTCGATCAATGCCGACAAGCCCAATCCCAAGCTCTTGGCCTATGCCACCACCAAGGGCGCGATCCAGAATTTCACCACCGGGCTGGCGCAGATGCTTGCCGGGCGCGGCATAAGGGTGAACGCGGTGGCGCCGGGGCCGGTCTGGACGCCGCTGATCCCGGCCAGCATGTCGCCCGAAGAGGTAGCGAAGTTCGGCGCCAACTATCCGATGCAGCGCCCGGCCCAGCCGGTCGAGCTGGCCTCGGCCTATGTGATGCTGGCCGAACCGATGTCGAGCTATGTCTCGGGCGCCACCATCGCCGTCACCGGCGGAATGCCGATGATCTGAGGCCCAGAACCCGAAGAAGGAGTGCAGTCATGAGCAACCGTCCGCTGGTCTTCGTCTGCGGCCTCGCCGCCGGCTTCGCGCTGAAGGGGCTGTGCGATGCGCTGGCGCGCCCGGCCCCGCGGGGCGCGGCGGGGCGGCGGGACATCCGCCCCGCCGGCCGCCGCCGGATGGAAAACCCGCCGCGCGACTGGGACATCGTCGACGAGCAGAGCGACGAATCCTTTCCCGCAAGCGATCCGCCCGGGAATTACTGAAGGGGCGGCGCGGCGCAAGGTGGGGCGCAAGGTCGGCAGCGCGGCGTCGGGCGGCCTAGGACCCGCAGCAGATCCGAACGGCGTTCTGCCGGCGCGGCCGGTGCCGGGGGCTGTCTGCCCCCGGACCCCCGAGGATATTTTGACAAGAAAGAACATGACCCTGGCCGGCGCGCGGCCGGCAATGGCGCGGGCTTGCGCGGGCAGGCGCCCTACGCATGGATGGCCCCGGCCCGGCCGATAGCCGGGTCGGGGCCATGTTTCCGGTCAGGGCCGGGCAAGCCCGGCGGGTCCTATTCCCCCCTGTTCGTGACGGGATCGTTCTGGCGGGCCTTGCGGTCGCCCGCCTCGCGGTTCTGGCCGCCGGCATTGGGCTCGTCCGAGCCCGGCATCTGCCGCGGGTTCAGCACCGGATCGGCATTGCCCATCTTCAGGTCCTGGGCCCGCTTGCGCACGTTGAACTTGGTGTTTTCCTCTTGCGGATCAAATGTCTTGCCCATGGCAGGATCCTCCTGGTTGCGGCGGCCGGCCCTTGACGGGCCGGCGCGGGGACGCGTCAGCGAGCCCTCACTCGCGATGCTCCGGCATCTCCTTCAGCTCGTCCTTGGTCCAGCGCGTGACGGCATGCACGCTGTTGCTGGCGTCGCGCATGAAATCCAGGTCGCGGGCGGGCACGGCCACCGGCTTCGACCCGATTCCCAGGAAACCGCCGACATCGATCACCACCAGCGTATCGCCGCCGGTGCCGTGGACATGCGAGACATGGCCGATCCGCTCGTCGCCCGGGCCGTAGACGGTGGCCCCGGTCAGCGCGGCCTCGGTCAACTCGTCCTCGCGCAGGCGAATATGGGTGCTGTGGTCCATTCCGATCCCTCCTCTGCATTCTCGGGTTGGGTGGTTTCAACAGGGCCGATGCCGATCTGTTCCATAACGCTGCCGTGAGGAGGGCGGCTGGAACATTTTCCGCCGCAACCGGTTCACGGCCCGTCAACCCGCATCCGGAGGAGGAAAAGATGAGACATCTGTTCGTCATCACCGCCCTTGCCGCCGCGCTGAGCGTCGCGGCGGCCCAGGCCCAGGACACCCCGACGCCAGAGGCCCCGGCGCCAGAGGCCGACACCCCGCAGGCCGACACCCAACCGGTGCCGATGGGACAGGAGAGCGCCCCCGCCCTGGAGCCCGCACCGATCATCACCCCGCCCGACGGCTATGTCGAAGGCGACGTGGTGCTGACGACCGAGAACCTGGAGGGCGCCACCGTCTACGACGCCAGCGGCGAGGAGATCGGCGAGGTGCATGGGCTGGTCTTTGCCAACGGC
This sequence comes from Paracoccus sp. J39, assembly GCF_000518925.1. Classification (NCBI taxonomy): domain Bacteria; kingdom Pseudomonadati; phylum Pseudomonadota; class Alphaproteobacteria; order Rhodobacterales; family Paracoccaceae; genus Paracoccus; species Paracoccus sp. J39. The sequence continues at coordinate 296,620 of NZ_JAEN01000002.1, read as the reverse complement.
ACCACCTCGCTGCAAGGCGGCGATGCCGGCACCGCCACCGCCCCCGACGCCACATCCGAGGCCGCCCCCGCGGCCACGACCGAGGCGCCGGCCGAAGCCCCGGCGGACACGACCACCGGCGCGGCCACCGATACGACGACCGATACGACGACCGACACGGCCGCCGGCGCGGCGGACAGCCCGGCCGATTCCGCCAGTCCCGACGGCGCGGCGCCGATGACCGAGTCGGATTCCAGCAATGTCGCCACCGGCACCGATACCGGCGACACCGACCGGATGGAGAACATCGGCTCGGATGCCGGCACCATCACGCCCACCGACGCCACCACGCCCCCGGCGCAGGCCCCGACCGATGCCCAGGCGGATGCCCAGGCCGAAGGCATGGGCGCGGCCGAGATCAGCCATGCCATCATCGATGTCGGCGGCTTCCTGGGCATGGGAGAGCATCGCGTCGCGGTGCCGGTCGGCGATCTGGTGGTCTATCGCAAGGATACCGACCTGCGCATCTATCTGCCCTGGACGCGCGAGCAACTCGAGGCGCTGCCGGAATTCGACGAGGACGGCCCTGTCCCCGCCACCCAGTAACGGCGAAAGCGCGATGCGTCGTCCGCGGCCCTGGCCGGGGACGACCTTTCCGGGGAGGATCGCCCGATGGCCAAGGACCCGGCCGCCCCGCCCCTGCGCGCGGACGGCCTGCAGATCGAGGAGGACCGCGCCTTCCAGCGCCGGTTCTGGCGGGCGCAGCGCCTCGCCTGGCTGGCCTTCGCCGCGGCCTGCCTTGTGGCGCTGCTGGGCCTGACCGGCAGCGGCGGCGCCTTCCAGAAATCCGTCATGCGCTTCGACGGCGCGCGGGTCGAGTTCCCCCGCATCAGCCGCTGGGAAGGGCCCGACGAGCTGAAGGTCCGTTTCGAGCGCCCCGCCCCCTCGCACGGCCTGCGCATCGGGCGGGACTTCCTCGACCGTTTCTCGGTCGAGCGCATCCAGCCCGAGCCGGAGCGGAGCACGCTGTCCGGCGCCGCGCAGAGCTTCGTCTTTGGAGCCGAGGGAGAGGGCCCGCGGACCGTGACGCTGGACATTCGGGCGAAGCATTTCGGCTGGACGCGCCTCGAGGTCGGGATCGGCGCGGAAACCCGGGCCGCCCGCATCCTGATCCTGCCGTGAGGGCCGCCGATGGACTCCGTGATCCGAGGCATTGCGATCTATCTGGTCCTGCTGGCCATGACCCGGCTGTCCGGGCGCCGCACGCTGGCGCAGACCACGCCCTTCGATTTCGTCCTGCTGCTCATCATCGCCGAGACGACGCAGCAGGCGCTGCTGGGCGACGACTTCTCGATCGTGAATGCGGTGTTGCTGATGATCACGCTGGTGACCGTCGACGTGATCCTGTCCTTCGCCAAGATGCGCTCGGCGCGGCTGGCGCTCTGGCTGGACGGAACGCCCACGGTGCTGATGAGCCGGGGCGAGATCGACCGCGAGGCGCTGACGCGCGCGCGCGTCAGCCCGGCCGATATCCTGGAAGCCGCGCGCGTGCAGCACGGCCTCGCCACGCTGCGGGAGATCGACGCCGCGGTGCTGGAAATCAGCGGGGCGATCAGCATCATCCCGCGAAAGTAGCCCCGGCATGATCCGCGGCGCCGGAACCCCCGTTTCACCCGGGGCGTTGGTCATCGTTGCGGATTTCCACGAAGGACGCGCGCCATGGCCCCCAGGGCGATCTGGAAAGGACTGCTGAAGATCGCCGAGCTGAGCTGCCCGGTGGCGTTACATGCCGCCGCCTCGACCTCGGAGCGCATCGCCTTTCACACGCTGAACCGCGCCACCGGCCACCGGGTGCGGCGGCAGTTCGTGGACGGCACCACCGGAAAGCCGGTCGAGAAGGACGATCAGGTCAAGGGCTACGAGGTCGGCGAGGGCGATTACGTCGTCCTCGATCCCGAGGAGATCGCCGCCGCCGTCCCGGAAAGCGACAAGACGCTGGCCGTGGCCAGCTTCGTCGCCTGCGGCGACATCGACGACGTCTATTTCGACCGGCCCTATTACCTGACCCCGGCCGACCGGCCCGCCGAGGAGGCCTTCGCCCTGATCCGCGAAGGCATGCGCCGCAAGAAGGTGGCGGCGCTGGCGCGGGCGGTGCTGTTCCGGCGCGTGCGCACGGTGCTGATCCGCGCCCATGGCCCCGGCATGATCGCGACGACGCTGAATTTCGACTATGAGGTGCGCTCGGCCGCAGAAGCCTTCCGCGATGTCTCGGCCGTGAAGATCAAGGGCGAGATGCTGGACTTGGCCGAGCATATCATCGCCACCAAGATGGGCGAATTCGACATTGCCGGTTTCGAGGACCGCTACGAGGCGGCGCTGGCCGATCTGGTCCGGGCCAAGCTGGAGGGGCGCCGGATCGCGCCCAGGAAACCGGCGCCGCGCGAAAAGGTCGTGGACCTGATGGCGGCGCTGCGCGAAAGCGCCGGGCGGGGCGCGAAAAAGCCGGCGGCGCGGAAGAAGCCCGCCGCTCGCCAGCGCAAAAGCGGTTAAGCCGGCCCTCCGCGAGGCGGGCGGCCAGGCGCAGAACCGCCCGCGCCGGCCTCAGCGGGGGTTCAGCACCACCTTGGTCCATTCGTCCTGATTGTCGCGGAAGTTCCTGTAGCCCGTGGCGGCGTCCTCCAGCGACAGGCGATGCGAGATCAGGAAGGTGGTGTCGATCTGCCCTTCGAGGATGCGTTGCAGCAGATCCTGCCCGTATTTCTGCACATGCGTCTGGCCGGCGCGGATCTGCAGGCCCTTCTCCATCAGCGCCCCCAGCGGGAACTTGTCGGCAATGCCCCCATAGACGCCCGGCACCGACACCCGGCCGCCCTTGCGCACCGCGAGCAGCGCCATGCGCAGCACATGCGCCCGGTCCACGCCGATGCCCACCTTCTGCTTGGCGGTGTCCAGCAGGTTGTCCGGCGCAAAGCCGTGGCTCTCCATGCCGACGGCGTCGATCACCGCATCCGGGCCGATGCCGCCGGTCATCTCCAGCAGCGCCTCCAGCACATGGCTGTGGCGATAGTCGATCACCCTGGCGCCCAGATCACGCGCCAGCCGCAGCCGGTTGGGATGATGGTCGATCGCGATGACCTGCTCTGCCCCCATCAGCAGCGCCGACTGGACGGTGAACAGGCCCACCGGGCCGCAGCCCCAAACCGCCACGCTGTCGCCCGGCTGGATCTGCGCGTTCTCGGCCGCCATCCAGCCGGTCGGCAGGATATCGGACAGGAACAGCACCTGCTCGTCCGGGACCCCGTCCGGCACCACGATGGGACCGACATCGGAAAACGGCACCCGCACATATTCCGCCTGCCCGCCCGGATAGCCGCCGGTCAGGTGCGAATAGCCGAAAAGCCCGCTCATCGCATGGCCATAGAGCAATTCCGACGCCTCCTGCGCCTCGACCGGGTTGGAATTGTCGCAGGCCGAGAACTGGCCCTGCGCGCAGAAGAAGCAGCTGCCGCAAGAGATGGTGAAGGGCACCACCACCCGCTGGCCCGGCTTCAGCGTCGAGCCGGGCCCGGTCTCGACCACCCGGCCCATGAATTCATGGCCGAGCACGTCGCCCGGCCGCAGGCCCGGGATCACCCCGTCATAGAGATGCAGATCCGAGCCGCAAATCGCCGTCGCGGTCACCTCGATGATCGCGTCGCGCGGATTGACGATCCGGGGATCGGGGACGGTATCCACCCGCACGTCGTGTTTTCCCTGCCAGGTCAAGGCGCGCATCACGAATCCCTCCGATTGTCCGCCGTGGCGATTTCGCCGGTTTCCAGCAGCATCTTCAGGCGTTTCAGCGCCTGCCGGCAAAGTCGTCCGGGATCGGTGCCGCCCAGCCGCGCCGCCCAGTGCCCGGGCAGGCCCCAAGGCGGCCGCCAGGCGATATGCGCCTCGACTCGGTGCCCCGGCCGGCCGGGGCGTCGCGAAGCTGGAGCTTGGCCTCGACGTCGATCCCGGAGCCGTCCACGGACCGCCAGGCCAGGATTTCGCCCGCGCGTTCCTCGACCAGCCGCGTCTCGACCTCGATCTCGCCCGAGGGGGTGGCGAGGATCCACGCCATCCGGTCCTCCGACAGCGGCCGGACCTTCAGCCCGCCGGCGAAAATCCGGTTCAGCTGCGCGGGATCGCGCCATGGCGCATGGACGGCGCTGCGGGGCGCGGCAATCGTGACGGTCCGCCCGACCACCTGATAGCCGCCGAAATCCAGCCGCCGCGCCGCGCGGCCCGGCGCGTCGTCCGAGCGGTGCCCGCCCGTCGCCCGCCTCCACAGCAGCATCCCCGCACCCAGCGACAACGCCGCCGCGCAGGCCAGCACGGCAAGATCCCTGTGGCGCGCATTCCTGTCCTGTCCGGGCATCCTTTCCTCCTTCGCGGCTGCTCCTTCACGGCAATGGGCCGCCGGCTTCGGGACGGCGATGGGAACCGCCGGGCCGCCGGTTTGTTCCCGCGAGAGCCGCAGGGCCCGGGCGGCGGGAACATCCCGCCCCGGCATCCGTTGAGCAGCCAGAGCCCGGGGCGGCCAAAGCGGCCCGATGCCGGGCGGCAAGGAGGAGACCCGATGTCCGAGGCGGAAGTCGAGGCCGCGACCCTCGGCGCGCTGGCCGAGGCCGAGGCGAACTGCACGCGCTGCCCGCTTTATCGCGACGCGACGCAGGTCGTGCCGGGCGAGGGCCACCGGCAGGCGCGCATGATGGTCGTGGGCGAGCAGCCGGGCGATAAGGAGGATCTGGCCGGCCGCCCCTTCGTCGGCCCGGCGGGCCGCCTCTTCGACCAGACCCTGGCCGAGGCGGGCATCCCGCGCGACCAGATCTTCGTGACCAATGCCGTCAAGCATTTCAAGTTCGAGCCGCGCGGCAAGCGGCGCCTGCACCGCAGCCCGAATGCCGGCGAGATCGACCGCTGCAAATGGTGGCTGGGGCAGGAGCTGAAGCTGGTCGCCCCCGCCGTTCTGGTGGCCATGGGGGCGACGGCGCTTCGCAGCCTGCTGGGCCGTCCGGTGTCGATCTCGTCGCTGCGCGGCAAGACCGGCCGCATCGAGGACGGAATCCCGATGATCGCGACGATCCATCCCTCCTGGCTGCTGCGCATCCGCGATTCCGCGGCGCGCGAAAGGGAAAGGCAACTGTTCCTTGCCGATCTGCGCCGCGCCTGGCGGCTGGCGGGATGAGCGGCGGCCCCTCCCTGCCCCTTGCCCGGGGAACAAACGGCCCGCGGGGACGGTTGGAAGGAATGTCGCGGTTCCCGCCAAGCGCCCGGGACTGGAAAGGGAGAGCCAGGATGACATCGCCCGTTGCCGGCCATGCCGACCGACCGGCCCCTGCGGATCGCCGGCGCGCAGGACCCGCGCCCGAAAGCGTCGGCGGCTAGGCCATGGCGCTGGAGACCTATCGCAAGAAGCGGGATTTCTCGGCGACGCCCGAGCCGCGCGGCGGGCGGCGGCGCAAGGCTGGCAACGCCTTCGTCATCCAGAAACATGCCGCGACCCGGCTGCATTACGACTTCCGGCTGGAGCTGGACGGCGTGCTGAAAAGCTGGGCCGTCGCCAAGGGCCCCAGCCTGGTGTCCGGCGAAAAGCGCCTGGCGGTGCATGTCGAGGACCATCCGCTGGAATACGGCGATTTCGAAGGCACCATCCCCAAGGGCGAATATGGCGGCGGCACCGTCATCCTGTGGGATCGCGGCACCTGGACGCCCGAGGGCGATCCGCATCAGGGCTATGCCAAGGGCCATCTGGAATTCACGCTGCAGGGCGAAAAGCTGGGCGGGCGCTGGCATCTGGTCCGCATGCGCGGCAAGCCGCGCGAGAAGCGCGAGAACTGGCTGCTCATCAAGGGCGAGGACGATTTCGCGCGCGGCGAGGACGCGCCGGACATCCTCGACCAGCGACCGGAATCGGTCAAGACCGGCCGGGTGATCGCGGATGTCGCGGGCGAGGCGCCGGGCTGGTCCTCGAAGACCGGCCGCATCCGCAAATCGGCCGGCCGGGCGAAAAAGCCCGCTGCAGACCCCGACCCTCAGCCGCCCGAGCCCGCGGCGGTCAAGGGTGCGCGCAAGGCGCCGATGCCGGGCTTTATCGAGCCGATGCTGGCCACGCTGGTCTCGGCCGCGCCGCAGGGCGAACGCTGGCTGCACGAGATCAAGTTCGACGGCTACCGCCTGCTGGCCCGCATCGAGGCCGGGCGGGTCAAGCTTCTGACCCGCAGCGGGCTGGACTGGACCGCGCGCTTCGGCAAGGCCGTGCCGGCGGCGCTGCGCGACCTGCCCGCCGGCGCCGCCATCCTCGACGGCGAGCTGGTGGTCGAGACCGATGCCGGCGCCTCGGATTTCTCGGCGCTTCAGGCCGATCTGAGCGCCGGCCGCGCCGATCGCTTCGTGTTCTACGCCTTCGACCTGCTGCATCTGGACGGCTACGACCTGCGCGCCGTGCCCCTGGTCGAGCGCAAGGCGCTGCTGGCGCGGCTTCTGGGCGAGGCCGCCGGCATCCTGCGCCTGAGCAGCCATTTCGAGGAAAGCGGCGCGCTGGTCCTGCGCCATGCCTGCCGGCTGAGCCTGGAGGGGATCGTGTCGAAGCTGCGCGACAGCCCCTATCGCTCCGGGCGCGGCCGGTCCTGGGTCAAGTCGAAATGCTCGGCCCGGCAGGAATTCGTCGTGGCAGGCTACGTGCCCTCCTCGGTATCGCGCAGGGCCATCGGCTCGCTGATCCTCGGCGTTTACGAGAATGGCGAATTGCAGCATGTCGGCCGGGTCGGCACCGGGTTTTCCGGCGCCGTGGCCGAGGATCTGTTCCGCCGGCTGGACCGGATGCGCATCCCAAAAAGCCCCTTCGCCGCCCGCCTGACGGCGGAGGAGGCGCGGCAGGCCCGCTATGTCCGCCCCGAGCTGGTGGCCGAGGTCGAGTTCCGCGCCTGGACCGCCGACGGCCACCTGCGCCACGCCTCGTTCCGCGGCCTGCGCGAGGACAAGCCCGCGACCGAGATCGTGCGCGAGACCGCCAGGCCCGCCGCGAAGCCCCCTGCCCCGCAGCGCCGCCGGGTGCGGCTGACCCACCCGGACCGGCTTTACTGGCCCGAGGAAGGCGTCACGAAAGAAGGGCTCGCCGACTATTACGCCGAGATCTGGCGCCATATCGCGCCCTGGATCACCGGCCGGCCGCTGGCGCTGCTGCGCTGCCCGAACGGCATCGCGGGCGAGAAATTCTTCCAGAAACACGCCTGGAAGGGACTCAGCCCGCATATCGTCCAGGTGCAGGATCCCAAGGACCCCGCTGGCGAGCCGCTGATCGCGATCGAGGACCTGGACGGGCTGATGGGGCTGGTGCAATCCGCGGCGCTGGAGATCCACCCCTGGGGCGCGACCATCGCCGATTGGGAGCGCCCCGACATGATCACCATGGACCTCGATCCGGGCGAGGCGGTGGAATGGCCCGCCGTGGTCGCGGCCGCGCGCGAACTGCGCCAGCGGCTGGAGGACCACGGCCTCGCCGCTTTCGTCAAGACCTCGGGCGGCAAGGGGCTGCATGTCGTCGCGCCCCTGCGGCCGGGGGCGGAATGGCCGGCAATCAAGACCTTCACCAAGGCGCTGGCCGATGCCATGGCCGCCGACGATCCGGACCGCTACGTCTCGACCATCAGCAAGGCCAAGCGGCGCGGCAAGATCCTGATCGACTATCTGCGCAACCAGCGCGGCGCCACCGCCGTCGCCGCCTATTCCACCCGCGCCCGGCCCGGCGCCGCCGTCTCGGCGCCGCTGCGCTGGGACGAGCTTGACGCCGGCATCGGCCCGGCCTGGTTCACCCTGCAGAACATGCCGACGCGGCTGGCAACGCTCGCCTCGGATCCGTGGGAGGGCTTCCGCGCCGCCGCCGCACCGCTGGAAGCGCCGCGCACCCGGCGCAGGAAGGCCGGCTAGCGCCGCCGGCCCTTGCTTTCCGAGGCGATGCTTTTCTTCAGCGCATCCATGATGTTGATGACATTGCCCGGCGCGGCGGGCTTCTCGGCCTTCGGTTTCGCCGCCCGCTTGCGCCCCTTGGTCTTGGCGGCGATGATCTCCAGAAGCTTGTCCTGCACCGGGTCGGCGACCATGGCCGGGTCCCAGGGCGCGCTGCGCTCGTCGATCAGCCGGGTGACCAGCTTCAGCAGCCCGGCATCGACCTTCCCCTCGCCGATCTGGTCGAAATAATCGGCCTCGGGCCGCACCTCGTCGCCATAGCGCAGGGTCCAGAGCACGATGCCCTTGTCGCGCGGCTCCAGCATCACCGCGCGTTCGCGGCGATAAAGCACCAGCCGCGAGATGCCCACCGTCCCGGTCGAGCCCATGGCGTCGCGGATCACGCAATAGGCCTCTTCGCCGATGGGATCGTCGGGGATCAGGTAATGCGGCTTGTCATACCAGATCCAGCCGATGGAATCCGAGGGCACGAACATGTCGATGTCGATGGTCCGGGTGCTTTCCAGCGCCACCGCCTCGATCTCGTCATCCTCCAGCAGCACATGCTCGTCCTCGCCCCGGGGATAGCCCTTGACCTCGTCCTCCTCGGCCACGGGCTTGCCGGTTTCGGCATCGACATAGCGGCTGAGGACGCGATTGCCGGTTTTCGCATTCAGGGTGTGGAAGCGAACCTTCTCGCCCTCGCCGGTGGCCGGCATCATCGAGACCGGACAGGTGACCAGCGACAGCTTCAGATAGCCTTTCCAGAACGAACGCGGCGCCATCAGGGTTCGTCGCGTATCGGCCCGTCATCCGGGCGCCGGTCGGGCAGGTCGTCGTCCTCCTCCGCGCCCTCGCGATTGCCGACATGGTCGTGGTGCTGCTGGTTCTGCACATGCCGGCTGTCCAGCCCGCGCTGCTGGGAATGCCGCGCGGTGTCGCGGTTGGACAGGACCTCGTTCTCGGGCAGGCCCTCGGCCGTGTCCGGGGTCATGCCGCCCGAGGCGTCGCCCTTGCCCTGATCCTGCTGCCCTGCCCCGAATTTCTTGCGGCTTGCATGGGCCATGAGGCTTTCCTCCTGCATCTGGAATCGTGATGCCGGCTCAACCCCGGACAGGCCGCAATGTTCCCGCCGAGGGCCGGCCCGACGGCGGCGCGGTCTCACAGCTTTCGCTGCCGGGCGTGAGGGTCGAGCTGGTCGAGCTGCCGGCTGCGGACGCGCGGCGGCGATTACGGTCGCGACGTCCGGCGCAACCTGATCACCGGGGCGGTGCTGGACGAGGCCGACCCGACAACGGCGCGCGCGCTGGCGCTGCGCCTTGGCCAGCAGATGGACGAGGCGTTGGCCGGCAGCGACACGCTGGTCACCGCGACGACGTTGCAGACCGCGCCGGCCTTTGCCGGTTTTGCCGATGGCGCGGCCTGGACACCGGTGCGGACCCTGCCCTTCAACCTGACCGGGCATCCGGCGATCAGCCTGCCCTGCGGCATGGCGGGCGGATTGCCCATCTGCATGCAGATCGTCGGCCGCCATCGCGACGAGGCTGGCCGAGGCGTGAGCCCCGCATCTTGGCTTCCCCGCCCTCGGTCGTGGTCCGGGACGAGATCGAGGGCCCTGCCCAAGGGCCGGGCGACAGACCTGCTCGCCGGACAGGGCCGGGTTCTGGCTGCGCCTTGCCTTGCGGATAACATTTCAGGAAGGAAATTGCGCGGATGGCCTGTAAGCCGGATTTTGTTCCGGGGTCGCCCCCTTCGATGACCATTCCTCTGGCCCCGCCATTGCTGACGGGATCTAGCTGCCAACCCGGACCTGCTGGGGCGAAGGCGGCCCTGTCTTGCGACGCGCGGTCCCTATTCGGCATTGCTCCCGGTGGGGCTTGCCGTGCCGGGACTGTTGCCAGCCCCGCGGTGGGCTCTTACCCCACCGTTTCACCCTTGCCCATGCACGCATGGGCGGTCTCTTCTCTGTGGCGCTTTCCCTGGGGTTGCCCCCGCCGGGCGTTACCCGGCACCGTGCCTTCATGGAGTCCGGACTTTCCTCGACGTTGCCGCCGCGGTCATCCGGCCATCCGCGCGAGGTTGAGATAGGCCCTGGCGCGCGAAGGGTCAAGCGCCGGGGTGGCGGCACGGGTGCAGGGGTATTTGGAAAACAGAGAAGCCATGGGCGCCGCGCCCTGCTTCTTCGTTCTGCAAATACCCATCTTGCGATGTCGGCCGCCGGCGATCCGGTCAGGACTCGGGCCAGTTTCGGGCGATGCTGGGCAGGCTGTCCTCGATCCAGTCGAGCAGCGCGCCGACGCGGGCCGCCGCCTGCTGGCCCAAGGGCGTCAGCTCGTATTCCACATGCGGCGGCACGGTGCCGAAGTCGCGGCGCAACACCATGCCGTCGGTTTCCAGCCCCTGCAGGGTCTGCGCCAGCATCCGCTCGCTGACGCCGCCGATACGCTTGCGCAAGCCGCCGAAGCGTTGCGGGCCGCCGCTCAGCGCCCACAGCACCAGCATGCCCCAGCGCCCGGTCAGGCGCCGCAGCACGTCGCGCGACGGGCATTCCGCCGCCAACAGGTTTCCGCGCTGGACATTTTGCATACTAACATTTCCGTTCGTACTTACGGATCGTAAGTTAGGCACCTATCTTGCCCGGCGCAAGAAGGAGAAACCCCATGACCATTGCCGTCACCGGAGCCACCGGCCAGCTGGGCCGCCTGACCATCGAGAAGCTGAAGACCCTGCTGCCCGCGGGCGAGATCGTCGCCCTGGCGCGCTCGCCGGAAAAGGCCGAGCTGGGCGTCGAGACCCGCGCCTTCGACTATGACCGGCCCGAGACGCTGGCGCCGGCGCTGGCGGGCGTCGCGCGGCTGGTACTGATTTCCTCGAGCGAGGTCGGCAAGCGCGAAGCGCAGCACCGCGCCGTGATCGCGGCGGCCAAGGCCGCCGGCGTCGGGCAGATCATCTATACCAGTCTGCTGCATGCCGACCGCTCGCCCCTGTCGCTGGCGGGCGAGCATGTGGCGACCGAGGCGGCGCTGGCCGAATCCGGCATTCCGCATGTGATCCTGCGCAATGGCTGGTATGCTGAGAATTATACCGGCGCGGTTCCGGCCGCCTTGCAGCACGGCGCGCTGATCGGGGCGGCGGGCGCGGGCCGGATCTCGGGCGCGGCGCGGGCGGATTATGCCGATGCCGCAGCGATCGTGGCCGCGGATGGCAGCCATGCCGGCAAGACCTATGAACTGGCCGGCGACAGCGCCTGGACGCTGACCGATCTTGCCGCCGAGGTCTCGCGCCAGAGCGGCAAGGACATCCCCTATCGCAACCTCTCCGAGGCGGATCATGCCGCGGCGCTGGTCGGGGCCGGGCTGCCGGAGGGGCTGGCGGCGACAATCGCCGGCTGGGACGTGGGCGCAAGCCAGGGCGCGCTGTTCGACGATGGCCGGCAGCTGTCGGCGCTGATCGGACGGCCGACCACGCCCTTGGCGGATGTGGTGCGGGCCGCGCTCTAGAACGGCACGTCGTCGGTGGACGCGCCCGACGAGCCGCCCGAGGCGGGCTGCACATAGCCCGCCTTGATGGTCTTGAAGCCGGTCGGGAATTCGACGGTCAGCGTGTCCTCGGCAATGCCCATGACCGTGCCGTTGCCGAATTTCTGGTGGAACACCCGGTCGCCGACCGCAAACCGCGCCGCCGGCTCGGCATCGATCACCACCGGCGTGCGGTGCACGGGCTGCGCCCGCTGGGCGGAGCGTTCCTGCATCCGCTTCCAGCCCGGCGAATTGTAGACATCCGCCCGCGCCGCGCGTTCGTGCATCACCGATTGCGCAAAGGGCTGGGCCGCCGCACCATAGCCGCCGCCATAAAGGCCGGGCGGCGTCAGCACCTCGACATGATCCTCGGGCAGTTCGTCGATGAAGCGCGAGGGCAGCGACGACTGCCATTGCCCATACATCCGGCGGTTGCCGGCGAAGCTGATCGTCACCAGTTCCTCGCCGCGGGTGATGCCGACATAGGCCAGGCGACGCTCTTCCTCGAGCCCCTTCATGCCCGACTCGTCCATGCTGCGCTGGCTGGGGAACAGCCCGTCCTCCCATCCCGGCAGGAAGACGATGGGATATTCCAGCCCCTTGGCGGCGTGCAGCGTCATGATCGAGACCTGCTCGGCCTGCTCGCCCTTGTCATTGTCCATGACCAGCGCGACATGTTCGAGGAAACCCTGGAGGTTCTCGAATTCCTCAAGCGCCTTGACCAGTTCCTTCAGGTTGTCCAGCCGCCCCGGCGCATCGGGCGACTTGTCGTTCTGCCACATGGCGGTATAGCCGGATTCGTCCAGGATGCGCTCGGCCAGCTCGACATGGTTCACCGAGGCGTCCAGCGCATCGGCATGCCAGCGGCCCATGGCCTCGGTGAACTGCCGCAGCGCCCCTGCCCCCTTGCCGCCAAGCGCGCCGGTGGCGACGGCCGAGGCCGCGCCTTCCAGAAGCGACAGGCCGCGTTCCCGCGCCTCGATCTGGATCTTCTGCACCGCCTTGTCGCCCAAGCCGCGCTTGGGCACGTTCACGATGCGCTCGAAGGCCAGGTCGTCGGTGGGGCTGACCGCCAGCCGGAAATAGGCCATGGCATCGCGGATCTCGGCCCGCTCGTAGAAGCGCGGACCGCCGATCACCCGGTAAGGCAATCCGATGGTCATGAAGCGGTCCTCGAAGGCCCGCATCTGGTGGCTGGCGCGCACGAGGATGGCGATGTCGTTCAGGCTGCGCTGGCCGATGCTGTGACGATGGCCGCCGTGGAAGGCCTCGATCTCCTCGCCGATCCAGCGCGCCTCGGCCTCGCTGTCCCAATGGCCGATCAGGCGGACGCGCTCGCCCTCCTCGGCCTCGGTCCACAGCGTCTTGCCCAGCCGGCCCTTGTTGGCCGCGATCAGCCCCGAGGCGGCGGCGAGGATATGCGGGGTCGAGCGATAGTTCTGTTCCAGCCGGATCACCTGCGCGCCGGGGAAATCGCTTTCGAAGCGCAGGATATTGCCGACCTCGGCGCCGCGCCAGCCATAGATCGACTGGTCGTCGTCGCCGACGCAGCAGATGTTGCGATGCGCCTGGGCCAGCAGCCGCAGCCACATGTATTGCGCGACGTTGGTGTCCTGGTATTCGTCCACGAGGATATAGCGGAAACGGTCCTGCCAGGCCCGCAGCACGTCGGGATGCGCCTGGAACAGGTTGACGCAATGCATCAGCAGGTCGCCGAAATCGACCGCGTTCAGTTCCAGCAACCGGCGCTGATAGGCGGCGTAAAGCCGCCCACCGCGGCCGTCGAAGGCGCGTTCCTCGCCTTTGGGCAGCTTTGCCGGGGACAGGCAGCGGTTCTTCCAGCCGTCGATCAGATGCGCGAGCTGCCGCGCCGGCCAGCGCTTTTCGTCTATGTTCTCGGCCTGGATCAGTTGCTTCAGCAGCCGGATCTGGTCGTCGGTGTCGAGGATGGTGAAGCTGGGCTTCAGGTGCAGCTCGCCGTCGCCGATCAGTTCGGCATGGCGGCGCAGGATCTTGACGCTAATCGAGTGGAAGGTGCCGAGCCAGGGCATGCCCTCGACCATCTCGCCCAGGAGCCGGCCGATGCGGTCCTTCATCTCGCGCGCGGCCTTGTTGGTGAAGGTCACGGCCAGGATCTGTCCGGGCCGGGCGAGGCCCAGGTTCAGCAGATGCGCGATGCGCGTGGTCAGCGCCCGGGTCTTGCCGGTGCCGGCACCGGCCAGCAGCAGGACCGGGCCGTCCAGCGCCTCGACGGCCGCGCGTTGCGCCGGGTTCAACCCATCCAGATAGGGCGTCGGCCGTGCGCCCATGGCACGCTGGGACAGCGGCCCTTTCTGCGGCACCGGCGCGGCTGCGGCCTCGAAGGCATCCGAGTCGTCGAAATTGCTCATGCCCGCACCATAGCCACTGCCGGCGCGTCGGGAAAGCCCGTGTTCACGCCTTGTTCACATCAGGCCCGCAAACCGGCGAAGATCGCGGGGTCCAGGCTGGCATGGGCGAAGGTCTCGCCCTGGGTCAGCACCGAGACCGCGTCATGCGAATGCAGCGATTCCTGGTGGCTGGCGACGACGCGGAAATCGCCGATGCGCGGCTCGGCCATCAGTTCGGCGGCAAAGGCGCGCACCGCATCCTCGACGAAGATCGGATTGGCGGCGTTCAGCTCGGCAAAGGCCTGTTCGTCCTCGCGCTTGACCATGACCTGGGTTTCGGTGGCGACGGCGCGGCGGCACAGCGCCACCATGTCCTCGAACCAGAGCGTGTCGCCCTGCATCACCACCGAGATCCGGGCGATGCTGCGCTGCGAATGCGGCGTGGCCAGCTGGCCGCGCATCTGCCGGGCATGTTCGCTGAGTTCCAGCGAGCAGGGGCAGGTCGAGGAATAGACATAGTCGAAATGCATGATCCGCAGCCGTTGTCCGGCCTTTTCGACCAGTTCCAGCGCGATGTCGTAATATTGCCAGCCCGACAGGCCCGAACGCAGCGATTCGACCCGCATCGGATAGCTGAGCCGCATCTGGATGCGGGCGTCGAAACTGTCCAGGTCGGATTTGTAATCCTCGAGCGCCGCCTCGAGCACGCCCATCGAGAACTGCTTTTCCGCATGGGCGTAGAACGAGCGCATGATGCGGCTCATGTTGATGCCCTTGCGGTCGGCCTCCAGGCTGACGGTGCCGGTGACCGAGGTCTCCAGCGTGATCTCGCCGCCGTGATCCGCCGAATCGGGCGGGGTCTGGTAGCGGATGGGCAGGCGGAAATTCGAGATGCCGACATGCTGGATCGGCGCGCGGGCGCCGACGATCAGGCTGGCCGGACCGTTCTGCAGGTCCGGCAGGCTGGCCTTGTAGCTGTCGTCGACCCGGAAATCGGCCGGATATTCGCGGTTCAGCGCCGGATAGGCGCGGTCGGTGGCAACGGGGCGGGCCTCGGTCATGGTCGTCCTCGCTTGGCGGTCGGCAACAATCTGGGGACTCGGGACCAGAAAGGAAAGAGGCACCCGGCAAGTTCGGGTGCCCCCTGTATCAGGCCAGCGACTGGCGGATGTCCGCGATCAGGTCTCCGGCATCCTCCAGCCCGATGGACAGGCGCAGCAGGCCGGGCGTGATGCCAAGGCCCAGCCGCACCTCTTCGGACAGGCGCTGGTGCGTGGTGGTGGCGGGATGGGTGACGATGGATTTCGCATCGCCCAGGTTGTTCGAGATCTGGAAGATGCGCATGCGGTTCATCGCCGCGAAGGCCGCCTCCTTGCTGCCCAGGTCGATGGCGACCATGGTGCCGCCCGCCCCCATCTGGCGCTGCACCAGGTCGTGCTGCGGGTGATCGGCCAGGCCGGGATAGATCACCCGGGCAAGCTTCGGCTCGGCCTTCAGCTCGGTCGCGATGCGCAGCGCGCTGTCGGTCTGGGCGCGCACCCGCAGCTCCATCGTCGCCAGCCCGTTCAGCATCATCCAGGCGTTGAAGGGGCTGATCGCGCCGCCGGTATGCTTCAGATAGGGCTCGGCCACCTCGCGCACGAACTGGCGCGTGCCGCAGATCACCCCGCCCAGGCAGCGGCCCGAGCCATCGATATGCTTGGTCGCGGAATAGACCACCACGTCGGCGCCCTGTTCGACGGCGCGGGAAAAGACCGGGGTGGCGAAGACATTGTCCACCACCACCAGCGCCCCGACCGCATGGGCCAGGTCCGCCACGCCGGCGATATCCACCACCTCCAGCGTCGGATTCGACACCGACTCGAAGAATACCGCCTTCGTGCCGGGCCGGATCGCGGCGCGCCATTGCTCCAGATCGGTGCCGTCCACATAGGAGACCTCGACCCCGAAGCGGGCCAGCACGTCGAGCACATAGAGGCAGGAGCCGAACAGCGCCCGCGACGAGACGATGTGATCGCCCGGCTTGACGAAGCACATCAGCGCGCCGTTGACCGCCGCCATGCCGCTGGCGGTGGCGAAGGCGTCCTCGGTCCCCTCCAGATCGGCGATGCGGTCCTCGAACATGCGCGAGGTCGGGTTGCCGTAGCGGGCATAGATGAACTCGTCCGGGCCGGTCTGGATGAAGCGGGCCTCGGCCTGCTCGGCGCTGTCATAGGAGAAGCCCTGGGTCATGAACAGCGCCTCGGCCATCTCGCCATACTGGCTGCGCCGGATGCCGTGATGGACGGCGCGCGTGCGCGGATGCAGAGGCTGGTTCGACTCCTGGGCCTTCGACTCCTGGGACATGGGCTCGCTCCTGATGGTCAGGAGGTCCGGTTACTCCCGCCGGGCCAGCCGTGCAAGGGTGCAGCAGGCGCTATTCGCCGTCGCGGGGCTGGGCGTGGCGCTCGAACAGGCGGGAATTGGCGACGAAGAACACCACCATGATCGCCGGCAGGCCGAAGGTCTTGAAGTTCACCCAGGCGGTTTCCGACATCAGGCGCCAGACCGCCTCGTTCGCGGCGGCAAGGCCCAAAAACAGCGCCACCATGCGCAGGGTCAGGATGCGCCAGCCCTCGGCATTCATCGGCAGGGCCTCGGACATGACCAGCTCCAGCCAGTTGCGGCGCCGGGCCAGGCTGATGCCCAGCAGGGCGGCGAAGATCAGGTAGATGATCGTCGGCTTCATCTTGAAGAAGCGGGGATCGTTCAGCCAGACCGACAACCCGCCGAAGACCACGACCAGCACCAGCGTGGCGATCTGCATGGGCGACAGCCTGCCCGTCAGCCGCCACAGCGCCAGGGTGCTGAGCACCAGCACCGGGATGAAGACCAGCGTCGCCAGGATGAAGCCGGAATAGTCCCGGCCCGCCAGCGTGACCGCATGGTCGCGGAAGCGCGAGAAGACGAGGAAGAACAGGATCAGCGGGCCGAATTCCAGCGCGGCCTTGAGCCAGGGATTGATCTTGCGGGCTTCGGTCAAGGCGGATTCCTCTTATGCTCGGGTGGCGGGGTTTTGCCCCGAGGGCGGCCGCGGCGCAAGCGGCGCGTCAGTCCAGCCGGATCGCCGCCAGGATCGGACCGCTGGCCGAGCGCGGATCGCCCTGCCCCAGCTCCTGCGCCAGGATGGCGTGGCGGGTATCGTCGGGAAAGTCGGCGCTGTTCTGGCTGTCGCGCCTGACGGTCATGCGCAGAGGCGTGCGGCCGTCCCATTCGGCGATGCGTTCGGCGGCCAGCACCACGTTGCGGTAGTCCAGCGCGATGCCGCGATTCTCTCCGGCCTTGATCGCGACCTTGCGATGCGGCGCATAGCGCACCAGGATGATCGCCACCCGGTCGGCGATGGGGCCGCGCGGCGTCAGCTCGATGCGGTAGCCCTCCTTGCCCGGGCTGGAGGAGACCATGACCGGCGCCGGGCGCGCCATCTGGGTCTGCAGCAGGCCCATCAGCTCGGCCGGACGCAGCGCGATCAGCGTATCGGTGCCGCCGACGATCAGTTGCGGGGTATAGATCGCCCGCTCGCCGGTCTGATGGGCATAGGCCTGCTGGCGGCGGGTGAATTCCGGCCGGGCGAAATCATCGGCCCAGCCGAGATAATCCCAGTAATCGACATGCCATGACAGCGCCAGCACGTCCTCGCGGTCGGCCAGATCCGCCAGCATCTCGTCCGCCGGCGGGCATGAGGAGCAGCCCTGCGAGGTGAAGAGCTCGACCACCACCGGCGGATGGCCCACCGGCCCCATCATGCGGCTGCGCGGCTGCGCCTCGGCGAAAGAGACGATGCCGGGCGCCGACAGCGTCTCGGGATGCATGGCGGGCGGCATCATCTCGGCCGGGACGCCGGGCGCGTCCTTGGGCGCCTCGATCAGGCCGATGACGCCGTCATCCTCTTCCTCCTCCGCAAAGGCCGGCGGCAAGGGCCAGTCCGAGACCTCGTCGGACAGGAAGTCCCGGTCCGGGCCGGGCATGGAGGAGGCCGCAGGCGCCGGCGCCGGACCGGCCGGGGCGTCCTGCGCCCATGCCGGCGCCGCCAGTCCGGCCAGCAGCATCCAGGCCGCGCAGGCCAGGCCCGGCCAGGATATCGCCCGTCTGTCCTGCCCCCGGTCCGTCATCTCGATGCGCGCTGCCGCCATTTTGTCCGTTTTCCCGGCCTTCCGATCCGCATCAGGTAAACCGCCCGGCACAGGAACGACAAATCAATGCTTTGTTAGCGCGCCGTTCCCGCCGTGTGACCGTGATGCAAAACCCACATCTTGCAAGTGCAGCGAAATTTTGGCATACAATTGCATACAAACCTTGTCCCGCCCCCTTGATCCCCATGCCGAAAAGGGGCAAATGACAGGCGGAACCGCCATTCAGCCACCTTTTTGCAAGGATAGGGAGCCGAGTCATGCCCATCGAAACCGGAACAGACACCGCAAAGACGCGCCGCCAGCTTCAGGTGGGCTCTCAGAGCTATGCCTATTACTCGATCGACGCCGCGACCCAGGCCGGCCTGGGCGATTTCTCGAAGCTGCCGGCCTCGCTGAAGGTGGTGCTGGAGAACCTGCTGCGCTTCGAGGACGGCGGCCGCACGGTCAGCGTGGAGGACATCAGGGCCTTCGCCGAGTGGGCGCGGCAAGGCGGTCAGAACCCGCGCGAGATCGCCTATCGCCCGGCCCGAGTGCTGATGCAGGACTTTACCGGTGTCCCGGCGGTGGTGGACCTGGCGGCGATGCGCGACGGCATCAAGGCGCTTGGCGGCGACGCGCAAAAGATCAATCCGCTGAACCCGGTGGACCTGGTCATCGACCATTCGGTGATGATCGACGATTTCGGCAATCCCCGCGCCTTCCAGCGCAATGTCGAGCTGGAATATGAACGGAACCTGGAACGCTACACCTTCCTGAAATGGGGCCAGAACGCGTTCAACAACTTCCGCGTGGTGCCGCCCGGCACCGGCATCTGCCATCAGGTGAACCTGGAATACCTGGCCCAGACCGTCTGGACCGATACCGACCAGGCGGGCGAGACCGTCGCCTATCCCGACACGCTGGTCGGCACCGACAGCCACACCACCATGGTCAACGGCCTGGCCGTGCTGGGCTGGGGCGTCGGCGGCATCGAGGCCGAGGCGGCGATGCTGGGCCAGCCGGTGTCGATGCTGATCCCCGAGGTCGTGGGCTTCAAGCTGACCGGCAGGATGATGGAGGGCACCACGGCGACCGACCTAGTGCTGAAGGTCGTGCAGATGCTGCGCAAGAAGGGCGTGGTCGGCAAGTTCGTCGAATTCTACGGCGAGGGGCTGGACCACCTGCCGCTGGCGGACCGCGCCACCATCGCCAACATGGCCCCCGAATACGGCGCCACCTGCGGCTTCTTCCCCATCGACAACGAGACGCTGCGCTACCTGCGCAACACCGGCCGCGACGAGGAGCGCATCGCCCTGGTCGAGGCCTATGCCAAGCAGAACGGCTTCTGGCGCGGCGCGGATTACGAGCCGATCTATACCGACACGCTGCATCTGGACATGAGCGACATCGTCCCGGCGATCTCGGGTCCGAAGCGCCCGCAGGACTACACGCCGCTGAACCTCGCCGCCCGGGCCTTCTACAAGACCGTGGCCGAATACCGCGGCGTGGACATGTCGGCCGCGGCCGAAGAGATGGTCGAGGAAGGCGGCGGCGTGGTCGCAGCCTCGGGCACCGACGTGCGCAAGACCGTGGCGGTCGAGGGCAAGGACTACACCATCCGCGACGGTTCGGTGGTGATCGCGGCGATCACCTCCTGCACCAACACCTCGAACCCCTATGTGATGATCGGCGCCGGCCTGGTGGCGCGCAAGGCGCGCGCGCTCGGCCTGACCCGCAAGCCCTGGGTCAAGACCTCGCTCGCGCCCGGCTCGCAGGTGGTGGGCGAATACCTGGAGGCAGCGGGTCTGCAGGAGGATCTGGACGCGCTCGGCTTCAACCTGGTCGGCTATGGCTGCACCACCTGCATCGGCAATTCGGGGCCCTTGGGCGATGCCGCGATCTCGAAGGCAATCCATGACAACGACCTGGTCGCGACCGCCGTGCTGTCGGGCAACCGCAACTTCGAGGGCCGCATCTCGCCCGACGTGCGTGCCAACTACCTGGCCTCGCCGCCGCTGGTCGTGGCCTATGCCATTGCCGGCGACGTGAACATCAACCTGACCAAGGACCCGATCGGCCAGACGCCCGAGGGCAAGGACGTCTACCTGAAGGACATCTGGCCGACCGCGCAGGAAGTCGCGGAACTGGTCGAGGCCACCGTCACCCGCGAGGCGTTCCAGAAGAAATATGCCGACGTGTTCAAGGGCGACGAGCGCTGGCAGGCGGTCGAGGTCACCGACAGCGAGACCTATGACTGGCCGCCGACCTCGACCTATATCCAGAACCCGCCCTATTTCCGCGGCATGTCCAAGGAGCCGGGCCAGATCGACGATATCCAGGGCGCCCGCATCCTGGCGATCCTGGGCGACATGATCACCACCGACCACATCTCGCCCGCCGGCTCGTTCAAGCCGACCACCCCGGCCGGCAAATACCTGACCGAGCGGCAGGTCGCGCCCAAGGACTTCAACAGCTACGGCTCGCGCCGCGGCAACCACGAAGTGATGATGCGCGGCACCTTCGCCAATATCCGCATCCGCAACGAGATGCTGGACGGGGTCGAGGGCGGCTATACCCTGGGCCCGGACGGGCAGCAGACCTCGATCTTCGACGCCTCGATGGCCTATCAGGCGCAGGGCACGCCGCTGGTCATCTTCGGCGGCGTCGAATACGGCGCCGGCTCGTCGCGCGACTGGGCGGCCAAGGGCACCAACCTGCTGGGCGTCAAGGCGGTCATCGCCGAGAGCTTCGAGCGCATCCACCGCTCGAACCTGGTCGGCATGGGTGTGATCCCCTTCGAGTTCACGGGCGGCGAGAACCGCAAGACCCTCGGGCTCAAGGGCGACGAGGTGATCTCGATCGACGGGCTGGCGGGCGAGTTCAAGCCGCTGTCGCAGGTCGCCTGCACCATCCGCTATGCCGATGGCAGCGAGAAGGTGATCCAGCTCAAGGCCCGGGTCGATACCGAGGTCGAGATCGAATATCTCGAAAACGGCGGCGTGCTGCATTACGTGCTGCGCAACCTGGCCAAGGCCTGATCCGCATCACGGGGCAAGTGTCGCGGGCCGTCCCTTCGGGGGCGGCCTTTTCGCTTGTGGGGCCGCTGCGGGAGTATTTGGAAAACGGTGAAGCGCCACGGGGCAGCGAGCATGGCTGCGCGGCACTATTCCTCGGCGCAATACCACATGGTTCCGCCCACGGCGGCCGAGCCGATGACCAGCGAGCCGACCGCCACCGGAGAGGCCGCCATGCCCATGGCCGCCGCCCCCGCTGCCTCCAGCGTGCCGACCATCTGGCCCGAGCCCGCCGCCAGGATCGCGGCGCCGGGCCGCTGCGTCACCGCGTCGTAGCCCGCCACCGCCAGCGCGTTGGCATTGCGGAAGGTCGCCTGCCGCGCCGAATTCACCCGCTCGCAGAAGGTCTTGCGGCACAGGGCGTTGCCCTTGCGCGGGCCTTTCTGCGCGCCGATATAGGTGTCGTTCTGCTTGTCCCAGAGCAGGCAATAGCTGCCGTCATCACCCATGGCGTTGCGCCGCAGGATCTCGCGCAGGGTGACATAGCCGGGGCACGAGATCCGTCCCCAACCCGAAAAGTTCTTCTCGAGCCGCCCGACATTCTCGCGGAATTCGGCATCGCGGACATAGTTGATCTCGGTCTTTTCGCCGGCGATGGAGGTCTCGCAGGTCCAGAGCCGCTCGTCCCTGGCGGGCTTCTCCTGCGCCGCAACGGGCAGCGCCAGCACCACCATCAAAACCGCCACAAGCCGCATCGCATCCTCCGAGATTTGCCCGTAGAGCTCTCATTCCAGACCGCAGGCAGGCGCTGCAATCCACAGGATCGTTACCGGCCCCGGTTGTGGCCTTGGGGGCACGGCCCCGCCTTCTCTGTTTTCCAAATACCCCTGCGGCCGCGCCGCAAAGGAAAAGGCCGCCCCCGAAGGGACGACCCTGCAACCCGTCTGACCCGAAAGGATCAGTTCTTCGCGTAGAATTCGACGACCAGGTTCGGCTCCATCTGCACGGCATAGGGCACGTCGCCCAAGGCCGGGGTGCGCACGAAGGTCGCGGTCATCTTGTTGTGGTCCACTTCCAGGTAGTCCGGCACGTCGCGCTCGGCCAGGCCGACCGATTCCAGCACGATGGCCAGCTGGCGCGACCGCTCGCGGATCGAGACGACGTCGCCCTCTTTCACGCGATAGGAGGCGATGTTCACGCGCTTGCCGTTCACCTCGACATGGCCGTGGTTCACGAACTGGCGGGCGGCGAAGATGGTCGGCACGAACTTGGCGCGATAGATCACCGCGTCCAGGCGGCGCTCCAGCAGGCCGATCAGGTTCTCGCCGGTGTCGCCCTTGACGCGCTCGGCTTCCGCATAGATGCGGCGGAACTGCTTCTCGGTCAGGTCGCCGTAATAGCCCTTCAGCTTCTGCTTGGCGCGCAGCTGGGTGCCGAAATCCGACAGCTTGCCCTTGCGGCGCTGGCCGTGCTGACCGGGGCCGTATTCGCGGCGGTTGAGCGGCGACTTGGCGCGGCCCCAGATGTTCTCGCCCATGCGGCGGTCGATCTTGTACTTGGCAGCGGTGCGTTTGGTCATCGCTGATCTCCTTCTTTATGTTATGTTCTCGAAGGGCGTTGTCCTTTGGCGAAATGCCCGACAGGATTCCCCTTGCGGGGTCCACCAACACCAATGAAGCGGCGCTTATAGCCGCCCCGCGCCCGGTGTCAAGCACCCCTTGAGCGGCGGCCCCGTTGCTCCTAAATGAGAGACAGCGAACAGAAAAGGCCCGAGATGTTTTCGATCCCCGGCAAATCCCCCGTGACCATCACCCAGGCGGCCGAGCGGCAGATCGCCCGGCTGATGGCCCAGAAATCCGCCAGCGGCCTGCGCATCGGCCTGAAGAAGGGCGGCTGCGCCGGCATGGAATACACCATGGAGCTGGCCGAGACCGCCGCGCCCGGCGACGAGGTGGTCGAACAGGGCGAAGCGCGGGTGCTGATCGCCCCCACCGCGCAGATGTTCCTGTTCGGGACCGAGATCGACTATGAAACCGGCCTGCTGGAATCCGGCTTCAGGTTCCGCAACCCGAACGTCACCGACAGCTGCGGCTGCGGCGAATCGGTCAGCTTCGCGGCGCTCGAAGGGTCGCGCGCCAAGACCTGAGGGTTTTTCCGGCGCGTTAGCGCCCACATCGCCCTGCCCGTCTTGATCGCGGGAAAGCCCCGGCCTAATCCCCTGTCAGACCAAGAGAGAGGGAGAGGCTGATGGCCCCGCGCAAACTCGCCGCCGGCAACTGGAAGATGAACGGAACCCTGGCCTCGCTGGCCGAGATCGACCGGCTGCTGGCCGAACACCCGGCGCCCGGCTGCGACCTGCTGGTCTGCCCGCCCGCCACGCTGATCCATGCCATGGCAGCCAAGGGCATCGCCACCGGCGGCCAGGACTGCCATGCGAAAGCCTCGGGCGCCCATACCGGCGACATCGCTGCCGCGCAGCTCAGGGACGCCGGCGCCAGCCACGTCATCCTCGGCCATTCCGAGCGCCGCACCGATCATGCCGAAACCGACGCCCAGGTCGCCGCCAAATCCGTCGCCGCGCATGAGGCGGGGCTGGTCGCGGTGATCTGCGTCGGCGAGACCGAGGCGCAGCGCGATGCGGGCCAGACGCTGGACGTGATCGCGGCACAGCTGGCCGGCTCGGTCCCGGATGGCGCCACGGCCGCGAACACGGTGATCGCCTATGAGCCGGTCTGGGCCATCGGCACCGGCCGCACGCCCACCTCCGAGCAGATCGCCGAGGTGCATGCCCTGATGCGCGAGCGCCTCTCGGCGCGTTTCGCCGACGGGGCCGACTTCGCCCTGCTCTATGGCGGCTCGGTCAAGCCCGGCAATGCGGCCGAAATCTTCGCCATCCCGCATGTGAACGGCGCGCTGGTCGGCGGCGCCAGCCTCAAGGCGGCCGATTTCGGCCCGATCATCGCCGCGCTTTCCGCAGCGTAACGCCCACGAAAAGAACGCCATTCCATCCGGCCGGCCCGGTTTGGGATGGCATTGCCGTTTTGGCGAACGCCTGCCCCTTGCCAAGCCCGGCCCGGCAGGCATAGGTCTCGCCTGACATTCAAGGCAGGGGCGATGACAGGGCCGGCAATCTCATTCCAGGGCGTGACGCGCCGCTATCCGCAAAAGGGCGGCAGCGACGTGGTGGCGCTGCACGACATCTGGCTGGACGTGCCGCAGGGCGCGATCACCGGCATCATCGGCCGATCCGGCGCCGGCAAGTCGACGCTGCTGCGCATGGTGAACGGGCTGGAGCGCCCCAGCGCCGGCAAGGTGATCGTGAACGAGCGCGACGTGGGCGCCGCCTCGGATGCGAGCCTGCGCCGCATCCGCCGCGAGGTCGGCATGATCTTCCAGCATTTCAACCTGCTGGCCAGCCGCACCGTGGCCGAGAACATCGCCCTGCCGCTGGAGATCGCCGGAGAGGACCGCGCAAAGATCGCGCCCCGTGTCACGGAGCTGATCGAGCGCGTCGGCCTGACCGCCCAGGCCGGCCGCTACCCGGCCGAGCTTTCCGGCGGGCAGAAGCAGCGCGTCGGTATCGCCCGGGCCTTGGCCACCGGGCCGCGCGTGCTGCTGTCGGACGAGGCGACCTCGGCCCTCGACCCTGATACCACCCGGCAGGTGCTGGACCTGCTGCAAGCCATCAACCGCGAGCTTGGCCTGACCATCCTGCTCATCACCCATGAAATGGCGGTGGTGCGCGACATCTGCAGCCATGTCGCGGTGATCGAGGGCGGCCGCATCGTCGAGACGGGCGAGACCTATGCGGTGTTCTCGAAACCCGCCCATGCCACCACGCGCTCCTTCCTGACCGGGGTCACCGGCGTCGCCGTGCCGCAATTCGTCGCCGGCCAGATGCGGGACGCGCCGCAGGGCCCCGAGGCCGAGGCAGTGGTGCAGGTCACCTTCATCGGCAGCCATGCGACCGACCCGATGCTGGCGCGGCTGACCTCGGAACGCGGGGTCAGCGTCAACATCCTGGCCGGCGCCATCGAAGAGATCGGCACCCGGCCCTTCGGCAGCCTGATCGTCGCCCTGCCCGCCCAGCGGCTGGAGGAATCGCGCCGCTTCCTGGAAGAACACGGGCTTCTGACCGAGGTGCTTGGCTATGTCGGCTAACCTGATCCCGATCCTCTGGCAGGCGACGCTGCAGACGCTCTACATGGTCGCCATGTCCACGCTGCTCGGCACGCTGATCGGCGGACCGCTGGGCGTGTTCCTGGCCACCTCGCGCCGGGGCGAGCTGCTCTCGGCGCCCTGGCTGAACACCGTGCTGGGGCTGGTCGTGAACGCGGCGCGCTCGACGCCCTTCATCATCTTGGTGGTGGCGATCATCCCCTTCACGCGGCTGATCGCCGGCACCTCGATCGGCACCACCGCGGCCATCGTGCCGCTGACCATTGCGGCCGCCCCCTTCATCGCCCGCCTCATCGAGACCGCCATCCGCGAGGTCGATGCCGGCCTGATCGAAGCCGCCCGCGCCATGGGGGCGACACCCGGCCAGATCGTGCGCAAGGTGCTGATCCCCGAGGCGATGCCCGGCATCATCCTGGGCCTGACGCTCGCCGTGGTCAGCCTGATCGGCTATTCGGCCATGGTCGGCGCGGTCGGCGGCGAGGGCCTGGGCGATCTCGGCATCCGCTACGGCTACCAGCGCTTCATGCCCGAGGTGATGCTGGCCGTAGTCGTGATCCTGATCGTGCTGGTGCAACTGGTGCAATCGGCCGGCGAATGGATCGCCGCCCGTTTCGACAAGCGCGCGCCCCGCAACCGGGGCCGATAACCTGAAAGGACATCCCATGCGCAAATTCAGCCTTGCCGCCCTGACCTCGGCCCTCGCCCTCGCCGCCGGCATGGCCGCCGCCGAGGAAATCAAGGTCGGCGTCTCTCCGGGCGAACATGGCGAGATCATGGAAGAGGTCGCCAAGGTCGCCAAGGACAAGGGCCTGACCATCGACATCGTCGAATTCACCGATTACGTAGTGCCGAACCAGGCGCTGGCCGATGGCGACCTGCAGGCCAACAGCTTCCAGCACCAGCCCTATCTGGACAACCAGATCAAGGACCGCGGCTTCGCGCTGGTCAGCATCGCCAAGACCATCACCACCCCGATGGGCGTCTATTCGCAAAAGCTGAAATCGCTGGACGAGCTGCCCGAAGGCGCCAAAGTCGCGATTCCGAACGACCCGACCAATGGCGGCCGCGCGCTGCTGATCCTGCAGGACAAGGGCGTGATCACGCTGGCCGACGGCACCGGCCTCACCCCCTCGCCGCTGGACGTGACCGGGAATCCCAAGAACCTGCGCTTCCTCGAACTCGAGGCCGCGCAGCTGCCGCGCGCGCTGGCTGATGCCGACATCGCCATCATCAACACCAACTATGCGTTGGATGCCGGCCTCAACCCGAACGAGGACGCCATCGCCATGGAAAAGGCCGACAGCCCCTATGCCAACATCATCGTGGTGCGCCAGGGCGACGAGGACGCCCCCTGGGCCAAGCAACTGGTCGAGGCCTATCACGACCCGGCGGTGAAGCAGTTCATCGAGGAGAAATACCAGGGCGCCGTCATCCCGGCTTGGTGACCTTCTCGGTTTCCCAAATACCCCGGGGGAGTCGCGGCACGCGACGGGGGCAGAGCCCCCATCCCCCGCGCCACAAGGAAACGCCCCGCCGATACTGCGGGGCGTTTGCTCATTCCGGCCTCATGCTGCCGGTGCGGCGCAGCCGGTCGTGCCAGCTCAGCGCCTCCTCGATCAGATGCGGCGTATGCCCGCCCCGCGCCAGCGCCCGGTCGTGGTAATCCGCCAGCGCATCGCGCCATTCCGGGGCCACGCAGTTCTGCAGGACCACCCGCGCCCGCTCGCGCGGCGCAAGGCCGCGCAGGTCGGCCAGCCCCTGCTCTGTGACCAGGATGTCCACGTCATGCTCGGTATGGTCGACATGGCTGACCATCGGCACCACCGAGGAGATGGCCCCGGCCTTGGCCATGGACTTCGTCACGAAAACCGACAGATAGGCGTTCCTCGCGAAATCCCCCGAACCGCCGATGCCGTTCATCATCTGCGTGCCCATGACATGGGTCGAGTTCACGTTGCCGTAAAGGTCGAATTCCAGCGCCGTGTTGATGCAGATCAGCCCCAGCCGCCGCACCACCTCGGGGTGGTTCGAGATCTCCTGCGGACGCAGCACCAGCCGCGGCTTGAACTCGTGGAACCGCGCCATCACCTCGCGGTATTTCGGCGCCGAGAGCGTGATCGAGGAACCCGAGGCAAAGACCATCTTGCCCGCATCCATCAGGTCGAAGGTCGAATCCTGCAGGACTTCGGAATACATTGTCAGGTCGTGGAACGGGCTGTCGATGAACCCGTGCAGCACCGCGTTGGCGATGGTGCCGATGCCGGCCTGCAGCGGGTGCAGGTGGCCCGGCATCCGGGACTGCGCCACCTCGTGTTTCAGGAATTCGGTCAGGTGGCCGGCGATGGCGCGGGTCTCCTCGTCCGGATCCAGCACCGTCGAGGAGGAGTCGAGCTTGGTCGAGACGACGATGGCCGCGATGCGCTCGGGCGGCACCGGGATGAAGGGAAAGCCGACCCGGCTTTCCGGCGTCACCACCGGGATCGGCGTGCGGGTGGGGCGATAGGTGGGGATATAGATGTCGTGCAGCCCCTCCAGCGCCTCGGGCTGGCTCAGGTTGATCTCGACGATCACCTTCTCGGCCAGCAGCGCGAAGCTTGCCGAATTGCCGACCGAGGTGGTGGGGACGATGCCGCCGGTCTCGGTGATCGCCACCGCCTCGACGATGGCGATGTCCACCGGCGGCAGCTGGCAGGTGCGCAACTGCTCGACCGTCTCGGAGAGGTGCTGGTCGATATACATCACCTCGCCGGCGTTGATCGCACGGCGCAGCGCCGGGTCGGACATGAAGGGGATGCGGCGCGACAGCACCTGCGCCTCGGCCAGGGTCTTGTCGAGGTCGTTGCCGAGCGACGCCCCGGTCATCAGCGTCACCTTCAGCGGCTCGCGCCTGGCGCGCTCGGCCAGAGCCAGGGGCACCGCCTTGGCCTCGCCGGCGCGGGTAAAGCCCGACATGCCCAGCACCATGCCGTCGCGGATCAGGCTTGCGGCCTCTTCGGCGCTGACCACGCGCTCGCGCAGGGCCTTGTGGCGGATGCGGTGAAGGTGATCCTCGGTCATGGCAGCCTCCCTGATCTGGGCGGGATGATTAGGGCCTCTGCGCAGCAGTGACAAATCAACCCAGCCATGCACGCAAGGAAAGGCCGGCCCGAAGGCCGGCCCTGGCAAGATCGTTTCGCGCAGGGCTCAGCGGCGCCGGCCCAGCGACCAGGCCCCGTCGCCCAGCAGCGCCAGCGCCACCATGGTCACGGCCCAGAGCACCGGATACTCCCAGCCGCCGCCCGGATTGCTGAAGGTGAAGCCCGCGCCGCCATGGCCGAACCAGGCCGCGCCCAGCAGCACGGCGGCCAGCGCGAGCGCGACCTGGCGGGTAAAGATGCCGGCGATCAGCGCCAGCCCGCCCAGGATCTCGGCCAGCATGGTCAGCGGCCCCAGGATGCCCGGCAGGCCGATGGACTGGAAATAGCCGGCGGTTCCGGAAGGCGTGAAGACCAGCAGCTTGATCAGCCCGTGGACCAGGAACCAGATCCCGGTCGAGACCCGCAGGATGAAGGCGGCGATGTCGGCATTGCGCTCGGCCAGGGCCGGGGCGCTTGGGCTAAGGTCGGTCATGATGTGTTTCCTTGCAACTGTTCGCATGTCCGTTGCCCGACAGATAGCCCTTGGCGATTGTCGCGAAAATTGCCATATTCATGGAAATATTGTCGCCGATACGGGGATGGAATGGACAGGATCGACGGCATCCGCGCCTTTGTTGCCGTGGTCGATGCCGGCTCGTTCACCCGGGCGGGCGAGCGGCTGGGGATCTCGAACAAGCTGGTCAGCAAATATGTCGCGGCGCTGGAAGGGCAGCAGGGCGTCACGCTTCTGAACCGCACCACCCGCGCCCTGTCGCTGACCCCGGCGGGCGAGCGTTACCTTGCGGCGGCCCGCCGGGTGCTGGCGGCGGTCGAGGAACTGGACGCGCAGGCCCATGCCGAGGAGGGGATGCTGACCGGACGGCTGCGCATCAGCGCCCCGGTGGCCTTCGGCGAGATGTTCGCCACCACCCTGACCCGCGACTTCACCGCCGGCCATCCTGGGATCGAGATCGACCTGAACCTGACCGACCGCTATGTCGATCTGGCTGCCGAGGGCTTCGACCTGGCGCTGCGCATCGGCCAGCTGGCCGATTCCAGCCTGATCGCCCGCCGCATCGGCCAGGCCGAGGCCTGGGCGGTGGCGAGCCCCGCCTATCTGGACAGGCATCCGCGCCCCGCCCGTCCCGAGGACCTGCGCGAGCATGTGAACATCCGCGACAGCAATACGCAGAATCCCGGCCGGGCGATCTTCCTGATCGAGGGCAAGGCGGTCAGCATCCCCCTGCCCGGCCGCATCACCGTGAACAGCGCCCAGGCGGTGCGGAAACTGGTGCTGGAGGGCGAGGGCGTGGCGCTGATCCCCAGCTTCGTCGTGGCGCAGGACGTGGCCCAGGGCCGGCTGCAGCGGCTGCTGCCGGATTTCCTGCGGCCGCAGCTTGACATCCAGGCGCTCTACCTGCCGCAGCCCTTCATGCCGCCGCGGCTTTCGGCCTATCTGGACCACCTTCGGGCGCGGCTTACGCCGCTGCTGAAAGCACCGCGCCCGGATTCATGATGCCCAGCGGGTCCAGCGTGGCCTTGATCGCCCGCATGGCCGCCAGCCGCGCCGGATCGCCCCAGCGTTCCAGGTCGCCGACCTTCAGCCGCCCGACCCCGTGCTCGGCCGAGAAGGAGCCGCCGCGATCCACCACCATCTGATGCACCAGAAGCGACAGCGCCTTGCGGCGGTCGTCGTAATCCGCGCGATTGCGCCCCCGCGCCGGGAACAGGTTGTAGTGCAGGTTGCCGTCGCCCAGATGCCCGAAGCAGTTGATGCGCAGCCCCTCGCCCGCAAGCCGCGCGCCGGCGTCGCGGATGAAGCCGGCGATTTCCGACAGCGGCAGGCTGATGTCGTGGCTGGCGACGGCGCCGATGCGGCGGTTCGCCTCGGGGATATGTTCGCGCAGGTGCCAGAAACCGGCCGCCTGCGCCCCCGATTGCGCGATCACCCCGTCGGAGACCAGGCCGCGCTCCATGGCGTCGATCAGCAGCCCTTCCAGCGCCGCCTCGGGGGCCAGCCCCTCGGGCAGGCCGACCTCGATCAGCACCGACCATTCGGCGCCGGGCAGCGGCTGGCGGATCTCGGGCAGCACCTCGGCCAGGAAGGCCAGCCCCTGGCCGCCGATCAGCTCGAAGGCGGTGACGCCGCCGGCCATGCGCCCCTCGGCCAGCGACAAGAGCGTCAGCGCCGCCTCGGGCGAGGGCACCTGCAGCATGGCGGTGCCGATCCCCGGCGGTGGCACCACCAGCTTGAGGCTGGCGGCGGTGACGATGCCCAGCGTGCCCTCGGCCCCGATCAAGAGGTCGCGCAGGTCGTAGCCGGTATTGTCCTTGCGCAGCCGCTTCAGGTCGTGGACGATGGACCCGTCGGGCAGCACCGCCTCGACCCCCAGGCACAGCGCCCGCGCGGTGCCATAGCGCAGCGCGGTGACGCCGCCGGCATTGGTCGCAAGGCAGCCGCCGATGGCCGCGGTGCCCTGGCTGGCCAGCGACAGCGGGAACAGCCGCCCCGCCGCTTCCGCCGCATCGCGCACGGCCTGCAGGGTCATGCCGGCCTCGGCCACCAGCACATTCTCTTCGGGCCAGATGCCGCGCAGCGCGGTCATCCGCTCCAGCGACAGGATCAGCGGCACAGGGCCATCCGGCATGACCTGCCCCGAGACCAGGCCGGTGCCGCCGCCGCGCGGGACGATGGCGACGCGGGCCTCGGCGCAGGCACGGACCACGGCGGCGACCTCATCCGTGCTGCGCGGCGCGGCGACCAGCCCGGCCCGGCCCAGATAGCGGCCGCGCGGCTCCTCCAGATAGGCGGGCGTCACCTCGCGCAGCACGCCTTCGGGCAGGCGCGCGGCCAGCGTTTCGTCGGCGGGATTCAGCATCAGCGCACCTCGGTCTTGCCGCGCCGGTCGTGGCGCAGGTTGGCGTAAAGCACATGGTTGCGCCAGCGGCCGTTGATCTGCAGATAGCTTTGCGCCACGCCTTCATACTTGAAGCCGGAACGTTCCAGCACCCCGCGCGAGGGGGTGTTCTCGGGCAGGCAGGCGGCTTCGATGCGGCTCAGGTCCATCCCGGTGAAGGCGTGCTGCACCAGCGTGCCGATGGCCTCGCGCATATAGCCCTGCCGGGCGAAGGGCTGGCCGATCCAATAGCCGATGGTCGCCGATTGCGCCGGGCCGCGGCGGATGTTGTCCAGCGTGATCGCGCCCAAAAGCGTGCCATCGCGCCGGATCAGGAACAAGGGCAGCGCCGTGCCGTTGCGGCTGGCGCGCTGCGCCCAATAGACCCGGTTGGTGAAGCTGCGCTTGGTCAGGTGGTCGGGCGCCCAGACCGGCTCCCACGGGGTCAGGAAGGCGCGGCTTTCGATGCGCAGCGCCATCCAGGCCCCGAAATCCGCATGCGCCGGCAGGCGCAGCACCATCCGCTCGGTTTCCAGGCGCGGCGGACGGCGGCGCAAGAACATCAGGCGGCAAGCCTTTCGGCCAGCACCTCGCGCGAGGGCGCGCCCTCGACCGGCCCGTAAAGCGCCAGCGCCGGGCGGGCATGGGCGATCAGATGCTCGGCATGGGCGCGGATATCGGCGACGCTGACCGCGTCGATGCGCTCGGCCACCTCGGCGGGATCGGGCACCCGGCCCCAGATCGAGAGCGAGCGCGCCATGCGCTCGGCCTGCCCGGTCGGGCTTTCCAGCCCCATCAGCAGCCCGGCCTTGAGCTGCGCCCGCGCGCGGGCCACCTCGGCCTCGGTCATGTCCTCGGCCGACCGCTTCAGCTCGTCCACGGTCAGCGTCGCCAGGTCGGCGATCTGCTCGCCCGAGGTGCCGGCATAGATCGTCACCATGCCGGTATCGTCATGGAAGCCGCTTTGCGCGAAGATCGAATAGCACAGGCCCTTTTCCTCGCGCAGCTTCTGGAACAGGCGCGAGGACATGCCGCCCCCCACCGCCGAGGTCCAGATCTGCGCGGCGTAGAAATCCGGCGCCTGATAGCCCGGCCCCTCGAAGGCCAGCGCGAAATGCGCCTGCTCCAGCCCCTTGACGCGGCGGGCCTCGGCGCCTTGCCAGCGGGCGGGCTCGCGCGTGGTCAGCTTGCGGGCCGGCAGATGGCCGAAGATCGCCTCGACCTGGCGCAGGATGCGGTCATGGTCCACCGCGCCGGCGGCGGCGACGATCATGCGCTCGGGGCCGTAATGCTCGGTGATGAAGCCCGACAGGTCGGCGCGCTCGAAGCGGCTGACCCGCTCGGCCGGGCCTAGGATGGTGCGGCCCATGGGCTGGTCGGGATAGGCGGCCTCTTGCAGCCAGTCGAAGATCACGTCGTCGGGCGTGTCCAGCGCCTGGCCGATCTCTTGCAGGATCACGCCGCGCTCGACCTCGATCTCGCGCTGGTCGAAAACCGGATTCATCACGATGTCCGAGATGACGTCCAGGGCCAGCTCGACATCCCCCGCCAGCACCCGCGCGTAATAGGAGGTCACGTCGCGCGAGGTATAGGCGTTGATATAGCCGCCGACATTCTCGATCGACTCGACGATCTCCAGCGCGCTGCGCCGGGCGGTGCCCTTGAAGGCCATATGCTCCAGGAAATGGGCGATGCCGTTCTGCTCGGCGCGCTCGTCGCGGCAGCCGGCATTGACCCAGATGCCGATGGCGGCGGAGTGCAGGCCGGGCATGTCGCGGCTGACGACGCGCAGGCCGTTGGGCAAGGTGCTGATGCGGATCTGATTCAAGCTGTTCTCCGTTCAAGGATCAGCGATTTAATGGCCTCGGCGTCGTTTGCAATACGGGTGATGCGCTCGTCGCGGTCGAAAAGGTCGGCCATATGCGGCGGCAGAGGCGGGCGGATGCCCACGGCGGCCTCGACCGCATCGGGGAATTTCGCCGGATGCGCGGTCGAAAGCGAGATCATTGGCACGCCCGGCCGCAGATGCTCGCGCGCCACCTTCACGGCGACGGCGGTATGCGGGCAGATCACCTCGCCCGTCTCCGCGCGGATAGTGGCGATCATCGCGGTGGTTTCCTCCTCGGAGGCGCGGCCCGAGACATAGGTCTCGCGCAGCGCCTGCAGCGCGCCCTGGCTGATGGCGAAGCCGCCGGATTTCAGTTCCTCCATCAGCGCCGCCACGGCATTGCCGTCGTGGCCGTAGGCCAGCCACAGCGCGCGCTCGAAGTTCGAGCTGACCTGGATGTCCATCGAGGGGCTGATCGAGGGCGCGACCGTGCCCACCCGGTATTCGCCGCCGGTCAGCGCCCGGTGCAGGATGTCGTTCTGGTTGGTGGCCACGACCAGCCGGCCGATGGGCAGACCCATGGCCTTGGCGATGGAGCCGGCGAAGACATCGCCGAAATTCCCGGTCGGCACGGTGAAGTCCACCGCGCGGCCCGGCGCGCCCAGGCTGACGGCGGCGGTGAAGTAATAGACGATCTGCGCCAGCACCCGCGCCCAGTTGATCGAGTTCACGCCCGCAAGCCCGACGGCGTCGCGGAAGCCGTGGTCGTTGAACAGGTCCTTCAGCCGCGCCTGGCAGTCGTCGAATGTGCCGTCGACGGCCAGCGCGTGGACATTGGCCTCGGCGGGCGTGGACATCTGCCTGCGCTGCACCTCGCTGACGCGGCCATGCGGATACATGATGAACACGTCCACGTTGGGCAGGCCCTTGAACGCCTCGATGGCGGCCGAGCCGGTATCGCCCGAGGTCGCGCCCAGGATCGTGACCCGCTGCCCCGAGCGCGCCAGCGCCAGCTGGAACAGCTGGCCGATCAGCTGCATGGCGAAGTCCTTGAAGGCCAGCGTGGGGCCGTGGAACAGCTCTAGCAGGTGATGGCCGGGGGCAAGCTGGACCAGCGGCGCGCGGGCGATGTGGTCGAATGCCTGATAGGCGCGGGCGATGGCATCCCGCAGCTCGGCATCGCTGAAGCTTTCGCCGACGAAGGGGCTGGTGACGCGGCGCGCGACCTCCTCATAGGGCAGGCCCTCGAAGCGGGCGATCTCCTCGGCCGAGAACATCGGGATCGCCTCGGGCAGATACAGCCCGCCGTCCCGCGCCAGCCCGGTCATCATCGCCTGTTCGAAGTCCAGGACCGGAGCCCGCCCCCGAGTCGAAACGTAACGCATCGCGTCCCCCTAGAATTGCCGCTGCCTGATACGCCAGATCAGCGCCACTGTCATCCCTGCCCAGACCGCAGCGATCATGAACCATTGCACGGCATAGCTCAGGTGATTGTTCGGGATGCCCTCGACCGCCACCGGGATCGGCGCGACGCCCTGCGCATCGCCGCGGACCTCGGCCGCGACCACCAGGATCGGCTCGGTCCCCAGCTGCGCGGCCATGGCGGGCACGTCGCGGGCGAACCAGACATTCTCGGCCAGGTTGGGCGCGGGCGTGGCGCTGCCCTTCTCGTCGGGCCAGTGCAGGTTCCCCGCCACCTCCAGCCGCGTGGGCGGGCGCGGGTCGCGCTTATGGTCCTGGTCGACGAAGCCGCGGTCAAGCAGGATCTTGCGCCCGTCATCGGTGACGAAGCCCGAGACGACCTGATAGCCGCCGCCCGACTCGCGCGTGCCGGAGAGCACGTCGATCTCCTCGCCCGTGGTCTGGCCCGAGACCAGCACCGGCAGATATTTCATCGACGGGTCCACCGCCGCGGGCAAGGGCACGGGCCGGCCCTCGATCCGGCTCTGGATCTGGGCGATCATGCCCTCCTTCCAGTCCAGCCGCTTGAGCTGCCAGAGGCCAAGCGAGATCAGGATGGCGCAGCCCGCCACGCCGACGATCAGCGGGAACAGGTAACGGCGCATGGGCGGGCCTCCAAAGCAAACGGCGCGGGAACTCCTGCCCCGCGCCGTGGAAATGTCAGTCGGGATCAGCGGCCCCAGATATAGATCACGACGAAGAGGAACAGCCAGACCACGTCGACGAAGTGCCAGTACCAGGCGGCGGCCTCGAAGCCGACATGCTGCTGCTGGGTCATCTGGCCGCGCAGCAGGCGGATCAGGCAGACGAACAGGAAGATCGTGCCGATGATGACATGCGCGCCGTGGAAGCCGGTGGCCATGTAGAAGGTGCCGGCATAGACCGTGTCGGCCAGGCCGAAGGCGGCATGGCTGTATTCATAGGCCTGCAGGCCGGTGAAGCAGATGCCCAGGATCACCGCGACGATCAGGCCGTTGATCGTGGTCTTGCGGTCGCCCTCGTGCACGAAGGCGTGGTGGGCCCAGGTCACGGCGACGCCCGACAAGAGCAGGATCAACGTGTTGATCAGCGGCAGGTGCCAGGGGTCGAAGGTGACGATGCCTTCCGGCGGCCAGACGCCGTCCTTGATCGGGCTGTCCGGCCCCATCGGATACATGGCGTTCTTGATGAAGGCCCAGAACCAGGCGACGAAGAACATCACCTCGGACATGATGAACAGGATGAAGCCGTATTGCAGGCCGATGCGCACGACCGGGGTATGTTCGCCCGACTCGCCCTCGCGCACCACGTCCGCCCACCAGCCGAACATCACATAGAGCACGCCCACCAGACCGATCAGGAACAGCCAGGGCGCACCGCCCTTCATCCACATGACCGCCCCGGTCAGCATCACGAAGGCGCCGACCGCGCCGAGGAAGGGCCAGATCGATGGCGGCAGAATCTGATAGTCGTGGTTCTTTACATGGGCCATGGCTGCATTCCCGGCTGTTGCTGGTTCTTGTTGCTCAGTTTACGGTCGGTTCCGTCTTCCGGTCCAGCGCCGCCTGTTTCGGCGCCGGCGGATCGGTCCGGTGGAAGGTATAGGACAGGGTGATGTCGCGGATGCGGCCCGCGTCGCGGTCTTTGACCAGATCGGCATCGACGAAGAAGCTGACCGGCATCTCGACCCGCTCACCCGGTTGCAGCACCTGCTCGGTAAAGCAGAAGCATTCGATCTTGTTGAAGAAATAGCCTGCGGCATCCGGCGCCACGTTATAGCTGGCCGTGCCGGTGACGGGCTCGTCGGTATTGTTGATCGCCTCGTAGAAGGCGATGGCGTTCTCGCCGATCTTCAGTTCGATCTCGCGCTGCATCGGACGGAAGGTCCAGCCGAGATTGGGATCGACATTGGCGTCGAAGCGCACGCGGATCTTTTCGTCCAGCACGGTGTCCGAGGCCGCCTCGGCCACGTTGGTGGTGCCGCCGAAGCCGGTCACCTTGCAGAACCAGGAATAGAACGGCACCGCCGCCCAGCTGAGCGCGCCCATCAGCACCACGACGCCGGCCAGCATGGCCACGGTGCGGCCGTTCGATCTTGGCTTGTCGGTCATTGGCCTGCCTCCTGCGGCGCGCCCTGCCCGGCGGCCGGGACGCCCGGCGCCGCGACGGGCGCGGGGTTGCGCGCCGGCGGGTTCGGATCCTCGGGCAGCATCGAGGCGCGCGGGCGGTGGTCGTAGCCCTGCATCATGTCGCCCTGGGTGATCTTGACCACCGAGAGCCCGAAGACCAGCGCCACGAAGGCCAGCAGCACGACCAGAAGGCCGATGTTGCGGCTGCGCCGGCGCTTGTGCAATTCGTGTTCGACCTGGGGCAGCATCACCATCCCCCCACCCAATGCTGGATCAGCAGCGCCAGGAAATGCAGGAATGTGTAATAAAGCGACAGGCGGAAATAGCGCTTCTCGACCTTGTAGCCGTCGGCCCGGGCCTCGTCCTCGTTGCGGCGCAGGATGCGCCAGCCGCCGGCGATGAACAGCGCGTTCAGCACCACCGAGACCGCCAGGTAGAGCGGCCCGCCGACCGAGGTGAAGCCCAGCCAGATCGCGAAGGGCGCCAGCACCAGCGTATAGGCGAAGATGTGGCGGCGCGTCACCTTGCGGCCGTGGGTCACGGTCAGCATCGGCACGCCGGCCTTGGAGTAATCCTCCTTCATGAACAGCGCCAGGGCCCAGAAATGCGGCGGCGTCCAGAAGAAGATCAGCGCGAACATCAGAAGCGATTCCAGGCTGATGCCGCCGGTGGCGCAGGCCCAGCCGATCATCGGCGGGAAGGCCCCGGCCGCGCCGCCGATGACGATGTTCTGCGGCGTCGAGCGCTTCAGCCAGATCGTATAGACCACGGCATAGAAGAAGATGGTGAAGGCCAGGAACCCGGCCGCGAACCAGTTCGCCGCCAGCCCCAGCATCATCACCGACAGACCGGACAGGGCAATGCCGACCGCCAGCGCCTCCTGCGGGGCGACGCGGCCCGAAGGCACGGGACGGCCCGCGGTCCGCTTCATCACCGCGTCGATATCGGCGTCATACCACATGTTGAGGGCGCCCGAAGCGCCGCCCCCCAGCGCGATGAACAGCACCGCGCAGAAGGCGACGAAGGGGTTGACCGGCTGCGGGGCGATCCACAGCCCGACGAAGGCCGTGAACACCACCAGGGACATGACCCGCGGCTTCAGCAGCGCGACATAGTCGCCGAAGCCCGCCTCTGCGGGCCCCTCATATGCGTTGATATCGGCCACGGCCCGACCTTACTCCGCCGAAGCCAGCTGGACGGGCTTGGCCGGCAGGTAATCCGAGGCGTCGGCGGCGAATTCTTCCTTCGCGCCGGCCAGCCAGGCGTCGTATTTCTCCTGGCTGACGGCTTTGACCACGATGGGCATATAGGCGTGGTTGATGCCGCAAAGTTCCGAGCACTGGCCGAAATAGACGCCTTCCTCATCGACCGAGAACCACAGCTGCGCGATGCGGCCCGGCACGGCGTCCTGCTTGACGGCGAAGGCCGGGACGGTCCAGGCGTGGATCACGTCGGTCGCGGTCACCTGGACCAGCACCTTCTTGCCGACCGGCACCACGACCGGGTTGTCGGTGGCCAGCAGGTATTCGTCCTCGGAGTAACCGGCATCGGCCAGCGCGTCCTTCTCCAGCATCAGTGCGTCGAAGGCCACGCCGTCATTGGGATATTCATAGGACCAATACCACTGGTGGCCGATGGCCTTGATCACCAGGTCCGGGTCGTTGGGCATTTCCTGGCTGCGGAACAGGATCGGCAGCGAGAAGGCGCCGATGGCCACCAGGATCAGCACCGGAACCAGGGTCCAGATCACCTCGATCGGGGTGTTGTGGGTGAAGCGCGCCGGCACCGGATTCGCCCGGCGGTTGTAGCGGACGATGCAGATCAGCAGCAGAAGGCAGACGAAGATCGTCACGGCGGTGATGATGTAGAGCACGAAATGATCCAGCCATTGCTGGTCATGCGCCAGCGGGCTGGATGCCGGCTGGAAGCCCATGCCGCCGTTCACCGGCTTGCCGATCACGGGCAGGTCGCCCAGCACGTCCTGCGCCATGGCCGGAACGGCCGTCATCGTCGCAAGTCCAAGGCCCGTCACCGCCGCAAATCCGCGGCGCATCGTCGCAATCGCCATCTTCCCATCCCGTTGCCTACAGTGCCGCCGGCAGGCCATGGTCTTGCGGCCCGGCCGGCATCGGTGCTGCACCAGAACCATATCTTACCCCGGCGGGCAAGCCATACCTATCGACTTCCGACCAAAAAACCCCTAGGCGAGGCAGGAAGGCAAGGACAGGTTCCATGACAGACGCTTCGTTTTCGCCCTTCCGCACGCATCTCGACCAGGACCGCGCGCTGCGCATCCTGCGCGACGCCCTGTCCGGGGCCGACGACGGCGAGCTGTTCCTGGAACGCTCGCGATCCGAGGCGCTGGTCTATGACGACGGCCGCCTGCGCACCGCCAGCTACGATGCCGAGCAGGGCTTCGGCCTGCGCGCCGTGCGAGGCGAGGTCACCGGCTACGCCCATTCGACCGAGATCGACGAGGCGTCGCTGAAGACGGCCGCCGAGACCGTGCGCCTTGCGGTGGGCAGCGGCGGCGGCACGCTGGCCCTGCCCCCGGAGGGCGAGATCCGGCCGCTTTATGCCGCCATCGATCCGGCCGAGGCCGTGCCCTTCGCCGCCCGCGTGGCGCTGCTGCGGGAAATCGACGCCTTTGCGCGCGGGCTCGACCCGCGGGTGGTGCAGGTCTCGGCCAGCATCGCCACCTCGGTGCAGGAGGTGGCGATCCTGCGCCCCGAGGGCGGGCTTGCCACCGACATCCGGCCGATGGCGCGGCTGAACGTCTCGGTGATCGCGGAATCCAACGCCCGCCGCGAATCGGGAACCGCCGGCGGCGGCGGCCGCGTCGCGCTGGAGGGGCTGATCGCGCCCGAGCACTGGCAGGGGCTGGCGCGCGAGGCGCTGCGCATCGCGCTGGTCAACCTGCGCTCGGTCCCCGCGCCCGCCGGGGTGATGGACGTGGTGCTGGGCCCCGGCTGGCCCGGCATCCTGCTGCACGAGGCCGTCGGCCACGGGTTGGAAGGCGATTTCAACCGCAAGGGCCATTCGGCCTTCGCCGGGCTGATGGGCCAGCGCGTCGCGGCGCCGGGCGTGACCGTGGTGGACGACGGCACCATCCCGGACCGGCGCGGCTCGATCTCGGTCGATGACGAGGGCACGGCGCCCGGCCGCAACGTGCTGATCGAGGACGGGATTCTGGTCGGCTACATGCAGGACCGCCAGAACGCCCGGCTGATGGGAGTGGCGCCGACCGGCAACGGCCGGCGGCAGAGCTATGCCCATGCGCCGATGCCGCGCATGACCAATACCTTCATGCTGGCAGGGCCGGACGACCCGGCCTCGATCCTCGCCGGGCTCGAGGACGGGATCTATGCGGTGGGTTTCGGCGGCGGCCAGGTGGACATCACCAACGGCAAGTTCGTGTTTTCCTGCACCGAGGCCTATCGCGTCAGGAACGGCCAGGTCGGCGACCCGATCCGCGGCGCGACGCTGATCGGCGACGGCGCCACCGCCTTGCAGCAGATCCGCGCCATCGGCAACGACCTGTCTCTGGACCCGGGAATCGGCAATTGCGGCAAGCAGGGACAATGGGTCCCGGTCGGAGTCGGCCTGCCCACGCTGCGCATCGGCGGGCTGACCATCGGCGGCTCTGCCTCATAATCCGGTGTTGTCTCAAGGCGTTGAAAGAAATTTTCCCCGGCTAACCCATTCTTAACCATTGCCATGCGATGACTCGGCCTGCGGATGAGGCACAGGCAGGGACATGATGGCAAGACCGCTTTCTTTCGACCCCCACCACACCCCACTCACCCCGAAGGGGAACGGGCTCGCCGCCCTGCGCCTCATCCGCTCTCGCAAGGTCGGGCCCGCGACCTTCCACCGGCTGCTGGCCGAACATGGCAGCGCCGAAGCGGCGCTGGCCGCCCTGCCCCGGATCGCGCAAGCCGCGGGCATCGCCGATTACACCCCCTGCCCGGCGGCCGCGGCCGAGGCCGAGATCGCGGCCGGCCATCGCGCCGGCGCCCGGCTGCTGGCCTGGGACGACCCGGATTATCCCGCCCTGCTGCGCGAGGTGGCCGAGGCGCCGCCGGTCCTGTGGCTGCGCGGCGACGCTTCCGTGCTGACGCGCATGCCGGTGGCGGTGATCGGGGCGCGCAATGCCTCGTCGCTGGGCCTGCGCATGGCGCGCGGCCTGGCCTCGGGCCTGTCGCAATCGGGCGCGGTGGTCGTCGCGGGGCTGGCGCGCGGCATCGACACCGTCGCGCATGAGGCGGCGCTGGCAACCGGCACCATCGCGGTCATGGCCGGGGGCATCGACAGGATCTATCCGGCCGAAAACGCCGCGCTGGCCGAGGCGATCTGCGAAACCGGCCTGCTCGTCACCGAGCAGCCGCCGGGGACCGAGCCGGTGGCCCGGCATTTCCCGGCCCGCAACCGCATCATCTCTGGCCTCGCGCGCGCCGTGGTGGTGGTCGAGGCGGCGCATCGCTCGGGCAGCCTGATCACCGCGCGCTGCGCGCTGGACCAGGGCCGCGAGGTGATGGCGGTGCCCGGCCATCCGATGGACGCGCGGGCCGGCGGCTGCAATGCGCTGATCCGCGACGGCGCGGTGCTGGTGCGCAATTCGGCCGATGTGCTGGCCGCCCTGCAATCGAACGGCCAGGCGGCCGGGGAGGCGACTGGGGAAGCGACCGGGGCGACAGCTTCGGCGCCGGGCGCCGCCGCGGCCCCCTCGCCCGTTCCGGCGCCTGTCCCGGCCCGGACCGGGGCGCGGACCCTGCAACCGGCCGCCGTCGCGCGCCGGCTTGCCGAGCTGGGCCATGGCCTGCGCCGCAAACCGGCCGAAACCCTGCCCTGCCAGGGTGGCCCGGTGAATCTCGAAGCGCGGATCCTGTCCCGGCTCGGCCCCAGCCCGACGGACGAGAACCTGCTGATCCGCGACCTGGGCCTGCCGGCCGCCGTTCTGGCCCCCGCTCTGCTGACGCTGGAGCTTTCCGGCCGCGTCCAGCGCCTGGCCGGCGGCAAGCTGGCGCTGACCGGCGCCTGAACCCGGCGCCGGGCCGCTTTCGGAGCGCAGCGCGGAACAGCCGATCACGGGACGGTCACGGCCATGTTTGGGAACCGCGCCCCGCACCGAAGGTTGACTGGCCATCACGCGACCATCGGAAGAGGACCGACATGCGGCGCATCTACAAGACGACGACTGCGATCGTGACCTGCCTGTCCCTGATTGCCCCGCAGCTGGCGGCGGCGCAGGACCAGCAGGCGCAGGAGGAGGGTGGGCAGCTTATCCTGCCAAGGGACCAGGCCGGCCAATCCGACGACGATCAGGCGCAGGAGCCCCGTGCCGAGGAAAGCGGCGAGGCAGGGGCCGGACAAGCGCAGGAAGAACCCGAGGAGCCGCAAGCGGAGGCTGCCGGGAACGCGGCCGAGCCCGATGCGCCGGCCCAGGACGGCCCGGCCGGGCTGCCGCAGGCCGAACAGCAGGCCGAGCAACCGCAAAGCGGGGCTGACGCCGCACCCGAGGATCCGCAGGCACCATCGGCCGCGGACGCTCCGGCGGCCAAGCCCGAGGTGACGCAGGCCGAGGAGCCGCGTCCCAAGCCGCCGGTGGTCGAAGCCGATGAGCCGGCCCCGAGACCCGGGACCGGCGCGGGCGAGCAGCAGCAGGCCGCGCCTCCCGCCGCCAAGCCCGACACGCCCGAAACCGTCACCGGCGCCGATCCCTCGCCCGAGCAGCGGCCGCAGCAGGACGCACCCGCGCCGGAAGGGGCGTCTCCGGCCGGATCCGAGCCGTCCCTGGATGCCGAGGCGCTGCAGGAAGCACGCGAACCCGCGCCGGGCGAGCCGCAGACCGAGCAACCGTCCCCGCAGCAGGCGGAACCCGCCGCCCAGCCCCAGAACGGCGCGGAACAGCAGCAAGAGGCCCGCGAAGGCCAGCCAGACGCCGAGCGTCCGCAAACGCCGGACGCGCAGGAGCTCGAGCAGCGCTTCCAGGAGCAGGTCGAGGGTCAGCCCGAATCCGGCCAGACCCAGTCGGGCGAGTCTGAGCCCGATGCGCAGCGCGCGGTGGACGGCGAGCAGCCGGATGCGCAGGAGTTGGAACGCCGCTTGCAGGAACAGGCCGACCAGACCGAGCCGCAGCCCGGCCAACCCCAGCCGGGCGAAGCCCAGCCCGGCGAGCAGCAGGCCGAGGACGGCCAGCAACCCGATCAGCAGGAGCTCGAGCGCCGCTTGCAAGAGCAGGCCGACCAGGCCGAGCCGCAGTCCGGCGAAGCCGCCGAGGTGCAGGCGCCCGAGGCGCAGGTCCAGCCGAATGCCGTGGCGCAGCGCGCCGCCGAGCAGGGCGCGACCGCCGCGGCCGCCGCTTTGGCCGCCAGCGCCGAAGGGGGCGAGGGCGAAGTGAACGAAATGCAGATCACCGACGAGAACGCGCGCAGCTCGGCCGAGGAATTCGCCACCTCGGTCGCCCAGGCTTTGCAGGAACAGCAGCGCGCCGCCGAGGCCGGGTCCGAGGAAGTCCGCCGCGACGATGACGACAAGGGCAAGGACATCGCCAAGATGCTCCTGGCCGGGGCGGCGGGCTTTGCGGTCGGCCAGATGCTGTCCAACGACCGGCAGGTGGCGCTGAACACTGGCGACCGCGTGGTGGTGACCCTGCCCGACGGCAGCCAGCAGGTGATCAAGGACGACAACGCCCTGCTCTACCAGCCCGGCTCGAACGTGCGGACGGAAACCTTCGGGGACGGCTCGACCCGCACCACGGTGCTGCGCGCGGATGGCAGCCGCGTCGTCACCATCCGCGACGCGAACATGAACATCCTGCGCCGCACGCTTGTCCGCGCCGATGGCAGCGAGACGCGGCTGATCGACGACACCGCGGCGGAGCCGGTGCAGATCTCGGCCCTGCCCGCGCCGCCGCCGGTCCGCATCAACCGCGAGCGCATGGACGAGGCGGCGCTGCGCGAGGCGCTGCGGCGCGAGGCGGCGATCGACCGGCGCTTCAGCCTGGGCCAGATCCGCGACATCCCCGAGGTGCGCGCCCTGGTCGCCCCGGTGAACGTGCCCGAGATCACCTTCGACACCGGCTCCTCGGCCATCACCCCGGACCAGGCGCAGCA
Source organism: Paracoccus sp. J39 (assembly GCF_000518925.1). Lineage (NCBI taxonomy): Bacteria > Pseudomonadati > Pseudomonadota > Alphaproteobacteria > Rhodobacterales > Paracoccaceae > Paracoccus > Paracoccus sp. J39. The sequence goes on along the minus strand of NZ_JAEN01000002.1, from coordinate 252,914 downwards.
ACTCGCGACGCTGGGCAAGGTGATCCGCGACAGCATCGACCAGAACCCGCGCGAGATCTACATGATCGAGGGCTATACCGACGCCGTCGGCTCGGATGCCGCCAATCTGGCCCTGTCCGACCGCCGCGCGGAATCGGTGGCGCTGGCGCTGACGGAATATTTCCAGGTGCCGCCGGAAAACATGGTGGTGCAGGGCTATGGCGAGCAGTTCCTGCTGGTCCCGACCGACGGGCCGGAGCGGCAGAACCGCCGTGTCGCCGTGCGCCGGATCACCGATCTGCTGGCGCAGAACTGACGGCCGGGCCTTGCGGTCCCGGGGTCGTCACGCCCGGGGCCGCGGGATGGAAGCGAGGCAAGCCGCGGGGCCCGTCCCCGCGGCTGACGGCTGTTTTCTGCACGACCCCACCAAATCGGAAGGGCACGCCACGAAGCGCCAGCCATCGGAGAGACGATGGTTTGGCGCTTCGAGCAATTCTCCTCGCCCGAGAACCGGCTCTCTCCTGCCTGCATATGCCCGGCCGAGGCAGAAGACCCTCGGCCAGGGCATGGCCGACCTCCACAAGCACCGGGGGGCAATTCGCGGTATCCCGCCAGCCGGGCGAGGCGCGCCGGAGGCTCGCCGTGCCGGCTTCTACGGCCGGAAAACGTGACGGGACGTGATCGGCCGGCAACGAACCGCCCGCGATGCGCTGAAGGTCGTGTCGTCCAAGGTGGAGATTCGCGCTTGCCATGCGGCGGATCAGCAGCCCGCCGCCCCTCTTCTGCCTAGGGAAACCCAAGGCGGTCCGCCGGCGCCCCCTCTGCGGAGGCGGGGCCCACCGCGGGTCTGCCGGTTCAGGAACGGGGCAGATCCTCGGCCCCGGGGTTTCGCGGCTCGGCGCTCCCCGGCGGGAGGGGTGAATCCGGAAGTCCCGTGCTGCGACACGGCCGCACCGGCCCCCACATGCAGGTCGGGACGCGCCGGCAAAGGGCCGGAAACGGCGGCTGTCCGGTTCCGGCCGGGCGCTCAGCCCAGCGAATAGCCGGTGCCGCGCACCGTGCGCACCGGGTTGTCGCCGCCATAGGCCATGAGCGCCTTGCGCAGCCGGCCGACATGGACGTCAATGGTGCGGGTGTCGACATAGATGTCGCGGCCCCAGACCCGGTCCAGCAATTGCTCGCGCGTCCAGACCCGGCCGGGCTTTTCCATCAGGGTCGAGAGCAGCCGGAACTCGGTCGGACCCAGATGCAGCGGCTGGCCGGCGCGGAACACCCGATGCTCGGCCGCATCCAGGATGATGTCGCCGAAGCTGAGCCGCTCGCCCATCGAGGCAGGGCGGGTGCGGCGCAGCTGGGTGCGCAGCCGCGCCATCAGCTCGACCACGGAATAGGGCTTGACCACGTAATCGTCGGCGCCGGTCTCCAGCCCGCGCACCCGGTCCACCTCCTCGGACCGCGCCGAAAGCATGATGATCGGGATCTGCCGCGTCGAGGGATCGGCCTTGACCCGGCGGCAGACCTCGATGCCCGAGACGTTGGGCAGCATCCAGTCCAGCACGATCAGGTCGGGCTGTTCCTCGGCCACCAGCAGCATCGCCTCGTCGCCGTTCTCGGCCAGCACCACGTCGAAGCCCTCGGCCTCGAGATTGTATTTCAGCACCTCGCGCTGTGCGCCTTCGTCCTCGACGACCAGAACACAGGGTTGGGTCTGTGCCATGGATCAGGCCCCCTCCATGCGCGGCACGCTTTCCCCCTTGGGACGCGGGTCCTCGGGCAGCTCGCCGGTGGCCAGATAGATCACCTGCTCGGCGATGCCGGTGGCGTGGTCGCCCATGCGCTCGATGTTCTTGGCGATGAAATGCAGGTGCATGCAGGCGGTGATGTTGCGCGGGTCCTCCATCATATGGGTCAGGAACTCGCGGAACAGCGCGTTATACATCTGGTCCACTTCCAGGTCGCGCTTGCGCACGTCGGCGGCCAGCGCCGCGTCGCGCTGGATATAGCTGTCCAGGGCGTCCTTCATCATCGCCTCGACCGTGGCGGACATGCGCCGCAGCGCCATGCCGGCGCCCTCGATGGCGGGCATCTCGGCCAGCACGTCGCTGCGCTTGGCGATGTTCTTGGCGTAATCGCCCACCCGCTCGAGGATATGCGAGATCTTGATGACCGACAGCACCATGCGCAGGTCGGTGGCCCGCGGCGCGCGCAGCGCGATCAGCCGCGCGGCCTCCTCGTTGATCTGATGCTCCAGCGCGTCGATGGCCTTGTCGCGGCGGCGGATGTCGTCGGCCAGCTCGCCGTCGCGGGTCTCCAGCGCGATGGCGGCGTCGTGGATGGCGCTTTCGACCATGCCGCCCATCTTGACCACCAGCGCCTGCACGGTTTCCAGGTCGCGGTCGAAGGCCGAGAGGATATGCCGTTCGTTGTTCATGTCTTTTCCTTTCCGGCCTAGCCGATGCGGCCCGAGATGTAGCTTTCGGTCCGCGGATCGCGCGGATTGGTGAAGATGTCGTCGGTATTGCCGTATTCCACCAGATTGCCGAGGTGGAAGAAGGCGGTCTTCTGGCTGACGCGCGCCGCCTGCTGCATGGAATGGGTCACGATCACCACCGAGAATTCGGCGCGCAACTGGTCGATCAGCTCCTCGACCTGGCTGGTGGCGATCGGGTCCAGCGCCGAACAGGGCTCGTCCATCAACAGCACCTCGGGCTGGGTCGCCACGGCGCGGGCGATGCAGAGCCGCTGCTGCTGGCCGCCGGACAGGCCGGTGCCGGGCTCCTGCAGCCGGTCCTTGACCTCGTTCCACAGCGCCGCGCCGCGCAGCGACTTCTCGACGATCTCGTCCAGCTCGGCGCGGTTGCGCGCAAGGCCGTGGATGCGCGGGCCATAGGCCACATTGTCATAGATCGATTTCGGGAAGGGGTTCGGCTTCTGGAACACCATGCCGACGCGGGCGCGCAGCTGCACCGGGTCGACCCGCCTGTCGTAGATGTCCTCGCCGTCCAGCGTGATCCGGCCCTCGACCCGGCTGTTCTCGATGGTGTCGTTCATGCGGTTCAGGCAGCGCAGGAAGGTCGATTTCCCGCAGCCCGAGGGACCGATGAAGGCGGTCACGGTCTTGTCCAGCAGGTCGACGTCCACATCCTTGATCGCCTGCTTCTCGCCGTAATAGACCTGCACATCCCGGGCCGAGATCTTGATTTCCGTCTGGTCCACGCTGCGCTCCAGAAGTCTCATGTCGTTCATATCGGGTCTCCTTCCCGGATTTACCACCGGCGCTCGAACTTGCGGCGCAGATAGATGGCGAGGAGGTTCATGCAGAGCAGGAACACCAGCAGCACGATGATCGCCCCCGAGGCGCGCTCGATGAAGGCGGGGTCGGCGCGCTGGGTCCAGTTGTAGACCTGGACCGGCAGGGCCGAGGCCGGCTCGAACAGCCCGTCCGGCGGCGCCGAGGGGACGTTGCGGACAAAGGCCACCATGCCGATCAGCAGCAGCGGCGCGGTTTCGCCAAGCGCCTGCGCCAGGCCGATGATGGTGCCGGTCAGGATGCCCGGCATGGCCAGCGGCAGGACGTGGTGGAACACCGACTGCATCTTCGAGGCCCCCACCCCCAGCGCCGCGTCGCGGATCGAGGGCGGCACCGCCTTCAGTGCCGCGCGGGTGGCGATGATGATGGTGGGCAGCGTCATCAGCGTCAGCACCAGGCCGCCGACGATGGGCGCCGATTGCGGCAGGCCGGCGAAGTTGATGAAGGCGGCCAGGCCCAGGATGCCGAAGACGATCGAGGGCACGGCGGCGAGGTTCGAGATGTTGACCTCGATGATATCGGTCCAGCGGTTCTTCGGCGCGAATTCTTCCAGGTAGATCGAGGCGGCGACGCCGATCGGCACCGCCAGCACCAGCACCACCAGCATCATGTAGAACGAGCCGAGGATGGCGATGCCGACCCCCGCCGCCTCGGGGCGCTGGTCCGAGGCGTCGGGGCTGGTCAGGAAGGACCAGTTCCACTGCGTCGCGAGCATGCCCTGCGCCTTGAGCGCATCGGCCAGCTGCAGCTGCGCCGGCGAGGTATTGGCATCGCGCGCCGCGCTCTCCATGCTGACGCGGCCCTTGTAATAGCCGTCCACCCGGCCGTTCACCAGCACCCGGGTCTCGACGGTCTGGCCGATCAGTTCGGGGTCGGCCAGCACGCGGTTGCGCAGCTGGGCCGACGCCTCCTTGGAGATCAGGCCCGAAACATCCTTGTCGGACAGGTCGGCCGCGGCGATGCCCTTGTCGGCGATGGCCTGTTGCAGCGATTGCTCCAAGATCCTGCCATAGGTCAGGGTCAGGACCTTGCGGATTTCGGCGGGGTCGCGGTTGCCGGTCTTGTCGAGCTGCGCGGCGTCCAGCGTCACCGGGATTTCCAGATAGGTCTGGCGAAAGGCCCCGATCCCGCCGGTCAGGATGGTGAAGAGCAGGATCATCAGCATGACCATCGAGATCACGATGGCGGCCAGGCCATAGGCGCGGAACCGCGCCTCGGCGGCATTGCGCTTGCGGGTCCGCGGATCGGCAGCCAGCAGCGAGGGCCGGGGCTGCGCGCCGTGAAGGGTTGCGTCGCTCATTCGTACTGCTCCCGGTATTTGCGCACGACGTAGAGGGCGACGATGTTCAGCCCCAGCGTGATGACGAAAAGGGTCAGGCCAAGCGCGAAGGCGACCAGCGTCTCGGGCGCGGCGAAGTCGTTGTCGCCGGTCAGCTGGCTGACGATCTTGACGGTGATCGTGGTCATGGCCTCGAACGGGTTCAGGTCCATGCGGGCGGCGGCGCCCGCGCCCAGCACGACGATCATCGTCTCGCCGATGGCGCGCGAGGCGGCCAGCAGCACGGCGCCGACGATGCCCGGCAGCGCCGCGGGCAGCACCACCTTGCGCACGGTTTCCGACTGCGTCGAGCCGAGGCCGAGCGCGCCATCGCGCAGGGATTGCGGCACGGCGTTGATGATGTCGTCCGAAAGCGAGCTGACGAAGGGGATCAGCATGATCCCCATGACCAGGCCCGCGGTCATCACCGACGACCCGGAATTGCCCAGCCCCAGCGGTTGGGCGAACCAGTCGCGCAGCATCGGGCCCACGGTGATCAGCGCGAAAAGGCCGTAGACGATGGTCGGGATGCCGGCGAGCACCTCGATCATCGGCTTGGCGAGGCTGCGCAGCCGGGGCGAGGCGTATTCGGACATGTAGATCGCCGCGAAGAGCCCGATCGGCACCGACACGACCAGCGCGATCAGCGAGATGTAGAGCGTGCCCCAAAGCAGCGGCAGGATGCCCAGCTGCGAGCCGCCGCCGAAGCGCGGCGACCAGGTGGCGCCGAAGAAGAACTCCTGCCAGGGATATTGCCGGAAGAAGTGCCCGGTCTCGAACAGCATCGAGAAGACGATCCCGGCGGTGGTCAGGATGGCGATGCTGGAACACAGGATCAGCAGGCCCTTGACCATGCCTTCGACGGCATTGCGGGCCCGGAAACCGGGCGCGCTGCGGACCAGCGCCAGGCCAAGCCCGGCCGCGGCCAGGATCAGCGCCAGGATCGCCACCGGCGTCGCATCCGCGGCCGGCTGCACGAAGCGCCAGATGGCGATCAGGAACAGCGCCGGCAGCGCCGTCAGCAGCGCGGCGTTCCAGCCGTGATAGCTGGGCCGCGAATGCAGCCGCCGCACGTCGCCCCCGGCCAGCGCGACGACGCGCGCGCGGGTGACAAGATAGCCCGCGCCGGCAAGGGCAAGGACGATCAGCAAGGTCCATGAGACAGGCATGTGAGCCCTCGGAACAGGGAAACGGAAGCGGCGCGGGAACCCTGTCCCCGCGCCCTGCAGGTCATTCGGCGAGGATCGCCTCTTCGGCGACGGCCGCCTGCGTCGCGGCCAGTTCCGGATCCGCGACCAGCCCGTAGGCGGCCAGCGGCCCTTCCGGCCCGGCCAGCTCGTCCGAGACGAAGAATTCCGCGAATTCCTTCAGCCCCTGGATCTCGCCGATATGCTGCTTCTTGACATAGAAGAACAGCGGCCGCGAGACCGGGTATTCGCCCGCGGCGATGGTCTCGGTCGAGGGCGTCACGCCGCCCATGGTCGCGACCTTCAGCTTGTCGGTGTTGTTTTCATAGAAGGACAGGCCGAAGACGCCGATGCCGTGCTTGGCCGACTGGATGCGGGCCAGCGTCTCGGTATAGTCGCCGTCGATATCCACCGACTTGCCGTCGGTGCGCAGGTCGAGGCAGGCCTTGGCCGCGGCATCCTCGCCCAGCTCGGCCTTGAAGACCTCGGCGGCGCCGGATTCCTCGCAGCCGGCGGCGATCACCTTTTCCTCGAAGACTTCGCGGGTGCCGTGCTTGGTGCCGGGCACGAAGGCCAGGATCTCCTGGTCCGGCAGGTCGGCGCGGATCTCGTTCCACTTGGTGGCGGTGTTGTTCACCACCTTGCCGTCCTTGACCACCTTGGCGGCCAGCGCGTTGAACCAGTCGGCGGCGGTGAAGGCGAAGTCGTTGCTGCCGATGTCGCTGGCGAAGACGATGCCGTCATAGCCGATGCGGACCTCCATGATATCGGTCACGCCGGCGGCCTTGCAGGCCTCCTTCTCGCTGTCCTTGATCGGACGGCTGGCATTGGCGATGTCGATGGTGTTCTCGCCCACGCCCTCGCAGAATTTCTTCAGCCCGGCCGACGAGCCGCCCGATTCGACGACCGGCACCGGAAAGTCGGTATTCTCGCCGAAGGCCTCGGCGACGATGGTGGCATAGGGCAGCACCGTGGACGAGCCCGAGATCTGGATCTGGTCGCGGGCGGCGGCGGCAGTGGCCGAGGCAGCGATCACGGCCAGCGCCGACACGGTGAATTTCGCGGATTTCATAGGATCACTCCTGACATTTCCATGAGGCCGTTGCGGCCTGACCGCTCTCTAGAACGGCGATGCGACGGTTATGCGAAAGGAATGTGTCAGTTGCGTAACAATCGCGGCCGCCGCAGGAGTATTTGCAAAACGGTGAAAACCGAACGAGCCATGCGTCCCCGGCTTTCTCTGTTTTCCAAATACCCCAAGGGGTGAATTGGCCCGCGCAGCGGGACAAGAGGGGAACAGCGTTCCCCTCCCCACCCGGGCCGCGCGCCGGGCCTAGCCGATGCGGCCGCGCTGGCCGCCGGTCTGCGCCCGGTCGAGCAGCAGGTGGTCCAGGATCACGCAGGCCGCCATGGCCTCGGCGATGGGCACGGCGCGGATGCCGACGCAAGGATCGTGCCGGCCCTTGGTGATCAGCTCGATCTCCTCGCCCTTCCGGTTGATGGTGCGCCGCGGCGTCAGGATGGAGCTGGTCGGCTTGACGGCGAATCGCACCAGGATGTCCTGCCCTGTCGAAATGCCGCCCAGAATCCCCCCGGCATGGTTCGAAAGGTAGCGCGGCCCGTCATTGCCCATGCGGATCTCGTCGGCGTTCCGGGTGCCGGTCAGGGCGGCGGCGGCCATGCCCTCGCCGATCTCGACGCCTTTCACGGCATTGATCGACATCATCGCGGCGGCCAGGTCGGTGTCCAGCTTGGCATAGACCGGCGCGCCCAGCCCGGCCGGGCAGCCCTGGATCAGCACCTCGACGGCGGCGCCGACGCTGTCCTGCGCCTTGCGGATGGCGTTCAGATAATCCTCCCAGGCCGGCACGGCGCCGGCATCGGGCAGGAAGAACGGGTTCCTGCCGATCTCGGCGGCGTCGAAATTCGTCCGGTCCAGATGCAGATCGCCCATCTGCACCATGTAGCCGGTGATCCGCAGCCCCGGCACCAGATCGCGCAGCACCGCCTGCGCCACGCCCCCGGCTGCGACCCGCGCCGCCGTCTCGCGCGCGCTGGACCGCCCGCCGCCGCGATAGTCGCGGATGCCGTATTTCAGATGATAGGCGATATCGGCATGGCCGGGACGGAAGGCCTCGGCGATCTCGCCGTAATCCTTGCTGCGCTGGTCGGTGTTCTCGATCATCAGCTGGATCGGGGTGCCGGTGGTCCTGCCCTCGAACACGCCCGAGAGGATGCGCACCCGGTCCGGCTCCTGCCGCTGGGTGGTGAATTTCGAACTGCCGGGCCGCCGCCGGTCCAGGAACTGCTGGATCCAGGCCTCGTCCAGCGCCACGCCGGGCGGGCAGCCGTCCACGGTGGCGCCAAGCGCCGGGCCATGGCTCTCGCCCCAGGTGGTGAAGGTGAAGACGCGACCGAAGGTATTGAAGCTCATGGTTGCCGGACCCCCTTTTATGCCTGCGATAGCGGCGCGCGGGGCAAGGGGCAATCCCCAGCCCGGCCGCGCAGCGACTCGGCGGCCCAGGCCGGCGGCCGGAGCCGGCGCCGCACATCGCGGAAAATCCGCGAAATTCCGCTTTCCTGTCAGGGGCTAAGCCGGTTTCACGCCGCCTTCACACCGTCGGGAGCAATGTCGGGATCGCGAGGCATGCCGCCCCGTCCATGACATGAGACGACAGGAGGAAGAGATGCCTACCGGAACGAATGGCAACGACACCATGATCGGCACGTCTGCCAGCGAAATCTTCGACGCCCTGGGAGGGAACGATTATGTCCTGGGCCAGGGCGGCAACGACACCATCTATGGCGGCTCCGGCAACGACTACCTGTCGGGCGGAGACGGCCACGACTACATCCATGCCGGGACGGGCGTCGATACCGTGCATGGCTGGAACGACAATGACACGATCGTTTCCAGCGGCTATGGCCAGTATTACGGCGATGCCGGGAACGATTACATCTATGCCGGGGCCGGCGGCGGCGAGACGCTGGACGGTGGCACCGGGATCGACTGGCTGAACACGGCCAGCTGGAACGGCAATTACTCGGTGAACCTTTCCACCGGGGCAACGAATTTCAGCTTCGAAAGCTTTGTGAACTTCGAGAACATCTATTCGGGCTCGGGGAACGATACGCTTTATGGCACCGATGGCGCCAACAGCATGTATGGCAATGGTGGTAACGATTACATCTACGGGTATGCCGGCAACGACTATATTTCAGGCGGCTCCGGCAACGACTATCTCCACGCCGGGACCGGAACCGATACGCTTCTGGGCGGGGATGGCAATGACACGCTCGTCTCCGGCGGGGCCGGACAGTATTTCGGCGATGCCGGGGACGATTACATCTATGCCGGGCTGGGTGTCAGCGAAACGCTGAACGGCGGCGCCGGCACCGATTGGCTGAACACGACGACCTATAGCGGGGCCTATTCGATCAACCTGGCCACGGGCGGGACGAACTTCACCGGCGAGAGCTTCGTGAATTTCGAGAATGTCTATTCCGGCTCCGGCAATGACACGCTGCTCGGCACCAGCGGCGCCAATACCATGTATGGCAATGCCGGGAACGATTCGATCTCGGGCCTGGGCGGCAATGACTATATTTCCGGCGGCGAGGGCAATGATTACCTGAACGCCGGCACCGGCACGGATACGATCTGGGGCGGGAACGGCAATGACACGCTGGTTTCCAGTGGCGCGGGCCAGTATTACGGCCAGGCGGGGAACGACTATGTCTATGCCGGGCTGGGTGTCAGCGAAACCCTTGACGGCGGCGGCGACACGGACTGGCTGAACACCGCCACCTATGCCGGGGCCTATCTCGTCAATCTGGCGACGGGGGCCACGAACTTCACCGGCGAAAGTTTCGTGAACTTCGAGAATGTCTATTCCGGCTCCGGCAATGACACGCTGCTCGGCACCAGCGGCGCCAACATCATGCATGGCAATGCCGGAAACGATTCGATTTCGGGCCTTGCGGGCAATGATTACCTGTCCGGCGGCGCCGGGAACGATTACCTGAACGCGGGCACCGGCACGGATACGGTCCGGGGCGGCGCGGATAGCGACACCATCGTCTCCAGCGGCTATGGCCAGTATTTCGGCGAGGCCGGCAATGACTATATCTATGCCGGCAATGGCGGGGGCGAGACCCTGGACGGCGGGGCCGGCGTCGACTGGCTGAACACCGCCGCCTGGAGCGGGGCCTATGCCATCAACATGGCGACCGGCGCCACGAATTACAGCGGCGAAAGCTTCGTCAATTTCGAGAACCTCTCTTCGGGTTCCGGCAACGACACGCTCTCGGGCACGGCGGCGGCGAACACGATCCAGGGCAATGGCGGCAATGACGTCATCAGCGGGCTTGGCGGCAATGACGTGCTTTACGGCGGCGCGGGCAACGACCTGCTGACCGGCGGCGCCGGAAACGATCTGATCTACGGCGGCGCCGGCAATGACACGCTGGAGGCGAGTTCGGGCACAGACACGCTTTATGGCGGCGCCGGCAACGACCGGCTGGTCTCGAGCGGCGCAGGCTTCTACGCCGGCGAGGCGGGCAACGACACCATTCTGGCCGGGCTGGGTTCGAACGAGACCCTGAACGGCGGGGCCGGCATCGACATGCTGGATGCCCGCAGCTTCACCGGGGCCTATCTCGTCAACCTGGGCAGCGGCGCGACCAATTTCGCCGGCGAAAGCTTCGTCAACTTCGAGAACGTGATGACCGCGGGCGGCAATGATTCGCTCTATGGGACGGCGGGCGCGAACCTGATGAATGCCGGGGCCGGCAACGACCTGCTCTTCGGCTACGAGGGCAATGACACGCTGCAGGGCGCCGCCGGCAGCGACACACTGATCGGCGGGATGGGCGCGGATTCGCTCAACGGCGGCGGCGGGGCCGACACCTTCCGCTTCGGCGCGCTGAACCATTCGAACGCGGCGGCGGGCATCGACGTCATCAACGGTTTCGACGGCGCGGGCCTTGCGGCCGGCGACCGGATAGACCTTTCGGGCATCGACGCGAATGCGCTGGTGGCCGGTAACCAAGCCTTTGTATTCAATGGAACAACCGCGGGAGGCGCGGGAACGGTATGGCTTACGAACAATGGCACCGAGACCTGGCTCAGGGCCAATGTCGACAATGACGCGGATGCCGAGCTGATCATCCGCATCGCCGACGGCGCGACCACGGCCGGGCAGTATGTCGCAGCTGACTTCCTGCTTTGAAGTCGAGATCCCCTGCGCCCCTCCCCCAGCGCAGGCGGCCGGCGAGGGGTGCGGTCCGCCGGGACCGCACCCCTTTTTCCTGCCGCGCGCCGGCGCAAGGACGATGGCCGCGCCCTTCCCGGCGCGGCCATTCGCATCGACGTCGCAGATGGTTCAGGCCTGCAGGCTTCTGACCCCGACCTCGCCTTCGCCGCGCGACCTGATCGCCGCCACCGCCGCGATGCTGCCTGCCGCCGTGGTGTAATAGGGGATCTTGTCGTTCAGCGCCACGGCGCGGATCTCGCGCGAATCGGCGATGGCCTGGGCGCCTTCGGTGGTGTTCAGCACCATGGCGATCTCGCCGTTCTTCAGCCGGTCGACGATGTTCGGGCGGCCTTCATAGACCTTGTTCACCAGCTCGGTCTCGACGCCGGCGCCGCGCAGGAATTCGGCGGTGCCGCGGGTGGCGACCAGCTTGAAGCCCATGGCGGTCAGCTCTCGCGCCGCCTCGGCCAGCTCGGCGGTCTTGTCGGCGTCGCGGACCGAAACGAAGACCAGGCCCTCGGAGGGCAGCTGCGTCCCCGCCCCCATCTGCGCCTTGAGGAAGGCGCGGGCGAAGGTGCGGTCCCAGCCCATCACCTCGCCGGTCGAGCGCATTTCCGGCCCCAGCAGCGTGTCGACGCCGGGGAAGCGGGCGAAGGGCAGCACCGCCTCCTTGACCGAGAACCAGGGCGTGTTCGGGTCGGCGAGCGTCAGCGGATCGGCGAAGGGCAGCGGGTCGTCTGGGCCGACGCCCGCCGGATAGGCCGGACGGGTCGGGAAGTTCGCCATCGGCTCGCCGGCCATCAGCCGGGCGGCGATCGAGGCGATGGCGCTGTCGGTGGCCTTGGCGACGAAGGGCACGGTGCGGCTGGCGCGCGGGTTCACCTCCAGCACATAGATCGCGCCGTCCTTCAGCGCGAATTGCACGTTCATCAGCCCGACGACGTTCAGCGCCTTGGCCATCGCCTCGGTCTGGGTCTTGAGTTCCGCGATGGTCTCGGCATCCAGCGTATGCGGCGGCAGCGAGCAGGCCGAGTCGCCGGAATGCACGCCGGCCTCCTCGATATGCTCCATGATGCCGGCGACATGCACGGTCTTGCCGTCGGAAAGCGCGTCCACGTCGACCTCGATGGCGCCCGAAAGGTAGCTGTCGAGCAGCACCGGGCTGTCGCCCGAGACCTGCACCGCCTCGCGGATGTAGCGGTTGAGCTGATCCATGTCGCGCACGATCTCCATCGCGCGGCCGCCAAGCACGTAGGACGGGCGGATGACCAGCGGGAAGCCGATGCGCTGCGCGATCTCGATGGCCTCGGCGTCGCTATGGGCGATGCCGTTGACGGGCTGTTTCAGGCCCAGATCGTTGAGCAGCTTCTGGAAGCGCTCGCGGTCCTCGGCCAGGTCGATGGCGTCGGGGGTGGTGCCGAGGATCGGGATGCCCTCCTCCTCCAGCGCGTTCGCCAGTTTCAAGGGCGTCTGGCCGCCGAACTGGACGATGACGCCGTGCAGCGTGCCGTTCTCCTGTTCGATGCGCAGGATTTCCAGCACATGCTCCAGGGTCAGCGGCTCGAAATACAGCCGGTCCGAGGTGTCATAGTCGGTCGAGACCGTCTCGGGGTTGCAGTTGACCATGATGGTCTCGTAGCCGGCCCTGGTCAGCGCGAAACAGGCATGGCAGCAGCAATAGTCGAACTCGATGCCCTGGCCGATGCGGTTCGGGCCGCCGCCCAGGATCACCACCTTCTTGCGGTCGCTGGGCCGGGCCTCGTTCTCGACGTCGCCCATCGCCGGGGCTTCATAGGTCGAATACATATAGGGGGTCTGCGCCTCGAACTCGGCGGCGCAGGTGTCGATGCGCTTGAAGACCGGGTGCAGGTCATGGGCGCGGCGGGCCTTGCGCACCTCGGCCTCAGGCTGGCCGGACAGCGCCGCCAGCCGGGCATCGGTAAAGCCCATCATCTTCAGCCGGCGCAGCCCGTCCAGGTCGGCCGGCAGGCCGCCCGCGCGCACCGCGTCCTCGGCCTCGACGATCTCGCGCAGGCGGGACAGGAACCAGGGATCGAAGGCGGTCGCATGCTGAATCTCGTCGTCGGAGAGCCCGTGGCGCATGGCCTGGGCGATCAGCCGCAGCCGGTCGGGGGTCTGGGCGCTGATCGCCTTGACGATGGCGGCCTTGTCGGGCGCGCCGGGGATCTCGATATCGTCAAGGCCGGTCAGGCCGTTCTCCATCGAGGCCAGCGCCTTTTGCAGCGATTCGTGGAAGCTGCGGCCAATGGCCATGACCTCGCCCACGGATTTCATCGCCGTGGTCAGCTCGGGCTTCGAGCCGGGGAACTTCTCGAAGGCGAAGCGCGGGATCTTGGTCACGACATAGTCGATGGACGGCTCGAAGCTCGCCGGCGTGACCTTGGTGATGTCGTTGTCCAGCTCGTCCAGCGTATAGCCCACCGCCAGCTTGGCGGCGATCTTGGCGATGGGGAAGCCGGTGGCCTTCGAGGCCAGCGCCGAGGAGCGCGACACGCGCGGGTTCATCTCGATCACCACCATGCGGCCGTCCTTGGGGTTGATCGCCCATTGCACGTTCGAGCCGCCGGTCTCCACCCCGATCTCGCGCAGCACGGCGATCGAGCCGTTGCGCATGCGCTGGTATTCGCGGTCGGTCAGCGTCAGCGCCGGGGCGACGGTGATCGAGTCGCCGGTATGCACCCCCATCGGATCGACGTTCTCGATCGAGCAGACGATGATGGCGTTGTCGGCGCGGTCGCGCACGACCTCCATCTCGTATTCCTTCCAGCCAAGCAGGCTCTCGTCCACCAGCACCTGCGCCACGGGCGAGGCTTCCAGCCCGGACCGCACGATGCGCTCGTAATCGTCGCGGTTATAGGCGACGCCGCCGCCGGTGCCGCCCAGGGTGAAGGCGGGGCGGATGATGGCGGGCAGGCCGATCTCCTCCAGCGCCTCCATGGCCATCGAAACCCCGGCCGCGATGTCATAGCGGCCGTTCGGATGCTTCGGCGCCGCGACGATGGTGGCGCGCGGGTTCTCCAGGCCGATGCGGTCCATGGCCTCGCGGAACAGCTTGCGGTCCTCGGCCATCTCGATGGCGGCGCGCTGCGCCCCGATCAGCTCGACGCCATAGCGGTTCAGCACGCCCATATCGGCCAGCGCTAAGGCCGTGTTCAGCCCGGTCTGCCCGCCCATGGTCGGCAAAAGCGCGTCGGGCCGTTCCTTGGCGATGATCTTTTCCACCACCTCGGGGGTGATCGGCTCGATATAGGTGGCATCGGCCATCTCGGGATCGGTCATGATCGTGGCGGGGTTCGAGTTCACCAGGATGACCCGATAGCCCTCCTCGCGCAGGGCCTTGCAGGCCTGGGCGCCGGAATAGTCGAATTCGCAGGCCTGCCCGATGACGATGGGACCGGCGCCGATGATCAGGATGGATTTGATATCGGTTCTCTTCGGCATGGCGGTCCCTCGGGCTGGCGGCTGATAAATCGTCCGGGGTTATAGCCATGGCGGGCAAAGTCGCAAGGGTCCGCACCGCCCGCCCGGCCAAAAATCCGCGGCACGCGAAAGGGGCGCCCCGCCGACGCGGCGCCCCTGCCCTTCTCTGTTTCCCAAATACCCATGCGACCGCGCCACCGGCGCGACGGCTCAGCCCTGCGCCGCCTTCGCCTTCTTCAGCGTCTTGCCGTGGTTCGAGATCCAGTCCATCGCCGCCAGCAGCACGCCCGAGACCACGAAGACCAGGTGGATCACCACCATCCAGCGGATCTGTTCGGGGGCATATTTGCTGACATCCATGAACACCTTCAGCAGATGGATGCCCGAGATCGCCACGATCGAGGCCACCAGCTTCAGCTTCAGCCCCGAGAAATCCACCTCGCCCTGCCAGTTCGGCCGGTCCTCATGCTCGCTCAGGTCCATGCGGCTGACGAAATTCTCGTAGCCCGAGAAGATCACGATCAGCAGCAGGTTGGCGGCCAGGCTCAGGTCGATCAGCGCCAGCACGCCCAGCACCGCGTCGTTCACGGTCATCACCGGCAGGATCTGCACCAGGTGCCAGAATTCCAGCGCAAAGACCCAGAGCAGGATCAGCAGGGACAGCGCCAATCCGACATAGATCGGCGCCATCATCCAGCGGCTGGCGAAAAGGCTGCGTTCAAGAAGGCGTTCCATCATGTCTCCTGCACGGGTTCCGAAAGCCCTCATCTAGGCACGCCGCAGCGCGGCGAAAAGCCCCCGCCGCAGCCATGCCGCGACGGGGGCTTCTTCGTTCCCCGAACACTCGTGAACCCGGCCGCTTCAGGCGTCGATGAACTCGCGCACGAAGGGCGTCGCCGGCCGGGCGCGGATGTCCTGCGGGCGGCCGACCTGTTCGATCCGGCCCATGGACATCACCACCACCAGGTCGGCAAGCTCCATGGCCTCGTCCTGGTCATGGGTGACGAAAACCGTGGTCAGGCCGGTGGTGTCGTGGATCTCGCGCAGCCCCTGGCGCAGCTCCTTGCGCACCCGGGCGTCGAGCGCGCCGAAGGGCTCGTCGAGCAGTAGCATGCGCGGCTCGATGGCCAGCGCACGGGCCAGGGCCACGCGCTGGCGCTGGCCGCCCGACAACTGGCTGGGGAAGCGTTTGGCGATCTGCGGCAGCTGGATCAGCTCAAGCAGCTTTGTCACCCGGCGCTCGATCTCGGCCTGCGGCGGGCGGGTGCGGCGCGGGCGGGCGCGCAGCCCATAGGCGATGTTCTCGAACACGGTCATGTGCCGGAACAGCGCATAGCTCTGGAAGACGAATCCGGCGCGGCGCTCCTGCACCGTCAGCCCGGTCGCGTCCTGCCCGTCGAAGAGCACCCGGCCCGAGGTCGGGAATTCCAGCCCGCCCAGGATGCGCAGAAGCGTGGTCTTGCCCGAGCCGGAGGGCCCCAAGAGCGCCACCAGCGCCCCCGAGGGGATGGCGAGGCTGACCGGGTGCAGCGCCGTCGTCGAACCGAAGCTCTTGGCGATTTCGTCGATTTCGATATGCATGATGGACCTCGATTGTTCAGTGCCGGCGGCCGGCGGCCAGCTGGTCGGCATGGCGCCATTCCAGCAGGGTCTTCAGCGCCAGCGTCAGCAGCCCCAGAGCCGCCAGCACCGCGGCCAGGCTGAAGGCCGCGACCGAGAGATATTCGTTGTAGAGCATCTCGATGGTGATCGGCATGGTGGCGGTCTGGCCGCGGATCTTGCCCGAGACCACGGCCACGGCGCCGAATTCCCCCATGGCGCGGGCATTGCACAGCAGCACGCCGTAAAGCAGCGCCCATTTGATGTTGGGCAGCGTCACGGTCAGGAAGGCGCGCCAGCCCGAGGCGCCCAGCGTCAGCGCCGCCTCCTCCTCGGCCCGGCCCTGTTCGATCATCACCGGGATCAGCTCGCGCGCCACGAAGGGGAAGGTGACGAAGATCGAGGCCAGCACGATCCCCGGCAGGGCGAAGATGATCGGGAAGCCGCTGGCGACCAGCCAGCCGCCGATCAGGCTGTTGGTGCCGAACAAGAGCACCAGCGCCAGACCCGCCACCACCGGCGAGATGGAAAACGGCAGGTCGATCAGCGTGATCAGGAAAGCTTTGCCGCGAAAGTCGAACTTGGTGATCGTCCAGGCGGCGGCAATGCCGAAGACGGCGTTCACCGGCACCGAGATCGCCGCGACGATCAGCGTCAGCCGGATGGCCGAGGTCGCCTCGGGCCGGGCCAGGGAGGCGAGCGCCTGCCCGGCCCCCCGCGCCAGGGCCTCGGCAAAGACGATGGCCAGCGGCGCCACGACCAGGACGGCCAGCCCGCCCAGCGCCAGCGCGATCAGCACGATGCGGGCGGCCCGGCTTTCCTCGGTCACCGGGCGCCACTTCGCGGGTCTTTCGATGGCGGGAACGTGCAGCGCGCCGTCAGACATGACCGATCCTCCTCCGGCTCCAGATCTGGATCAGGTTGATCGCCAGCAGCATGGTGAAGGAAATCAGCAGCATGGCGATGCCGATGGCCGCCGCCCCGTCATAGTCGAACTCCTCGAGCTTGATGACGATCAGCAGCGGCGCGATCTCGGTCTTCATCGGCAGGTTGCCGGCGATGAAGATGACCGAGCCGTATTCGCCGACCGCGCGCGCCAGAGACAGCGCGAAGCCGGTCAGCGCCGCGGGCAGCAGCATGGGCAGGATCACCCGGCGCAGGGTGTAGAACCGCCCCGCCCCCAGCGTGGCCGAGGCTTCCTCGACCTCCTGCTCGATCTCGGCGATCACCGGCTGCACGGTGCGGGTGACGAAGGGCAGGCCGACGAAGATCAGCGCGATCAGGATGCCCCATTGCGTATAGGCGATCTTGCCGCCCAGATCCCGGGCGATGCCGCCGAAGATGCCGTTCGGCGCGTAAAGCGCGGTCAGCGCGATGCCCGCCACCGCGGTCGGCAGGGCGAAGGGCAGATCGACCAGCGCATCGACCAGCCGGCGGCCCGGGAAGTCATAGCGCGCCAGCACCCAGGCCAGCAGCGTGCCGAAGACCAGGTTGAACAGCGCGGCAAAGAAGGCCAGCCGGAAGGACAGATACAGCGCCGCCCAGACCCGCGGCGTGTTGATGGTGGCCCAGACCGCCTCGGGCCCGTAGCTGATCCCGCGCGCCAGCAGCGCGCCGACCGGCAGGATGACGATCAGCGACAGCATGGCCAGGGTAATGCCCATGCCGAGGCCAAAGCCCGGCATGGGGGATTTCTGCAAGCGAAGCGCCAGCGCCATCGGTCATTGCCCCGAATAGATCTGGTCGAACGTGCCGCCGTCGCCGAAATGCTCGGGCTGGGCCTGTTTCCAGCCGCCGAAATCGGCGATGGTCACCAGATCCAGCTCGGGGAAGCGCGCCACGTCCTCGGGATTGGCGGCGCTGTCGTCCCAGGCGCGATAATAGTGCTTGAAGGCCAGCGCCTGCCCCTCGGGCGAATAGAGGAAGTCCAGATAGGCATCGGCCAGCGCCTTCTGCTCGTCATCGGCGATGTTCTTGTCCACGATGGCCACCGGCGGCTCGGCCAGGATCGAGACCGAGGGCACGACGATGTCGAACCGGTCCTCGCCCAGCTCGTTCAGCGCCAGATAGGCCTCGTTTTCCCAGGCCAGCAGCACGTCGCCGATCTCGCGCTGGGTGAAGGTGGTGGTCGAGCCGCGCGCGCCGCTGTCCAGCACCGGGACGTGCTTGAACAGCTCGCCCACGAAGGTCTTGGGGTCCTGGCCGTTCTTCTGCGCCCAGGCCCAGGCGGCCAGATAATTCCAGCGCGCCCCGCCGCTGGTCTTGGGGTTCGGCGTGATCACCTCGACGCCCTCCTTGACCAGATCGCCCCAGTCCTGGATGCCCTTGGGATTGCCCTCGCGCACCAGGAAGACGATGGTCGAGGTATAGGGCGAGCTGTTATGCGGCAGGCGCGACTGCCAATCCTCGGGCAGAAGACCGCGGGACGCGATCTGGTCGATATCCGAGGCCAGCGCCAGCGTCACCACCTGCGCCTTGAGCCCGTCGATCACCGAGCGCGCCTGCGCGCCCGAGCCGCCATGCGACGTCTCGATGGTCGGCGCCGCATGCCCCTCGGCCTGCCATTTCGCCGAGAAGGCGGCGTTCACCTCGCGGTAAAGCTCGCGGGTCGGGTCGTAGCTGACATTCAGCAGCGTATTGTCGGCATGAACCTGCCCGGCCAGACCCAGCCCGGCCACGGTCGCCGCCACCGCCATCACACCCCGCATCGAAAGACCCAGGCAGCGGCCCCAGAAACCGGGATTCAGCGGATAGCCGGTCATGCGCTTGGTGCCGTCCTCGACCGTGATGCGGCCGTCCAGATGGCGGCGGATCACCCGGCCATGGGCCAGTTGGCTGTCGGTCACGCGAATGGTGCGGATCATGGTGCCTTGTCCTCTTTACTCTCCCACGAGGGCTCTCCTCATGACCGTAATTACGACAGGCTTTATCGTTTATTTCAAGAGAAAAGACGCGTTAAACCATCGTTTTTAATATTGATATATTTCAATATGTTGCGCTTAAATTTCCGCTCCGTGCCGGGAATTGGTCGCCCGATCCCGTCCAAGGCGGAAGGAATCCCGGCTCCTCGCCGGCGGATTCGCCCCGGGCAGCGAACCCCGGCAAGGGAACATGCGAACAGGCAGCCCGCGCATCATCGGCGCGGCCTGTTCTTCACCGTTTCTTCAAATACTCATGGGACGGCGCGGGCGGGGGATCAGCCCGCCGTCTGGTCCTCGGCCTTCTGGGCCAGGGCCTCGGCCCGCGCCGCCAGTTCGGCCATGGCCTCGGCCAGGCTTTCGGGCACCACCGGCACCTCGACGCGCTGCGGATTGGTCTTCAGCCGCGCCAGCTCGCGTTCCAGCGAGGCGACGCGGTCCTCCAGCGCCGAGGTGCGGTCGGCCAGCATCAGCCCCGACAACAGCAGCAGCCGCGGCTCGGGCATGCGGCCGGCCTGTTCCAGGATCACCCGCGCCTCGGCATCCAGAAGGCCCGCGGCGCGTTTCAGCAGCCGCTCCTCGCCCTCCTGGCAGGCCAGCGTATAGGATTTGTGCCCGATCGTGAAATCGACTTCGGCCATGGCTCAGCCCCTTTCCCCGTCCAGATTGGCGCCTTCCCGGGCCAGGTCGCCGGCCGGTTCCTCGCTCCGCCCCGCCGACTTGGCCGGGCCGTCCTCGACCGGCGCGGCGGTTCCGGTTTCGGACGCACCTGCCGGCCCCGCCTGCGGCGGCAGGTCGATCATCCGGTCCAGCGCGTCGATGATCTCGCCCATCTGCGCGATTTCGGCAGAACGGGCGGCGCGCAGCGATTCGATCTCGGCCTCCAGCGCCCGGCGGGTCTCGTCCGGCGACTCGCCGCCGCCCTGGGCCGCGATCAGGGCGCGGTTGGCCTCGGCCAGGGCCTCGTTCGCGGCCGAGAGCCGGGCGGCTTCCTGCCCGGCATGGACCAGCCGCTGATGCGCCTCGGCCAGCCGCGCCTCGCAGTCGGCCAGCAGGGCCGCCTGGCGCTCGTGCAGCGCGGCAAGGTCTTGCGAGAGGCGCTGATTTTCGGCCTGAATCTCGCGCAGCCGCGCCTCGGCGCCTTCGGCATCGCCGGCCGGGGGTCCGGAGGCGGTGCGGCGCGCCAGGTCCGCACGGTCGAGGAATTGGTCGATGCGGTCCAGGGCCGCGATCAGCCGCTTTTCGCTGGCGTTCAGGTCGTCTCTCATCGGCCGGGATCCTTTCGGGTCGCTTGTCCTTGCGGGTCGCCCTTGTGGGTCGCTTGTCACTTTTTGGCATTGCATCGGCCATATGACAAGGATGGGTGCGGTTTCCCGCCGCATCCCGCGCTTTTCAGCCGCCGGATCGGGTCCTATAAGGCGGCGAGCCTGATGAGGAGAGACGCCAGATGCGCCGCGCAAAGATCACCCGCGACACGGCCGAGACGCAGATCGAGGTCGAGCTGGACCTGGACGGCAGCGGCCGCTACGACAACCGCACCGGCGTCGGCTTCTTCGATCACATGCTGGACCAGCTGGCGCGGCATTCGCTGATCGACCTGACGGTTCGGGCCAAAGGCGACCTGCATGTCGACGACCACCACACGGTCGAGGATACCGGCATCGCCATCGGCCAGGCCCTGGCCCGGGCGCTGGGGGACAAGAAGGGCATCCGGCGCTATGGCGCCTTCCACCTGGCGATGGACGATGCGCTGGTGCGCGCTGCGCTGGACCTGTCGGCGCGGCCTTATCTGGTCTGGAACGTGGATTTCCCGGCGCAGAAGATCGGCGGCTTCGACACCGAGTTGGTGCGGGAATTCTTCCAGGCGCTTTCGACCCATGGCGGGATCACGCTGCATGTGGACCGCCTCCACGGGCTGAACGCCCATCACATCGCCGAGGCCGCCTTCAAGGCCGTGGCCCGCGCCCTGCGCGAGGCGGTCGAGCCCGACCCGCGCATGGCGGGCGTGCTGCCCTCGACCAAGGGCGCGCTGTGATGCGGGTGGCGCTGGTCGATTACGACAGCGGCAACCTGCATTCGGCCGAGAAGGCCTTCGCGCTGATGGGGCGCGAGGCGGGGGCCGAGGTCGTGGTGACCTCCGACCCCGCGGTGGTGACCCGCGCCGAGCGCATCGTGCTGCCGGGCGACGGCGCCTTTCCGGCCTGCCGGGCGGCGCTCGACGCCGTGCCGGGCATGGTCGAGGCGCTGCGCGAGGCGGTGCTGGACCGCGCCGTGCCCTTCATGGGCATCTGCGTCGGCATGCAGATGCTGGCCGAGATCGGCCATGAATATCGCGATACCGCCGGACTGGGCTGGATCGGCGGCGAGATCGAGGCCATCGACGCCCCCGGCCTGAAGGTGCCGCATATGGGCTGGAACGACCTGACGGTGCTGCGCCCCCATCCGCTGCTGGACGGCATCGCCACCGGCGACCATGCCTATTTCGTGCATAGCTGGCAGTTCCGCGTCGCCGATCCGGCGCATCTGCTGGCCACGGCGGATTACGGCGGCCCGGTGACGGCGGTGGTCGGGATGGGCAATATCGTCGGCACCCAGTTCCATCCCGAGAAGTCGCAGGCCGTCGGGCTGCGCATCATCGGCAATTTCCTGCGCTGGCGCCCGTGAGGGCCGCCGGTGCCGGGGGCTGTCTGCCCCCGGACCCCCGAGGATATTTGGACAAGAAAGAAGCCGGGGCCTATTTTACCTGGACCCAGCGCTGCGTCTTGCAGAACACCGCGATGCAGCCCGAGACGTTCAGCGTCTTGCCGCTGAGCTGCATCTTCGACTTGTAGGTCTTGTCCGCGCCCGGGTCCCAAATCGTGCCGCCCGAGAACTTGCCGCCGCCCTCGTCGGTCATGCCGGCGACGATGTTCTTGCCGGTATGGGGCGAGCTGATTTCCTTCCCGGCCTTGTCGAAGCTCTTGATCAGCTTGCCGCAATATTTGCCGCCGCAGTCGTAGAACTGCACCATGCCGACATTGCCGTCGTCATTGGCCTGGGTCTGGAAGATGCCGCTGATGCCTTCGGCCTGGGCAGCGGCGCCGGCGAGCGCGAGCGATGCGGCAAGAGCCAGTGTTCTCATGGTGATTCCCCTCCCTTGGGGTCCTGTTGGCGGGTTGTGGTCCCGGGCGCAGGATGCGGGCGCCCGCCCCCGCCGATCAAGCCTGACGTGAGGTCGCGGCTTCGGGTGCCGGGGCCTTTCGGATCGGCGCCGGCTGTGGCAAAGGGGCGCCACGCTATCAGGAGAGATGCGATGATCCTTTATCCCGCGATCGACCTCAAGGACGGCAATTGCGTGCGCCTGCTGCGCGGCGACATGGAGGCGGCGACCGTCTTCGGCTCGGACCCCGCCGCGCAGGCCCGCGCCTTTCAGGATGCCGGGGCGGAATGGCTGCATCTGGTCGATCTGAACGGCGCATTCGCCGGCAAGCCGGTGAACGCCGCCGCGGTCGAGGCGATCCTGGCCGCCATCGAGGTGCCGGCCCAGCTGGGCGGCGGCATCCGCGACATGGCGACCATCGAGGCCTGGCTGGAGCGCGGGCTGGCGCGGGTGATCCTGGGCACGGTGGCGGTCGAGCAGCCGGCGCTGGTGCACGAGGCGGCGATGGCCTTTCCCGGCAAGATCGCCGTCGGCATCGACGCCCGCGGCGGCCGGGTGGCGACGCGCGGCTGGGCCGAGGAGACCGACGTGATGGCCGTCGACCTGGCGCATCGCTTCGAGGACGCCGGCGTCGCCGCGATCATCTATACCGATATCGACCGCGACGGCGCCATGGCCGGCCCCAACATCGCCGCGACCGAGGCGCTGGCCCGGGCGGTGAACATTCCGGTCATCGCCTCGGGCGGGGTTTCCTCGATGCAGGACCTGATGGCGCTGCGCGCGACCGGGGTCATTGCCGGCGCCATCTCGGGCCGGGCGCTTTACGACGGCGCCATCGACCTGAACGCGGCGCTGAAGGCGCTGGCCTGACGGCGCGGGGCGAGGTAACAAGGCCCATGCTCAAGACCCGTGTGATCCCCTGCCTGGATGTCGCCGATGGCCGCGTGGTCAAGGGCGTGAATTTCGTCGATCTCGTCGATGCCGGCGATCCGGTCGAGGCGGCGCGTGCCTATGACGCCGCCGGCGCGGACGAGATCTGTTTCCTCGACATCCATGCCACGCATGAGAATCGCGGCACCATGTACGACCTGGTGACGCGCACCGCCGAGGCCTGCTTCGTGCCGCTGACCGTGGGCGGCGGCGTGCGCAGCCACCAGGACGTGCGGGCGCTGCTGCTGGCCGGCGCGGACAAGGTCAGCTTCAACTCGGCCGCCGTCGCCGACCCCGACGTGATCGCCGAGGCTGCCGACCGTTTCGGCAGCCAGTGCATCGTCTGCGCCATCGACGCCAAGACCGTGGCCCCGGGGAAGTGGGAGATCTTCACCCATGGCGGCCGCAAGCCGACCGGCATCGACGCGGTGGAATTCGCCCGCACCGTCGCCGCCAAGGGCGCGGGCGAGATCCTGCTGACCAGTATGGATCGCGACGGCACCAAGTCGGGCTTCAACATTCCGCTGACCCGCGCCGTCGCCGATGCGGTGAACGTGCCGGTCATCGCCTCGGGCGGGGTCGGGATGCTGGAGCATCTGGCCGAGGGCGTGCTGGAGGGCCATGCCTCGGCGGTGCTGGCGGCCTCGATCTTCCATTTCGGCACCTTCACCGTGGCCGAGGCCAAGGCGCATCTGGCCGCCGCCGGCATTCCCGTGAGGCTGACATGAGCGGCCCCGCGCAGACCGGAATGCAGCGCCTGGCCGAGACCATCGCGGCGCGCAAGGGCGCCGATCCCGAGACCAGCTGGACCGCCAAGCTGCTGGCGAAGGGCCCCGAGAAATGCGCCGAGAAATTCGGCGAGGAAGCCGTCGAGGCGATCATCGAGGCGGTCAAGGGCGACCGCGAGCGGCTGATCTCCGAGGCTGCCGATACGCTTTACCACCTGCTGGTCATGCTGGCGGCGCGCGACGTGACGCTTTCGGACGTGGAAAATGAACTCGACCGCCGCGAGGGGCGTTCGGGGATCGAGGAAAAAGCGTCTCGAAAGTGACAACATGCTGGACATGCTGGCGGGCGAGTTCTCGCGTCCCATGAGCCTGCCCGCCAGCGTGGTCGCCCTGCGGCTGACCATGGCGGTTCTGCTGGGCGGGGTGATCGGCTGGGAGCGCGAGGTCAAGTCGCGCGCCGCCGGGCTGCGCACGCATATGCTGATCGCGCTGGCGGCGGCCTGCTTCACGCTGGTGGCGATGGAACTGGTCAATTTCACCCCGGAGAACGAGAGCCAGCAGCGCACCGACCCCTTGCGGCTGATCGAGGCGGTGACGGCGGGCGTGGCCTTCCTGGCCGCGGGCTCGATCGTCATCAACAAGGGCAATGTGCGCGGCATCACCACAGGCGCCTCGATGTGGCTGTGCGGCGCCATCGGGCTGTGCTGCGGAACCGGCGACCTGCGGCTGGCGCTGATGGCCACCGGCATGGCCATGGTGGTGCTGTATCTGATCCGGGTGGCGATCAGCCCCGCCGCCCGCGAAGTGGCCGGCGGCGACGAGGATTAGGGACAGGGCACCACCTTGACCGCGCCGCCCTGGGCGGACCTCACCCACAGTCAGGTTAGAACCACCGCCTCAACTTGGATTTGGCCGAGTCGGAAAGCGTCATCTTGATGAAGCGTTCCAAGTTGTCCGGGTCTGGATGGCCTCTAGTGGCGCTCGCTCTTTCATCCCAGGTATCAAAATCATTGATGTCCTTGGCAGCATAGACGCCAACGCCATGACGAAGCGCGATTTCCTCAATACGCACCGCTTCTGGAGAATCCCTGAAGTCCCGTCCCGCTGTGTGGTAGATCACATAGGACTTTGTTGCAGCCTCTCTGTGCGCCAAAGCCTCCAGCACGCCCTTGATCGAAATATCGTATGCCGGCTTAACCTCGAAGCTGAATACATCGAGGATCTTGTCGGGCAAGAATTCGTATTTCTTCACCCCGACCACGACAAGATCGGGACGCGACCAACTGCCGCCAGTATCACGCCGCCCCTGCAACGCAGTGATCTCGCAATGGGACTCGTACAGGCCAAGCCTCGCTGCCCAGCTTTTCTGAAGCTGCCGCAAGACAGGTTCATAAAGTTCAAGTTCACGGATATCGGTCTGAACAAGCGCGCTGGCTTCGGAAATCAGTTCACTGACCTTTTCCTGACGCGCCGCCGCCTCTGCCACGACAACCGGATTGTCATTCCCAGCAAGAATGACTGTGCCGCCGTTCCCTCGGCCTTTTTCAATCTTGCCGGCCTCGAAAAGCTGCTGGTGGATTCCCCAGTATTTCTCGTCGGCCCAGCCCAGCAATTCGCGCAGTGCCCGGTTCCCAATCCTGCCATCCGCCGCCCGGACGGCATCGAGGAAAACATCAATATCCTTTTTTCGCGCCACGGGACTTCTCCACGCTGTCCAGACCTATCTATATTTTTAGTACAACGCCCGTCACCGCGGCACCTGAACCACCTTGACCGCGCCGCCCTGGGCGGAAAGCGCGATCTCGCCCGTCGCCAGCCGCAGCGCGTCGCGGCCAAAGACCTCGGCCCGCCAGCCATGCAGCGCCGGCAGGTCGCGCGCGCCCGAGGCGATGGCGTCCAGATCGGCGGCCGAGGCGATCAGCCGCGGCGCCACGCCCGCCGCATCGGCCTTGGCTTTCAGCAATACGCGCAGAAGGTCGGCCAGCGCCGCATTGCCTGGCCGGCCCGGTTCCTCGGGCGCGGGCTTGGGCAGGTCGCGGGCCTCGACCCCCGCCTTGACCGCGGCGAGGATGCCGTTGGCGATCTCGCCCCGGCGCGCGTCGCGCAGAAGCAGCCGCGACTTGGCCAGATCGGCCTCGGTCAGCGGCTTGGTCGAGGCCAGCTCGATCAGCGCATCGTCCTTGAACACCCGGGCGCGGGGAATGTCGCGTTCCTGCGCATAGGTCTCGCGGAAGCGCGCGAGTTCGCGCACCACGGCCAGGAAGCGCGGCGAGCCGGAACGGGTGCGCACCCGCTCCCACGCCTCTTCCGGACGGGTGATGTAGGTTTCGGGATTCAGAAGCACCGCAACCTCTTCGGCCAGCCAGGGCGCCCGGCCGGTCTTGTCGAGCTGGGCCGAGAGGAATTCGTAGATCGCCCGCAGATGCGTCACGTCGGCCAGCGCATAGGCCGCCTGCGCCTCCGAGAGCGGCCGGTGCGACCAGTCGGTGAAGCGCGAGCTCTTGTCCAAGGGCTGGCGGGCGATCTTCTTGACCAGCGTCTCATAGCCGACCTGCTCGCCGAAGCCGCAGACCATGGCGGCGATCTGGGTATCGAAGAGCGGGTCGGGCATGACGCCGGCATCGTGGAAGAAGATCTCCAGATCCTGCCGCGCGGCGTGGAAGACCTTGACCGTCGCCTTGTGGCGGAACAGGTCGTAGAGCGGCTCCAGCGACAGCCCCTCGGCCAGAGGGTCGATCAGCACCGCGGCGCCGCCCGCCGCCTTGGCGGCCGAGGCCGGCGGCAGCGCCGCCTGGATCAGGCAGAGCTTGGAATAATAGGTCCGCTCGCGCAGGAATTCGGTGTCGAGCGTGACATAGGGCTGGGCCTTGGCCAGTTCACAGAATTCGGCCAGTTCGGCCGTGGTGGCGATGGTGCGGATCTCGGTCTTGCGGTCGGTCTGTGCAGTGGCTGGCATAGGGCTCTTTCAAGGGGCGGCGGGTCATCCGCCGGGCGATTCCCTCCGGCAATATCGAAGGTTCGCAGAAATTCAAGGCATTACCCGGCGTTTCACAAAGGTTCTATGTCACCCTGTGCCCGCATTGCCTCGAATTCGGTCACGAATGCGGCCAGGGTGCCGCGGGCGATGGCCTCGCGCAGCCCGGCCATCAGCTCTTGGAAGTAATGCAGGTTGTGCCAGGTCAGCAGCATGCCCGAGATCATCTCGCCGGCGCGGAAGACATGGTGCAGATAGGCGCGGGAATAGCCGGTGCAAGCCGGGCAGCTGCAGTTTTCATCCAGCGGGCGCGGGTCGTCGGCATGGCGCGCGTTCTTGACATTGACCTGGCCGCGCCGGGTCCAGGCCTGCCCGGTGCGGCCAGAGCGCGAGGGCAGCACGCAATCCATCATGTCCACGCCGCGCAGCACCGCGCCGACGATGTCGTCGGGCTTGCCGACGCCCATCAGGTAGCGCGGCTTGTCCTCGGGCAGGAAGCCGGGGGCATAGTCCAGCACGCCGAACATCGCCTCCTGCCCCTCGCCCACGGCAAGGCCGCCGATGGCGTAGCCCTCGAAGCCGATGGATTTCAGAGCCTCGGCCGATTCCTCGCGCAGCTCGCGGGTGACGCCGCCCTGCATGATGCCGAAAAGCGCGTGGCCCGGCCGGTCGCCGAAGGCGTCGCGGCTGCGCTGCGCCCAACGCATCGACATGCGCATGGATTTCGCCACCACCTCCTCGGAGGCGGGCAGGGCCGGGCATTCGTCGAAGGCCATGACGATGTCCGAGCCCAGCAGGCGCTGGATCTCCATGCTGGTCTCGGGCGACAGGAAATGCTTGGAGCCGTCGACATGGCTGGAAAAGGTCACGCCCTCTTCGGTCAGCTTGCACAGGCTGGACAGCGACATGACCTGAAAGCCGCCCGAATCGGTCAGGATCGGGCGCGGCCAGTTCATGAACCGGTGCAACCCGCCCAGCCGGGCGATGCGTTCGGCGCCGGGGCGCAGCATCAGGTGATAGGTGTTGCCCAGCAGGATGTCGGCGCCGGTGGCGCGCACCGATTCGGGCAGCATGGCCTTGACGGTGGCGGCGGTGCCGACCGGCATGAAGGCGGGGGTGCGGATCTCGCCGCGCGGCGTGTGGATCACACCGCTGCGGGCGCGGCCGTCGGTGGCCGAAACGGAGAAATGGAATCTGTCGCTCATGCCCGCGCAGATAGGCGGTTTCGCAGCCGGATGCAAAGCCGGCCTACATCCCCGCCGCGCGCAAGAGTTTCGCGCGTCCGGGGGGAATGGCGCGGATCTCCAGCCCGGTGAAGACATGCAGCGTGTCCAGCTGCCGGTCCACCACCGCATGGTCGCTGACCCAGCCCCCCATGGCGAGGTATGAGCGCAGAAGCGGCGGCATCGCCGCCATGGCGCGGCGCGGGTCGGCCTTGCGCAGCCGCAGCGCCCGGGCAAAGCGAAAGACTTGCGGCGCCTTCACCCGCGGCAGCCAGCGCTTCGGCGCCAGATGCCGCTCGCGCAGCATGGCAAAGGCGTCCTCGTAGCCATGGGTGTCGGTGCCCATGAAGCTGGAACAGCCGAACAGCATCTCGACGTCCTCCTCGTCCACATGCCGCGCCAGCGCCCCCCAGGCGAGGCGCAATATGTCCGGGTCCTGCCATTCGGGATGGATGCAGAATCGGCCGATCTCGACCATGCGGCCGCGGAAATCGCGCAAACGGGACAGGTTGTAATAGCGCGCCGAATAGCTGTCGCCGATCTCGGCCCCGCCGGACAGGGTCAGCATGCGGAAGCAGGCGACCAGCCGGCCCGAGGCACCGTCGCGAATCAGCACATGGGCGCAGCGATCGTCGTAATCGTCGGCATCCAGCGCCTCCGCTGCCTCGGCATCCCGGCCCCGGCCGCGAAAGCACAGCCAGCGCAGCCGCTGCGCCTCGCGGATCTGCCCTGCGCTCTCGGCGAAACCGATCTCGTAGCGGCCCTTGCTGAGTGACATCATGGCGCCCTGCCCGTCCGTGAACTGGCCCCGATCCGACTTGTTACCGCCCATCCTGCGCTTATCTTGTAACAGCAGCATAGCAGGATTGAAGGGCCAAGATGTCGGAACGGATCATCAAGACGGAAGCGGAATGGCGGGCGCAGCTGGACCCGGAAACCTATCGCGTCACCCGGCAGGCGGGAACCGAGCGGCCGTTCTCGCATCCGGGCTTCCCGCAGGGGCCGGGCCATTACGAATGCGTCTGCTGCGGGGCGCGGCTGTTCGACGGCGACGCCAAGTTCGAAAGCCATTGTGGCTGGCCCAGCTTTTCCCGGCCCGGGGGCAGGATCGACGAGCATCGCGACACCAGCCACGGCATGATCCGCACCGAGGTGCGCTGCCACCGCTGCGATGCGCATCTGGGCCATGTCTTTCCCGACGGGCCCCCGCCGACCGGGCTGCGCTATTGCATCAACGGCGTGGCGCTGCGCTTCGTGCCCGAGCCGGGCTGAGCGCCCGCGCCCTCCCGCGCCGGTCAGTCGCGCAACAGGTCGCTGGCCTGGACGCGGCCGACATTGCCCAGCAGCTGGCGGACCAGGCCGAGGCTGGCGACCCCGGTATCGGTCACGCGCCGCGACAGCACCACGACTCGGCCGCGCTCCAGCCCGAAATGCTCGACATTGCTGACCACGCCGTTCTCGGCAAAGCTGACGGCCACCACCTGGCGGTCGATCTCGCGCGGCTGCCGGGGCCCGTAGAACTCCCAGCGCGAGCCGACGTAATACCAGGCCGAGCCGGTCAGCAGCCCCTGGGCCGAGGGCCGGCCGATCAGCCCCTCTAGCTGGGATTGCGAGGTCTGGCCGACCACGACCTGGGCCAGCTGCTCCTGGGGCGGAACATAGCCATGGTTGCGATAGGTGGCCTGGCAGGCGGAAAGGCCAAGAGGCGCGGCCAATGCGAAACCCATGAGCTGCCGCCGGGAAATCTTCATCTTCTCTCTGTCCCCTTACGCGCCTGTTGACGCCGCGCGACCGGCTTAGCAAACTCATGCCCCGCGCTCAAGAATATCCAGACCCAGGGCAAGTCCGCCCGCGAAAGGCCACCGATGACCGATTCCAAAGCCCCGCAGACCCGGTTCCGGGTGGCCCACCTGAACCCGCGCCAGCCGACCGGTTTCGCGCTGGCCCCCGATGCCGCGGCGCGCGCGGCGCTGGCGGCCGAGCTGGGACTGAACGCCCTGCCCCGGCTGCGCTTTTCCGGCAGCATCCGCGCCGTCTCCAGCGACGCCTGGGAGGTGACGGGCACGCTTGCCGCCCGCGTCGTGCAGCCCTGCGTGGTGACGCTGGCCCCGGTCGCCACCAGCCTGCAGGAGGAGGTGCATCGCCTGTTCTCGCCCCATGCCGCCGCCCCCGAGGGCGACGAGGTCGAGATGCCCGATGACGAGCTCGAGCCGCTGGGGCAGTTCATCGATATCGAAGCGATCATGGTCGAGGCCCTGGCGCTGGCGCTGCCGCTCTATCCGCGCGCCGAAGGGGCCGCGCTGGACGCGCCCGAACCCGGGCCCGCGGCCGAGACCCGCAAGCCCTTCGCCGGGCTCGCGGACTTGTTGAAACACCCGAAGAACGAATCGTAACCTAGGCGGAACGCTGGGTTATCTGCCAGTTCGGCGAAATCTCGGGTCCCAGGTTCAGCGGCGCCAGCATCCCCTGGCCCAGGATATGATCGGCGGCCTTCTCGCCGGTCATGATCGAGGGCGCGTTCAGGTTGCCATTGGTGATGCGCGGAAAGATCGAGCTGTCGGCGACGCGCAGCCCCTCGACCCCGATCACCCGCAGCTCGGGATCGACCACCGCCATGTCGTCGTCCCGCCGGCCCATGCGCGCCGTGCCGCAGGGGTGAAAGGCCGACTCGGCATGCTCGCGGATGAAGGCGTCGATCTGATCGTCGCTCACCACATCCTCGCCGGGCTGGATCTCGTAGCCCTTGTATTCCGCAAACGCCGGCTGCTCGAAGATCTCGCGGGTCAGCCGCACGCAGGCGCGGAACTCGGCCCAGTCGTCGGGATGCGACATGTAGTTGAAGCGGATCTCGGGCGCCTGTTTCGGATCGGCCGATTTCAGCCGCACCGTGCCGCGCGACTTGGACCGCATCGGCCCGACATGGACCTGGAAGCCATGCCCCTCGGCCGCCGCCCTGCCGTCATAGCGCACGGCAAGCGGCAGGAAGTGATACTGGATGTCCGGATATTCCACCCCGGCGGCCGAACGGATGAAGCCGCAGCTCTCGAACTGGTTCGAGGCGCCCAGCCCCGTCCCCGTCGCCAGCCATTGCGCCCCGATCGAGCCTTTCCCCCACAGGTTCCAGTGCTTGTAAAGCGTGATGGGCTTGGTCGCGGTATATTGCATGTAGACCTCCAGGTGATCCTGCAGGTTCGCCCCCACCCCGGGCCGGTCCGCCCGAACCTCGATGCCATGTTCGCGCAGGTGGTCCGCCGGCCCGATCCCCGACAGCATCAGCAGCTTCGGCGTGTTGATCGAGCTGGCCGAAAGGATCACCTCATGTTTCGCCCGGAACACGTTGACACCGCGGGTATTCCTGACCTCGACGCCGACCGCGCGGCCATCCTCGAAGACCACGCGCTGCGCCAGCCCGCGCCGCAGCCGCAAGCGGCCGGTGGCCTGCGCCGGGCGCAGATAGGCATTGGCGGCCGACCAGCGCCGGCCTTCCCAGATCGTCGCCTCCATGGCGCCGAAACCCTCCTGCCGGGCGCCGTTGTAATCCTCGGTCGTCGGATAGCCGGCCTCGCGCCCGGCGCGGATGAAGGCGTTGAACAGCGGGTTCTTGCGCGAGCCGCGGGTCACATGCAGCGGCCCCTCGGTGCCGCGATAGTCGCTGACCGCGCCATGCGAGCTTTCCATGCGCTTGAAATAGGGCAGCACATCGGCATAGGCCCAGCCGTCGGCGCCGCTCTCGGCCCAGAAGTCGAAATCCCGGGCATGGCCGCGCACGAAGACCATGCCGTTGATCGAGGACGAGCCCCCGACCACCTTGCCGCGCGGCGTCACCAGCCGGCGCCCGCCCAGATGCGGCTCGGGCTCGGACGAAAACCCCCAGTCATAGCGGCGCATGTTCATCGGATAGGACAGCGCCGCCGGCATCTGGATGAAGGGCCCGACATCGCTGCCGCCATATTCGATGATGTCCACCCGCTTGCCGGCCATCACCAGCCGATAGGCCAGCGCGCAGCCGGCCGAGCCGGCGCCGACGATGACGTAATCCGGGATCATGCCCTGACCTCCTGCACCGCCCTGCGGGCTTTCTCTGTTTTCCAAATACCCATGCCCACCGCGCCACAGGCGCGGCGCCGATCAATAGGGCGCATCGACGCCTCCCATGCCGACATAGACCGATTTCAGCTGCGAATAATGCTCGATGGCCGCGGCCGAGTTCTCGCGGCCGATCCCCGACAGCTTGACGCCGCCGAAGGGCGCCTCGACCGGGGTCAGGTTATAGGCGTTGATCCAGGTGGTTCCGGCCTGCAGCGCCGCCGCCATCCGGTGGCCGCGCGCCAGGTCGCGGGTGAACACCCCCGCCGCCAGCCCATAGGGCGAGGCGTTGGCGCGGGCGACCACCTCCTCCTCGGTCGCGAAGCCCAGCACCGACATGACCGGGCCGAAGATCTCCTCGCGCACGATCCACATCTCGTCCGAAGCATCGGCAAAGACGGTGGGCGGGACAAAGGCGCCCTCGCCCGGGCCGCCGCAGACCAGCCGCGCGCCCTCCTCGCGGCCGCGGGCGATGGCGGCGCGGATCTTCGCCGCCTGGGCCGGGCTGACGATGGGGCCGTGCTGGGTTTCCCCGTCCAGCGGATCGCCGATCCGGACCTTCGCCACCCGCTCGGCCAGCCGGTCCAGGAAGGCGGGCAGGATGCCTTCCTGCACGAAGACCCGGGTGCCGTTCGAGCAGATCTGCCCCGAGGAATAGAAATTCGCCAGCATCGCCGCGCCGACCGCATCCTCGAGGCTGGCGTCGTCGAAGACGATCAGCGGCGACTTGCCGCCCAGTTCCATGGTGACATGGCGCATGCCCTCGGCCGCCGCGGCATAGACCTTCTGCCCGGTCGCGACCGAGCCGGTCAGCGAAACCTTGGCGACGCGCGGGTCCGTGACCAGCGCCGCCCCGACCGCGCCGCGTCCCTGCACGACGTTGAAGATGCCGGCCGGCAGCCCGGCCTCGGTCAGGATCTCGGCCAGTTTCAGGGCGCCCAGCGGCGTTTCCTCGCTGGGCTTGAAGACCATGGCATTGCCCATGGCCAGGGCCGGCGCCGCCTTCCAGCAGGCGATCTGGCTGGGATAGTTCCAGGCGCCGATGCCGGCGCAGACCCCCAGCGCCTCGCGGATCGTATAGACGAAATCCCCGCCCAGCGGGATCGCCTGCCCGGTCACCGTCGGCGCCAGCCCGCCGAAATATTCCAGCGCATCGGCGCCCGATGGCCAGTCGGCCACCCGCGTCTCCTGGATCGGTTTGCCGGTGTCCAGGGTTTCGAGCCGCGCCAGTTCCTCGGCCCGCTCGCGGATGATCTGCGCCGCCCGGATCAGCACCCGGCCGCGCTCGACCGGGCGCAGCGCCGCCCAGGCCGGCTGGGCGGCGGCGGCCGCGGCGGTGGCGCGGGTCACCTGGTCGCGGGCCGCCTCGCGCAGATGCGCGATGACCTCGCCGGTATAGGGGTAATGCACCGGCAAGGCCTCGCCCTCGCCCTCGACGAAGGCGCCGTCGATATAAAGGCTTGCGGCCGGTTGCGCGTCATGGCTCATGGCAACACCTTCTCCAGATAATCCAGCGTCATGCGTTCGGCGGCGGCGGCATCGGCCTCGTTGGACAGTGCCGCGCGCAGGTAAAGCCCGTCGATCAGCGCCCCCAGCGTGCGGGCGATGCGTTCGGCCCCCGCGCCGGCCAGCGGCCGCAGCGCCACCAGCAGGTTCGAGCTGAGCCGCCGGTGATAGACGCGCAGAAGCCGCGCCGCCTCGGGCTCGACCAGCGCCAGCGCATAGAAGTTCAGCCAGGCGGCGATGGTGTCGCGCTCGAAATTGGCGCCGTCGAAACTCGCGGCGACGATGGCGTCCAGCCGCTGGCGCGGGGTCACCGCCCCCTTCAGCGCCGCCCGGGTCGAGGCACCGTATTGCGCGAGGATATGCCGCATCGCCGCCAGGAAGATCCGCTCCTTCGAGCCGAAATAGTGATGCGCCAGCGCCGAGGACATGCCCGCCTCGCGCGCGATCTGCGCCACGGTCACGTCCAGAGAGCCCGCGCGCCCCACGGTGGCGATTGCGGCGTTGATCAGCGCCGCCTTTCGGATAGGTTCAGCACCAAGCTTGGGCATGACAGGACACCGTTTTGCCGTTTCGTTCGAAAATTCGCGCAAGAGACCCGCATCTGGCAGATCTTTGATTGACTCGTCAATCAATAAAAGCCTTAATTGACTCACCAGTCAACAAACCAGGGAGATAAAGATGACATTTCGCCGCACCGCCGCAGCTCTTGCCGCCGGGTTGGTCGCATCGCTCGCCACGACCGGCATTGCTGCGGCAGAAGAGCCGATGGCGTGCCGCAAGGTCGTCTTCTCGGATGTCGGCTGGACCGATATCACCGCCACCACGGCGCTGGCCACGACCGTGCTGCAGGGGCTGGGCTACCAGACCGAAATCAAGATCCTGTCGGTGCCGGTGACCTATACCGCGATGGCCAAGGACGATGTGGACGTGTTCCTGGGCAACTGGATGCCGACGATGGAGGCCGATATCGCCCCCTATCGCGAGGCCGGCACGGTCGAGATCGGGCGCACCAACCTGACCGGCGCGAAATACACTCTGGCGACCAACAAGGCCGGGGCCGAGCTCGGCATCGACGACTTCGGCAAGATCGCCGCGCAGAAGGACGCGCTGGAGGGCAAGATCTACGCCATCGAGCCCGGCAATGACGGCAACCGCCTGCTGCTGGAAATGGTGGCCGAGAACAAGTTCGACCTCGGCACCTTCGAGGTCGTCGAAAGCAGCGAACAGGGCATGCTGGCACAGGTTTCCCGCGCCGACGCCTCGGGCAAGCCGGTGGTCTTCCTCGGCTGGGAACCGCATCCGATGAACGCGCAGTTCGAGATGACCTATCTGGCCGGCGGGGACGATGTCTTCGGCCCGGATTTCGGCGGCGCGCGGGTCGATACCAACACCCGCACCGGCTATGTCGAGGAATGCCCGAATGTCGGCAAGTTCCTGCAGAACCTGGAATTCAGCCTGCCCATGGAGAACGAGGTCATGGG
The DNA here is from genome assembly GCF_000518925.1 of Paracoccus sp. J39. Lineage (NCBI taxonomy): Bacteria > Pseudomonadati > Pseudomonadota > Alphaproteobacteria > Rhodobacterales > Paracoccaceae > Paracoccus > Paracoccus sp. J39. The sequence goes on along the minus strand of NZ_JAEN01000002.1, from coordinate 217,840 downwards.
TCTTATCCTGAACGACGGCGAGGCCCCGGCCGACGCGGCGCTGAAATGGCTGAAGGCCAACCCGGACGCGGCGAAGCCCTGGCTGGCCGGCGTGACCGCGGCGGATGGCGGCGATGCCGCCGCGGCCCTGGACAAGCTCCTGTCCCGGTAAGGGGCCGGCCCTTGCCCGCGCCGTCCTGTTCATGGGACGGTTCCATCCACCCTGACCGGGACCAGCCGCCCGGGGTCCCGGCACCGCGTCACCCCGGCGCATGCCGCCCCCCGAGCCCCGATCATCCCGCACGGCAGAAAGAAAGGGACGCATGGACCAACTGACTGCACTTCTGACCGATACGAAGATCCCGGTGGGCAGGACCGCCAAGGCGATCTTCGACTGGCTGAACGCCAATGCCGCATTCATCTTCAACGCCATCTCGAAGCTGCTCGACGGGCTGATCAACGGCATCCTGAGAATGCTGGAATTCCCGCATCCGCTGATCTTCACCCTGCTGGCCGTGGCGCTGACCTGGGCCCTGCAGCGCAACTGGAAGACCTGCCTGCTGGTGGGGCTGGGCTTCCTGTTCATCCTCAACCAGGGCTATTGGGACGAGACCATGCAATCGCTGACGCTGGTGCTGTCGGCCTGCGTGGTCTGCATGGCGATCGGCGTGCCCATCGGCATCGCCGCCGCGCACCGGCCCCGGCTCTATGCCTGGATGCGCCCGGTGCTGGACCTGATGCAGACGCTGCCGACCTTCGTCTACCTGATCCCGGCCATCGTCTTTTTCGGCATCGGCATGGTGCCGGGGCTGATCGCGACGGTGATCTTCGTGCTGCCGGCCCCGATCCGGCTGACGCATCTGGGCATCAGCTCGACCCCCAAGGCGCTGGTCGAGGCCGCCATCGCCTTCGGCGCCACCCCGCGCCAGCTGCTGTGGAAGGTCGAGCTGCCCTCGGCCACCTCGCAGATCATGGCGGGGCTGAACCAGACCATCATGCTGTCGCTGTCGATGGTGGTGATCGCGGCGCTGGTCGGCGCCTCGGGCCTGGGGGTGCCGGTGGTGCGGGCACTGAACAGCGTGAACACGTCGCTGGGATTCGAAAGCGGCTTCATCATCGTGGTGGTCGCGATCATGCTGGACCGGATGCTGCGGGTAAGGGGGCACGATGACTGAGCGCATGGACGCCGCGCGCAACGCGGTCGAATTCGACAACGTGAACATCGTCTTCGGCGACGCGCCCCAGGCCGCGCTGCCGCTGATGGACCAAGGGCTGGAACGCGGCCCGATCAAGGCCGAGACCGGCCAGGTGCTGGGCGTGCACAATTGCTCGCTGGCCGTGCGCGAGGGCGAGATCCTGGTGCTGATGGGGCTCTCCGGCTCGGGCAAGTCCACGCTGCTGCGGGCGGTGAACGGGCTTAACGCGGTCTGCCGCGGCGAGGTGCGGATCTGGGACGGCGACCGCATGGCCTCGGTCACCAAGGCCTCGGGCGCCGAGCTGCGCCGGCTGCGGCGCGAGCGCATCGCCATGGTCTTCCAGCAATTCGGCCTGCTGCCCTGGCGTTCAGTGCGCGAAAACGTGGGCCTCGGGCTGGAACTCGCCGGCATCCCCGCCGCCGAACGGCGCAAGCGCGTCGATGCGCAGCTGGCCACCGTCGGCCTGACCGAATGGGCCGAGCGCAAGGTGGGCGATCTCTCGGGCGGCATGCAGCAGCGCGTGGGCCTGGCCCGCGCCTTCGCCACCGAGGCGCCGATCCTGCTGATGGACGAGCCCTTCTCGGCGCTCGACCCGCTGATCCGCAACCGGCTGCAGGACGAGCTACTGGAGCTGCAGGAGCGGTTCCGCCGCACCATCGTCTTCGTCAGCCACGACCTCGACGAGGCGTTCCGCATCGGCAACCGCATCGCGCTGATGGAGGGCGGCCGCATCGTGCAGGTCGGCACCGCGCGCGAGATCATCGCCAATCCGGTCAATGCCTATGTCGAGGATTTCGTCGCCCACATGAACCCGCTGGCGGTGCTGACCGCCGAGGACATGGCCGAACCCGGCGATCTGGCGGGCGAGCCCATCGACCGCGAGACCCCGGTGCGCGAGGTCATCCAGATGATGACCGAAACCGGCGCCGATGCGCTGGCCCTGCAGGGCGGCGGAAAGGTGACGCGGCAGGGCATCATGTCCCGGCTGGTCTCGCGGCGCGGCCAGGGCGGCGGCGCGGTCGAACACTGAACCATCCCCTGTTGCAGCAAGACCATGGCCCGCCCCGCAATCTCCGCGGGGCGGGTTGCCTCGAATCGCGCGATGTGCCTATCAAGGGCCCTGTTCCGCAACCTCGACAGAAAGGGCACCGGCATGACCACCATTCCCGCCGCTTCGGCCGCCGCCTTTCGCGGGGTGAACCGACGCCAGGACCGGCGTTGACGGAACCCGTTCAGGGCATCCCTCTCCGGGACTGAGCTTCCCCATCTTCGCCGCCGGCCGACGCCCCGCGATGTCGCAGGGGCGCTGTCCGTCGCCTTTTCGACCATCGCAACATGAGGGCCGCACCGTGCAGAACGGGCGGCTGGACAGGATGACCCTTGCAACCATCCGTGCCGCGCGGGAGCTCCGCGCGCCCCTGGACGAACTGATCGAGACCCACGGGCTGCTGCGCGTCAGCCTGGCGCTGCTGCGCGCCGCCCTGCGGCGGGGCGGCAGGCGGCCGCCGCCGGTCCACACGCTTCCCGACCACCTGCTGCGCGACATCGGGATCGAGCCCGAGCGGCGCGGCCGGAACTACTGGGACCTGCGCTAGTCGCGGGTCGCGCCGGGCGGCGGGGTGACCAGGCCCCGCCGCAGCCGCGCCTCGCGCCAGGTGATATAGCTGATCGCGCCGATCATGAGAGCGCCACCGACCAGCACCCACAGGTCGACCGGCTCGGCAAAGACCAGCGCGCCCAGCAGGCTGGCCCAGATCAGCTGCAGCAGCGTCACCGGCTGCGTCACCGTCAGCGGCGCCGAGACGAAGGCGCGGGTCATGGCGTAATGCCCGGCCGTGGCGAACAGCGCGGTGCAGGCCAGCACCGCGCATTGCAGCAGGCTGGGCGGCACCCAATGCAGCGCCGCGATGGGCGCCAGACCGATGCAGACCGTCAGCGACATCATCGCCACCACGACCGAGGCCGGCACATGCTCGGACAGCCGCTTGGCGACCAGGTAGGACAGGCCGAAGGTGACCGAGGCGCCGAGCTGCGCCAGGTGGCCGGGCTCCAGCGCCCGGATGCCGGGCCGCAGCACGATCATCGCCCCCGCCAGCGCCACGGCGATGGCCAGCGCCCGCCGCCAGGACACGCGCTCGCCCATCAGCAGCGCCGCGCCGACCGTCACCACGATGGGGTTGAGAAAGCCGATGGCGGTGACCTCGGCCACGGTGATGCGCGCCATGGCATAGAACCACAGGATCACCGCCAGCACATGCAGCCCGCCGCGCAGCGCGAACAGCGCCCAGATGCGCGGGGTGAAGCCGCGCCGCAGCGCCGGCCCCAGGGCCGGGACCAGCAGCAGCAGGCCGAAGGCGAAACGGATGAAGGCCCCCTCGGCCGCGGGCAACGCCTCGCCCAGCCAGCGCACGGTGCCATTGACGCCCACGAAGCACAGTCCGGCCGCCAGCATCCAGAAGATGCCGCTCAGGTCGCTGCGTGTCTTGGCTGGGCCCTGCGTCATCCTGCCGCCATGCCCTGTCGCCCGGCCGGGCGCAAGGGTCAGCCGTTCAGCACCAGTCCCAGCGCGATCGACCACATCACCAGCCCGACCAGCCCGTCCAGCACCCGCCAGGCCAGCGGCCGCGCGAACAGGGGCGACAGCCAGCGCGCGCCATAGCCCAGCGAAAAGAAGAAGATCACCGAGGCGGACACCGCCCCGGCGACGAAGCCCGATTTGTCCTCCCATCCCGCCGAGATCGAGCCGATCAGCACCACCGTATCCAGCCAGACATGCGGGTTGAGCCAGGTCAGCGCCGCCAGCACCCCCAGCGTGGCGGCCAGGCCGGCGGCCCCCTGCCCGGCCCGCAGGCTCTCGCCGCCCCGCCATGCGGCGCGAAAGGCCCGCGCGCCATAGGCCAGCAGGAACGCCGCCCCGCCCCAGCGCATCGCCTCCAGGAACCACGGCGCGCGGGCGGCCAACGCCCCGGCGCCCAGCACCCCCGCGGTGATCAGCACCGCATCCGACAGCGCGCAAAAAGCGCAGGTCGCCAGCACATGACGGCGCATCAGCCCCTGCTTCAGCACGAAGGCGTTCTGCGCCCCGATGGCGACGATCAGCGACAGGGCGGTGCCCAGACCGGCAAGATAGGCATGCATGCAGCTCTCCTTTCGTCCCGTCTTGCCGACACGACCGCCTTCAGGCAAATTCAAAATCATTACCTAGATTAAGGCTGGCTTCATGCTCGACTATGCCGCGCTCAGCGCCCTGTCCGAGATCATCCGTCGCGGCAGCTTCGAAGCGGCGGCCGCGGCGCTCGGCGTCACGCCCTCGGCGGTCTCGCAGCGCATCAAGGGGCTCGAGGAGCGGCTGGGCCAGGTGCTGATCCATCGCGGCCCGCCCGCCACCGGCACCCAGACAGGGCTGCGGCTGATGCAGCATCTCGACCAGGTGCGGCTTCTGGAAAGCACGCTCGCGGCCGGGCTGCAGCCATCCGCCGGCCCGGCGGTGCTGCGGCTGGCGGTGAATGCCGACAGCCTCGCCACCTGGTTTCCGCCGGTGATGGCGGCGCTGCCGGTGCTCTACGACCTGGTGCTGGACGACCAGGACCATGCCCGCGACTGGCTGCGGCAGGGCCAGGTCTCGGCGGCGATCAGTTCGGACCCCGACCCGGTGCCGGGCTGCGACGCGCTGCCCTTGGGCGCGATGCGCTACCAGGCGCTGGCGACACCGGATTTCCTCGCCCGGCATTTCCCGCACGGCGTGACCGAACCCGCCCTGCGCGCAGCCCCGGCGATCATCTTCAACGCCAAGGACGCGCTGCAATCCCGCTGGGCCGAACAGGCCACCGGCCGGCGCCTGCACCTGCCCGGCCACCGGATCCCGGCCTCGGAACCCTTCGCCCGCGCGGTGGAGCTCGGCCTCGGCTGGGGCATGATCCCGGAAAGCATGGCCGCCCCGGCGCTGCGCCAGGGCCGGCTGCGCCCGCTGGTCCCCGGCCTGCCGCTGGACGTGGCGCTGCATTGGCACGTGCAGCGCGCCATGGCCCCCGCCCTCGCCCCCCTGACCGCCGCCATAAGAAAAAGGGCCGCAGCAGAACTGCGACCCTGACTTCTCTGTTTGCCAAATACCCCCGCCGGAGGCGGAAGCTCAAAGCTGCGCCGCCACATCCTCGGGAATGTCGAAATTCCCGGTGACGTTCTGCACGTCGTCGTCCTCCTCCAGCGCGTCCAGCAGCTTCATCAGCTTCTGCGCCGTCTCCAGGTCGATCTCGGTCGGCGCCTGCGGCTTCCAGATCAGCTTGGCATGCTCGGATTCGCCCAGGCTGGCCTCCAGCGCATTCGAGACTTCGGCCAGGTCGGTGTCCGAGGTATAGATCCAGTGCCCGTCCTCGTCGCTCTCGACATCCTCGGCCCCGGCCTCGATGGCGGCCAGCATCACCGTGTCGGCATCGCCGGCATCAGGCTTGTAGAGGATCTCGCCCTTGCGGTCGAACATGAAGCTGACCGAGCCGGTCTGCCCCAGGTCGCCGCCGTATTTGGTGAAATAGCTGCGCACGTTGGACGCGGTGCGGTTGCGGTTGTCGGTCATCGCCTCGACGATGATGGCGATGCCGTTCGGGCCGTAGCCCTCATAGCGGATCTCGTCGTAATTCTCGGCATCGCCGCCCTGCGACTTCTTGATGGCGCGGTCGATCACGTCCTTCGGCATCGAGTTCGACTTGGCTTCCTTCACCGCTAGGCGAAGGCGCGGGTTCTTGTCGGGGTCGGGGTCGCCCATCTTGGCGGCGACGGTGATTTCTTTGGCCAGTTTCGAAAACAGCTTCGAGCGCAGCTTGTCCTGCTTGCCCTTGCGATGCTGGATATTGGCCCATTTGGAATGGCCTGCCATGGTATTTCCCAGAATTTGGATATGTGCAGCGGCTTTTAGTCAGCCGGGGGCCGGGCCGCAAGCATTACGCCCGATTCCGGACGATCTCGGCCAGCACATAGAGCCGCAGCGCCGTGGCCAGCCCCACCTCGGGCGGGCGGGCTGCGTCGATCTCGGCGATCAGCGTCGCGGTGGTGCGGCCAGCGGCGCGGGCCAGTTCGCGCAGCTCGCGCCAGAAGGCATCCTCGAGGCTGACCGAGGTGCGGTGCCCGCCGATGGTGACCGAGCGTTTGACCGGCGCGGACATCGGCGGCAGCGCCAGGGGCATCAGCTCAATCATCGCCATGCCCGGGATCCTCGCGGCGGTGCTGGTCCAGATGCCGGGCGGCCCGCGCGACCGCGTCCTCCTCGGCCAGCCTCTGGGCCTTGCTGCGGCCGAACCTGGCCGCATTCTCCTCGCCCTGCCGGCGGGCGGCGTCGCGGGCGGCGTTCTTGCGCGCCGCCCTCAGGTTGATGACCTTGCCGGGGCCGGTCACATCAGTCCTCGGGACCGATCATCTGCTCGGGGCGGACGATGCGGTCGAAGGTCTCGCCATCGACGAAGCCCAGCGCGATCGCCTCCTCGCGCAGCGTGGTGCCGTTCTTATGCGCGGTCTTGGCCACCTTGGTCGCGTTGTCATAGCCGATGGTCGGCGCCAGCGCCGTCACCAGCATCAGCGATTCCTGCATCAGCTTCTCGATGCGCGGGATGTTCGCCTCGGTGCCGACCACCATGTTGTCGGTGAAGGACCCCGCCGCATCGCCCAGCAGCTGCATGGATTGCAGCACGTTGTAAGACATCATCGGGTTGTAGACGTTCAGCTCGAAATGGCCCTGCGAGCCGGCAAAGCCGATGGCGGCGTCATTGCCCATGACATGGGCGCAGACCATGGTCAGCGCCTCGGCCTGTGTCGGGTTCACCTTGCCCGGCATGATCGACGAACCCGGCTCGTTTTCCGGCAGGATCAGCTCGCCCAGGCCCGAGCGCGGGCCCGAGCCCAGCAGCCGCATGTCGTTGGCGATCTTGAACAGGCTTGCCGCCACCGTCTTCAGCGCGCCCGAAAAGAACACCATCGCGTCATGCGCCGCCAGCGCCTCGAACTTGTTCGGCGCGGTGACGAAGGGCAGATCGGTGATCTCGGCGATCTTGGCGGCGATGGCCGTGTCCCAGCCCTTCTTGGTGTTCAGCCCGGTGCCGACGGCGGTGCCGCCCTGCGCCAGCTCGTAGATGTCGCCAAGCGCCAGCTTCACCCGCTCGATGCCCTTGGCGACCTGATGCGCATAGCCGCCGAATTCCTGGCCCAGCGTCAGCGGCGTGGCGTCCTGGGTATGGGTGCGGCCGATCTTGATGATATCCTTGAATTCCTCGGACTTCGCCACCAGCGCCTTGTGCAGCTTTTCCAGCCCCGGCAGCAGCACGTCGCGCGCCTGCATGGCGATGGCGACATGCATCGCAGTCGGGAAGGTGTCGTTCGAGGACTGGCCCATGTTCACATGGTCGTTCGGATGCACGGGCTTCTTCGAGCCCATCTCGCCGCCCAGGATCTCGATGGCGCGGTTCGAGATCACCTCGTTCGCGTTCATGTTCGACTGCGTGCCCGATCCGGTCTGCCAGACCACAAGCGGGAAGTTGTCGTCGAACTTGCCGGCGACCACTTCCGAGGCCGCCTGCACCATGGCCTTGCCGATCTCGGGGTCCAGCTTGCCGCTGGCCATGTTCACCTCGGCCGCGGCCTGCTTGATCACCCCCAGGGCGCGGATGATCGCCACCGGCTGCTTCTCCCAGCCGATGGGGAAGTTCTGGATCGAGCGTTGGGTCTGCGCGCCCCAATACTTGTCGGCAGGCACCTCCAGCGGGCCGAAGCTGTCGGTCTCGGTGCGGGTGGTCTTGGTCATGGCATGCTCCCTCACGGTGTTGTGGGGGTTCTAGGCCCGATGGCAGGGATTCGCAATCGGCATGCCGTGGTATGCCATGCGCTAACAGCGTCTTACTTGCGCCATTTGTCCAGGCTGACCACCTCGGCGCCGCCCTTCGGCCCGTCCTCGTCCGGACCGTCGGGCTCGGCCTCCTGCTCTTCCTCGACTTCGTCCTCGTCCTCATCCTCTTCGTGGTTCTCGAATCGCAGGCCGAATTCGACCGAAGGGTCCACGAAGGTGCGCAGCGCGTCGAAGGGAATATAAAGCGGCTCGGGCGAGTTGCCGAAGTTCAGCGTAATGTGGAAGCCATCCGGCGTGACCGAAAGATTCTCGAACCAGTGCTGGATGACGATGGTCATCTCCTCGGGATAACGCTCGCGCAGCCAGTCGGCCATCTCGACATCCGAATCGCGGGTGTCGAAGGTGATGAAGAAATGATGCTCGCCGGGCAGCCCCTCCTTCGCGACCGCCTGCAGCACATCCGCGATCAGCCGCTGCATGGCCCGGTGCATCATTCCGCCGTAATCTATTCCGCGTGCCATGGCGTCCTCCGTCGTGATTGGGGGCCAGCATAGGGAAATGAGGCCGCTTGAAAAGCCCCTTGCGCCGCTCCCAGGCAGGACCGCCAGCCGGTTTCTTCGTTCCCCAAATACCCAAAAAGCCGCGCCGGAAGCGCGGCTGCAAAGCCATGGGATCATGGGGAAAGATGGCGCGGTTGACGGGGCTCGAACCCGCGACCCCCGGCGTGACAGGCCGGTACTCTAACCAACTGAGCTACAACCGCGCAGACCACTTCCCCGGATCGCCGTCCGGGGTGCGAGGGGGTTTACGCACGGGGCCGGGCGGCGTCAAGGCCGTTCTTGCGCAAAAATGCAGGGGCGCCCCGAAAGGCGCCCCCATTCCGTCCGGCAAACCGCCGCAAGGCTTATTTCCGCACGGTCTTCTCGTCGAAATCCGGCAGGGCTTCCAGCTCGGCCTTGGTGTAGTTGGTGGCGAAGAAGGTGTCGTTGCCGATGGTCACCAGATGGATGGCATCCACGCCCAGCAGGACCTTCTTGGCGCCGATGCCCAGGAAGCCGCCGATATCGGCGACATAGCCGACGACCTGGCCCGAATCATCCAGCACGACGTCGTTCACCTTGGCGATGTCCTGCCATTCGGCCGGGCGCTCCTCGACCGCGGGATCGACCCATTCGGTGGTCGAGGGCTCGTTGGTGGTCCAGATCCGGCGGCTGGTCAGCCAGCTCGACAGCACGCCCGGCTCGGCTTCCGAGATGGCCGGCGGGTTGACGTCCGGCGGCGTGACCGGCGCCTCGGCGGCCGCGTCCGCGGCGGCATCGGCAGCGTCGCTCGCGGCATCGGCGGCATCCTCGGCGGCGCCGGCGGCATCCTCGGCCGCGCCCTCGGCCGCCTCGGGCACCGCATCGCCGGCGGGTGCATCCGGGGCCATTCCGGTTTCCGCGGCAGCCCCGGTCGCATCATTGGCGGCGTCGCTCGCCGCATCGGCGGCCTCGGCCGCATCATCGGCGGCCTGGGCAGCGGCGTCGCCGGTTTCCTCGGCAGCCTGATCGGCAGCCTGCTCGGCCTGATCGGCGGCCTGCTCGGCCTGATCGGCGGCGCTTTCCGCCGCGGTCGCGGCGTCCTCGACCTGCTCGGCCGGCATCTCGGCAGGGGGGGTGGTCTCGGTCTGGGCAAAGACGGGACTGGCAAGCGCCAAGGTGGCGGCGGCGATGACAAGAGGTTTCATGGACGATGTCCTTTCCGGTTGTCGTTGTTACGGATGGCGCTAGACCGCCATATGTCCGCCCAACGCCCGCATTCGCGGCATCGTTCCCATGAAATGGTGCCGAAACAATCACAAGGCGGAAATCCGCCCGTGATCCCGCCGCGAATCCGGCCCGGCTTCAGCGCCGCGCCGGATGGCTGATCCGGCCGCCGCAGACCGGCCCCGGCGCGCCGGTGGTGCCGGGCCCCGAGGTCGGCAACCCGCGCAGCACCCGCACCGCCAGCCAGCCGAAGGCCTGCGCTTCGAGCATGTCGCCGTCCAGCCCCGCCGCCTCGACCGGCGCGACGCGGGCCGGCAGGCGCGCCGCCAGCGCCGCCATCATCGCCGCGTTGTGCCGGCCGCCGCCGCAGACCAGGACCAGCTCCGGCGCCCGGTCCAGGGCCGCCAGCCCCGCCGCCACCGCCGCCGCCGCCGCATGGGTCAGCGTCGCCGCCGCGTCGGCATCGGAAAGGCCCGCCACCTCGGCCGCCAGCGCCGGGAAGGCGTCGCGGTCCAGCGATTTCGGCACCGGCCGGGCGAAATGCGGATGGCACAGGAAGCGGGCGATGACCGCCTCGTCCGGGCGGCCCTGCAGGGCCAGCCGCCCGCCCTCGTCCCGCGCCAGCCCGCGCCGGGCGCGCATCAGGTCGTTCACGGGCGCATTGGCCGGGCCGGTGTCGAAAGCGATGCAGGCCCCCCGCGCCTCGGGCGCGCCGGCGGCGGGATCGACGAGGGTCAGGTTGCCCACGCCGCCCAGGTTCAGGAAGGCGACCGGGGCGCGGGGCAGAAGCCCCTGCCCCATCGCCCATTCCGCGCAGGCCCAATGGAAGAAGGGCGCAAGCGGCGCGCCCTCGCCGCCCTGCCGCACATCCTCGGAGCGGAAATCCCAGACCACCGGCCGGCCCAGCCGCCGCGCCAGCGCGGCCCCGTCGCCGGCCTGATGCGTGCCCCGTCCCCCGGGATCATGCGCCAGCGTCTGGCCGTGATAGCCGACCAGCTCCGCCTCGGGGAAGCCTTCGGCCAGCGCGGCATGGGCGGCGACGGACAGCGCCGCCGCCTCGGCCACGTCGGGCCCGCCCGGCCATTGCCCCAGCGCCGCGTGCAGCAGACCCGATTCATTGCCGGAATAGGCGCGATAGGCGCTGCGGCCGAAGCCCGCGATACGCCGCCCGTCCGTCTCGATCATCGCCGCGTCCACCCCGTCCAGCGAGGTCCCCGACATCATCCCCAGCGCCCGGATCATCCTGCTTTCCCTTCGGCCTTTCCCCCGGTATATCCGCGCCATTCGAAAGGAACAGCCCATGACCTACCGTGCCAAATCCGATTTCCTGAACGTGATGATCGAACGCGGCTATCTGGCGGACTGCACCGACATGCAGGCGCTGGACGACGCCCTGATCGACGGCCCGGTGACGGCATATATCGGTTATGACGCGACGGCGGCCAGCCTGCATGTCGGGCACCTGCTGAACATCATGATGCTGCGCTGGTTCCAGAAGACCGGCAACCGCCCGATCACGCTGATGGGCGGCGGCACCACCAAGGTCGGCGACCCGTCCTTCCGGTCCGAGGAACGCCCGCTGCTGACCCCGCAGGCGATCCAGGCGAATATCGACGGCATGCAGCAGGTCTTCGCCCGCTACCTCGACTATGGCGAAGGGCGGGCGACGATGCTGAACAATGCCGAATGGCTGGACGGGCTGAACTACCTGGATTTCCTGCGCGACATCGGCCGGCATTTCAGCGTGAACCGGATGCTCAGCTTCGAATCGGTCAAGTCGCGGCTGGACCGCGAGCAGTCGCTGAGCTTCCTCGAATTCAACTACATGATCCTGCAGGCCTATGATTTCCTGGAACTGTATCGCCGCTATGGCTGCCGGCTGCAGATGGGCGGCTCGGACCAGTGGGGCAACATCGTCAACGGCATCGACCTGACCCGCCGCGTGCTGGATGCCGAGATCTGGGGCCTGACCTCGCCCTTGCTGACCACCTCGGACGGCCGCAAGATGGGCAAATCGGCCGGCGGCGCGGTCTGGCTGAACGGCGCCATGCTGTCGCCCTACGAGTTCTGGCAGTTCTGGCGCAACACCACCGACGCCGATGTCGGCCGCTTCCTGAAGCTCTATACCGAGCTTCCGGTCGAGGAATGCGACCGCCTCGGCCGGCTTTCCGGCTCCGAGATCAACGCCGCCAAGATCATCCTCGCCAACGAGGTCACGACGCTGCTGCACGGCGCCGAAGCCGCCGCCTCGGCCGAGGCGACCGCCCGCGAGGTCTTCGAGCAGGGCGGCGCCGGCGGCGATCTGGAGGTGGTGACCATCGGCGCCGATGCCTTGGCCTCGGGCCTGACGGTGGTGCAACTGCTGGCGCAGACCGGCATCACCGCCTCGGGCAAGGAGGCCAAGCGCCTGATCGCCGAGGGCGGGCTGCGGCTGAACAACGAGGCGGTCTCGGACCCGCAGTTGCCGGTCGACGCGGCGCTGATCGGCAAGGGGCTGAAGGTCTCGGTCGGCAAGAAGAAGCACCGCATGGTGCAGGTGGGATAAGCGAAGAGCGGCGCGCGACTTCTTCGCTCCCCCAATACCCCCAGCGACAGGGCCGGGGAAGCCCTGTCGCCCGCCCTCTACCGTTCGAATGCCAAGCGGGGGGTGTCCACTGCCGCTTTCTCACCCGCCCTGCCAGGCCCTCACCGCCTCCAGCGGCCAGAGCAGCATCAGCACGTTCAGCACCAGCCCGTCGCGGATCAGCCAGGTGGTCAGCGCCTCGAAGCCGATCACCATGGCGACCGAGGCCCAGACCGGCAGCCGCGCCGCCAGCACGAAGCCCAGCACCATCGCCAGGATATCCGCCACCGAATTGACCACGCTGTCGCCGTAATAGTCCAGCGAGATGGTCACCGCGCGGTAGCGCCCAATGATCGCGTCGGAATTCTCGACGATCTCCCAGGCGGATTCGACCAGCGTCGCGATCGCCAGCCGCCAGCCGAAAGACAGGCGCCGCGCCACCAGCCACAGCCCTGCATAGAACAGCAGCCCGTGGATGATGTGCGAGGGCGTATACCAGTCGGTCAGATGCTGCGAATTCTCGGAACTCATCGTCTCGCCGTGCCAGAGCTTGACATGGCCGCATGTGCAGATCGGCTCGCGCCCGATCCAGAGCAGCCAGGCCGCAGCCAGGAGGATGATGAGGAAGCTGGCCCAGTAAGGGGCGGATCGGCGCGTGAACATGGGGCGAGGTGAAATCATCTTCGCGGCGCGCTGTCCATGGCCCGCACGCTAGCCGGCCCGCAGCGCCGCCGCCATCACCCGGTCCAGCGCTTGCAGGAACCGCGCCCGCTCGGGTTTGCCGAAACCGCCGCCGCGGCCCTGGTGGAATGGGTCGGCGGCGCGGATGTCCTGCATCAGGTCGCGCGTCGCCAGCCGCGGGCCGATATTGCCCGGCGTCAGCACCTCGCCGTCGGGCTGCACGACCTGCGCGCCGGCCTTGAGGCAGCGGTCGGCCAGCGGCAGGTCGGTGGTGACCACCACGTCGCCCGGGCCGCAATGCGCCGCGATCCACTGGTCGGCCGCATCCGGCCCCTCGGGCACGATCACCAGCGACAGCAGCGGATTGGCCGGCGGCCGCAGCCCGCCGTTGCAGACCAGCACCATCGGCACGCGCAGCCGGGTCGCGACCCGTTCGGCCTCGGGTTTGACCGGGCAGGCGTCGGCGTCGATGTAAAGCGTGGTCATGCGGGGACTCCTTGAAGAAAAGCCCCGCGCGGGGCGGGGCTTTCGGGTCGGGCGGCGGGCTTATTCCTCGACCGTCACCTTGACCATGTAGTCGGGCTCGACCACCGAGCCGTTGGCGGCGGGATCGCCCTTCTTGACCGCGTTCAGCACATCCCAGCCATCGACCAGCTGGCCGACCACGGTATATTGCCCGTCAAGGAAGGTGGCCGGCGCCAAGTCGATGAAGAACTGGCTGTTGGCCGAATTCGGGTCCTGCGCCCGCGCCATGCCCACGGTGCCTGCCTGGAAGCTGACATCGTTGAACTCGGCCTGCAGGTCCGGCATGTTCGAGCCGCCCATGCCGGCCCGCGCGGTGTCGCCACCATGCTTGCCGAACTCGACATCGCCGGTCTGGGCCATGAAGCCGTCGATCACGCGGTGGAACACCACCCCGTCATAGGCGCCGGACTTCGCCAGCGTCACCAGCCGCTCGACATGCTTCGGTGCCTTGTCGTTATAGAGGTCCAGGACGATCCGGCCCTTGGCGTTCCCCTTGGCATCGGCGACCTCGATCACCAGGTTCGGGCCGGGGCCGTCGGTGACGCCCGGCAGACCCTCGGCCAGGACCGGATGGGCGGCCGCGCCGGCGGCCAGCAGCAGGGCGGAAGCCAGCAGCTTACTGCGCATCGGCCGCCACCTTCACCGAGATCATCCGGTCGGGATTCGCCGGCGGCTCGCCGCGGGCGATCTTGTCGACATGCTCCATGCCCTCGATGACCCGGCCATAGACGGTATATTGCCCGTTCAGGAAATGGTTGTCCTTGAAGTTGATGAAGAACTGGCTGTTGGCGCTGTTCGGGTTCATCGAACGCGCCGCGCCCAGCGTGCCGCGGTCATGCGGCAGGCGCGAGAACTCGGCCGGCAGGTCCGGCAGGTCCGAGCCCCCGGTGCCGGCGCGGCCCGGATTGTAGTTGTTTTCCATATTGGCATGTTCCACGTCGCCGGTCTGGGCCATGAAGCCCTCGATCACGCGGTGGAAGGCCACATTGTCGTATTTCCCGGCCCGGGCCAGTTCCTTCATGCGCTCGACATGTTTCGGGGCGACATCGGGCAGCAGCTCGATCACCACCGGGCCGTCCTTCAGCTCGATGATGACCGTGTTCTCGGGATCCTTGATCTCGGCCATGGGGGTCTCCTTCTGATGGCTTGGGCAAAGGCATAAGCATTTCGCTTCGCCCATACAACGCCGCCATTGCCCCCGGCGGTTCGCCGCCGTCCATGATTGCGGGGCCGGTTGACGAAAATGTCATGATGCGGGAAAACCGCGCACGGGCGCCAAAGCCCATCAGGAAAGGGACGAGACCATGGCGGATTTCAACACGATCGACGACCTGGAGCTTGACGGCAAGGTGGTGCTTGTCCGCGTGGACGTGAACGTCCCGGTCGAGAACGGCCAGGTCACCGACGCCACCCGGATCGAAAAGATCGTGCCGACCGTCAAGGACATCCAGGCCCGGGGCGGCATCCCGGTGCTGCTGGCGCATTTCGACCGCCCCAAGGGCCAGCGCGTGGACAGCATGAGCCTGAAGGTGGTGATCCCGGCGCTGGAAAAGGCGCTCGGCCAGCCGGTGAAGTTCGCCGAGGAAGCCATCGGCGGCCCCGCCAAGCGCGCCGTGGCCGATCTTGCCAAGGGCGACGTGCTGCTGCTGGAGAATACCCGCTTCTATCCGGGCGAGGAAACCAATGACGCGACCTTCGCCGCCTCGCTGGCGGCGCTGGGTCAGGCCTATGTGAACGACGCCTTCTCGGCCGCGCATCGGGCGCATGCCTCGACCGAGGGCATCGCGCGGCTGCTGCCCGCCGCCGCCGGCCGGCTGATGGAGGCGGAGCTGAAGGCGCTGGACGCCGCGCTCGGCAATCCGCAGCGCCCGGTGGTGGCGGTGGTCGGCGGCGCCAAGGTCTCGACCAAGCTCGACCTGCTCGGCAACCTGATCGAGAAGGTCGATCACCTGGTCATCGGCGGCGGCATGGCGAACACCTTCCTGGTCGCCCAGGGCATCGAGGTCGGCAAGTCGCTGGCCGAGCGCGACATGGCCGACACCGCGCGCGACATCCTCGAAAAGGCCGGCAAGACCGGCTGCACCATCCACCTGCCGGTGGACGTGGTGGTGGCGCGCGAGTTCAAGGCCGGCGCGGCAAGCGAGACGGTGGCGGCCGACGCCTGCCCCGCCGATGCGATGATCCTCGACGCCGGCCCGGCGACCGTGGCGAAGATCCGCGAGGTCTTCGAGACCTGCCGCACGCTGATCTGGAACGGCCCGCTCGGCGCCTTCGAGATCCCGCCCTTCGACGCCGCGACCAATGCCGCCGCGCAGGAAGCGGCGCGGCTGACGCGCGAGGACAAGCTGATCTCGGTCGCCGGCGGCGGCGACACGGTGGCGGCGCTGAACAAGGCCGGCGTCTCGGGCGATTTCACCTTCATCTCGACCGCCGGCGGCGCCTTCCTGGAATGGATGGAGGGCAAGGAACTGCCGGGCGTGGCGGCGCTGCAGAAACGCTGACGGCAGGCAGGGGGCCGCGCGGCCGCCTGCCCGACGCCGCCTCAGTCCTGCGCAGCAGGCTGGGCGGGCGGGTCGGCGCGCGGCGCGTCGTCCTGCTTCCCGGACCCGGCGGTGATGAACAGGATGAGCGCGATCACCGCCACGATCACCGCCACACCCATGCCGATGATCGGCACGAGATGACGGCGGGCGGCCCGTTCACGGTCGGGGTCAGGATCGTCGGGCATGGGCGCCTCCTCTTCGATCAACCCTGCCTCGACGGCCCGGTTCCCGTCAAGGTTGTGCGGCAGGACGCAGGATCCGTTCCCCCTGACGGGGCGGGCTCGACCGCCAGGGCCGCGGAGATCGCGGCGGGCGGCAGGTTGCGCCGGCATCACGCGAGTCGGTATCGAGGGACAGATAGCGAGAAAAAGGGCCCCGATCGAGACCAAGGAGGCCGGCCCCGCACCAGGGGAAACGGAGGTTCTGGCGGATTGGTTCGGGAATGCCGCCGCGGTCTTCGGCTGCCCCGGGGATCCCGGCAATTCCGACCTCGCAACAGCGCCGGACCGCCGCCGCCGGTTCCGTTAGCGCAATCGCGATTGCCCTCGGCGACGGGTCTGTTAATCAGCCCGCATTCAGACATGGAGTTCCCGATGCAGATGACCGATACCGTCCGCAAGATCCTCGCCAATTACGAGGGCGAAGCGCCGGGTGTGAAGGCACAGCTGGCCCGCATGCTGATGACCGGCAAGCTGGCCGGCACCGGCAAGATGATCATCCTGCCCGTGGACCAGGGGTTCGAGCACGGCCCGGCGCGCAGCTTTGCACCGAACCCGGCCGGCTACGACCCGCATTACCACTATCAGCTGGCCATCGACGCCGGGCTGAACGCCTATGCCGCGCCGCTGGGCATGATCGAGGCGGGCGCCGACACCTTCGCCGGCCAGATCCCGACCATTCTCAAGGTGAACTCGGCCAATTCGCTGATGTCGGACACGGCCGGCAAGAACCAGGCGATCACCGCCTCGGTGGACGACGCGCTGCGGCTGGGCTGCTCGGCCATCGGCTTCACCATCTATCCGGGCTCGGACATGGCGCTCGACATGATCGAGGAGATCGTCGAGATGCGCAAGGAAGCCGCAGCCAAGGGCGTGGCGACGGTGATCTGGTCCTATCCGCGCGGCGAGGCGATCAGCAAGGACGGCGAGACCGCCATCGACATCGCCGCCTATGCCGCGCAGATCGCGGCGCTGATCGGCGCGCATGTCATCAAGATCAAGCTCTCGACCGACCACCTGGAACTGGGCGAGGCGAAGAAGGTCTACGAGGCCAAGGGCATCGACATCTCGACCCAGGCCAAGCGCGTCGCGCATTGCATGCAGTCGGCCTTCAACGGCCGGCGCATCGTGGTGTTCTCGGGCGGCGCGGCCAAGGGCGCGGATGCGGTCTATGACGACGCCCGCGCCATCCGCGACGGCGGCGGCAACGGCTCGATCATCGGCCGCAACAGCTTTCAGCGCTCGCGCGAGGATGCGCTGGACATGCTGCAGAAGCTGGTCGACATCTATCTGGGCAAGGCCTGAGCGCCGTGGGGGCGCTGCCCCCACACCCCCGGGATATTTCGACAAGAAAGAAGGGCGCTTCGCAGGCGCCCTTTTCCTTTGGCCGCGGAACGCCTAGTCTCTTGCGCCACAGGCAGAAGGATGGGTGCATGGCGTTTTTCTCGAAACTGCGCGAGCGGCTGACGCGGTCCTCGTCGAAGATCGGCGCGGGGCTGGATGACATCGTGTCCGAAGGCGCCGAACCGGAAAGCGCCGCGCCGGTGCCGCCCGCGGCCCCGGCCCCGCAAGCCCCGATCTCCGACACGCCCGCCAAGCCCGGGCTTCTCGGCCGCATCTTCGGCCAGGCCGCCACGGCCGAGCCGCGCCGCGAGCTGGACGACGAGATGCTGGAGCAGCTCGAGGAGATGCTGATCCAGGCCGACATGGGTGTCGAAACGGCGCTGCGCGTCACCGCCAATATCGCCGAAGGCCGCATGGGCCGCCGCATTTCGGCCACCGAGCTGAAAGAGCTGCTGGCCGAGGAGATCGCCCGCATCATGACCCCGGTCGCCAAGCCCCTGCCCCTCTATCCCAAGCGGCCGCAGGTGGTTCTGGTGGTGGGGGTGAACGGCTCGGGCAAGACCACCACCATCGGCAAGCTCGCCAGCCAGTTCAAGGCGGCGGGCAAGAAGGTGGTGATCGCGGCCGGCGACACGTTCCGCGCCGCCGCCGTCGAGCAATTGCAGGTGTGGGGCCGGCGCGCCGGCGTGCCGGTGATGACCGCGCCCGAGGGCTCGGACCCCGCCAGCCTCGCCTTCGACGCCATGACCCGGGCCGAGGCCGAGGGCGCCGACCTGCTGATGATCGACACTGCCGGCCGCCTGCAGAATCGCCAGGACCTGATGGAGGAGCTGGCCAAGATCGTCCGCGTCATCCGCAAGAAGGACCCTTCGGCGCCGCACAACACCCTGCTGGTGCTGGACGCCACCACCGGCCAGAACGCGCTGAGCCAGGTCGAGACCTTCCAGAAGCTCGCCGATGTCTCGGGCCTGGTCATGACCAAGCTGGACGGCACCGCCCGCGGCGGCGTTCTTGTGGCCCTGGCCGACCGCTTCGGCCTGCCGATCCATGCCATCGGCGTGGGCGAGCAGATCGACGATCTCGACGCCTTCGACGCCCGAGACTTCGCGCGGGCCCTGGTCGGGCTCGACTGAAGCTTTCTCTGTTTTTCAAATACCCATGCGGCCGCGCGACAGGCGCGGGCGTCACGGCTTGACCAGATGCGCGTCCGTCCGGGTGTCCTCGACCGGCGCGACATTGCCCGCCGCATCGGCCTGCGGCTCGACCACTTCCTGCGGCGGCGTGAAGGGCGCGGTCAGCTCGGCGGTTCCGGCCTGCTTGTCATAGATGCAGACGTAACGATCCACCCCGCCATCGGCCAGCGTGGTGATCAGCAGCGCCGCGCCATAGCTTTCCGAACCGAAGGGGTTGACCTCGATGGCCGTCTCGCCCGCTTCGGGGGCCAGCGCGGTGCAGGCCGTCTCGACATCCTGGCGGAACTGCTCCCAGGCCTCCGCGGAGGCGGCGAGCGCGGGGCTTGCGGACAGGATCAGCATCAGGGCGGCCAAGCGCATCATCTTTCTCCGTGACAGGTGGCAAGGCACAACGCCCCTGCCCCGCCCGAGGTTTCTAGAGCCCGAGCCGTGCCGCGAAATCCCGCACCTCGGCCTCGTCCCCCGCCGCCAGCGAGCGCAAGAGCGTCGCCTGCGAGCGCAGGATCGGTTCTTCGCCGATGATCTTCAGGTGGTTGGCGCGCAGCGTCTCGCCCGAGGAGGTGATGTCGGCGATGGCCTCGGCGGTCAGGTTGGCCACCGTGCCCTCGGTCGCGCCCTGGCTGTCGACCAGCTGGTAATCCGCGACCTCCTGCGCCGAAAGCCAGGCGCGCACCAGCCGGTGATACTTGGTAGCGATGCGCAGGCGGAAGCCGTGCTCGGCGCGGAAATCGCGGGCGATGGTGGCGAAATCGTCCAGGGTCTCGCAATCCGACCAGCAGGCGGGCACGGCGAGGATCAGGTCGGCATGGCCGAAGCCCATCGGCGCCAGTTCCTCGACATGGCTGCGCCAGCCGGCCAGCTTCTCGCGGATCAGGTCGGTGCCGGTCACGCCCAGATGGATGCGGCCGGCCATGAGCTCGCGCGGGATCTCGCCCGCCGAAAGCAGCACCAGCGCCACGTCCCCGGCCCCGTCGACCCGGCCGGCATATTCGCGCTCGGACCCGGCGCGCGACAGGGTCACGCCGCGGGCGGCGAACCAGTCGAAGCACTGCTCCATCAGCCGTCCCTTGGACGGCACGCCCAGCCGGATCATGCTGCTTTCCCCAAGACCTGGCCCCCCAATTCGTAAACCAGACCCGGCCGGATGATGCCGCCCACCGCCGGGATCGAGCGGCCCTGCGCCTGGCCCAGAACCGCCGCCAGCGCGTCGTAGCGCCCGCCCGAGGCGACGGGCGGCCAGTCCTCGCGCCCCGCCGCCGCGAAGCTGAAGGTCATGCCGTCGTAATATTCCATCGTGTGCCGGCCATGGCTGGCGTCGAAATGCACCTGGGCCACGTCGATGCCGCGCGCGGACAGCGCCGCCAGGTTGCGTTCCAGCCGGTCCACCGCCTCGGCGATATCGGGGATCTCGGCCGCCAGCCCGCGCAGCTGCCGCAGCGCCTCGGGGGCCGGGGCCTGGATGGCGAACAGCCGCTCCAGCCGCTCGACCCATTGCGGCGGCAGCGGCGCCTCGGCGGCATCGCTGCGCAGCCGGTCGATGCGGGCCTGCATCTCGGCCGGCGAACGCAGCCCGGTCCAGGGCGCGGCGCTTTTCGGGAAGCTGCGGGCCTCGGCCGGCGCGGCGAAGCGCGCCAGCGCCTTGGCAAAGCGCCGCGGCCGCCAGATGTGGTGCAAAAGCGCGGCGCGGCGCGCGCCCGACAGCGGCAAGGCGCGCACCGCGTCCATCAGCAGGTCCATGTCGCCCATGCTGGCCTGCAGCTTCAGGGGCGCGAGGATGTCGTGAAACAGCGCGAAGACCTCGGCATCGGCGTCCGGGTCGCGGGCGAAAAGCTCGAAGCCCGCCTGCAGGTATTCGTTGTCGCGCGGATGCTCGGGGCGCGTCTCGCCATGGTCCTGCTTGCGGAACACCTCGCCCAGATAGCAATAGCGGGCGGGCTCGGCGCCGCTGGCCATGTGCATCTGCACCACCGGCACGGTGAAGTCGGGGCGCAGCATCATCTCGCCGCGGATCGGGTCCTGGGTCACATAGGCGCGGGCGCGGATGTCCTCGCCATAGAGGTCCAGCAAGGTCTCGGCCGGCAGCAGCAGGTCGGGCGCGACCTCCTCGGCCCCGGCGGCGCGGAAGGCGGCAAGGATCTGCTGGCCGATGGCCTGTTTCTCGCGCTTGCTCATCCCAGGATGCGCCGGACTTCGGCGACCAGATCGGCGCGGGCCACTTCGGTCTGGGCGGGCTGGGCCTTCCATTCCTCGTGGCTGGCCTGGGCCGCGATCTTCGCCCCCAGGATCAGGTCCTTGACCTGCACCACGCCGCGCGCCGCCTCGTCGCCGCCCTGGATGACGGCGACCGGGGCATTGCGCTTGTCGGCATATTTCAGCTGGTTGCCGAAGTTCTTGGGGTTGCCCAGATAGACCTCGGCGCGGATGCCGGCCGCGCGCAGTTCCGCCGCCATGGCCTGGTAATCGGCCATGCGCTCGCGGTCCATGACGGTGACGACGACCGGGCCCGGCTCGGCCCCGCCCATCAGCCCCTTGGCGCGCAGGGCGGCCAGCAGCCGGTCCACGCCGATGGAGACGCCGGTCGCGGGCACCTTCTGGCCGGTGAAGCGTTCCACCAGCCCGTCATAGCGCCCGCCGCCGGCGACCGAGCCGAACTGGCGCTTGCGGCCCTTGTCGTCGAGGATCTCGAAGGTCAGCTCGGCCTCGAAGACCGGGCCGGTGTAATAGCCCAGGCCGCGCACGATCGAGGGGTCGATGACGGCGCGATCCTCGCCCACGCCCATGGCGGTAAGCATCCCGGCGATCTGGGCCAGTTCGTCCACGCCCTCGGCGCCCACGGTCGAGGCGCCGACGGCGGCGCGCAGGTTTTGCAGCGTCGCGGCGTTGTCCGCGCCCTTCGAGGTCAGGAAGGCCAGCACCGGACCGGCCTGTTCCGGGCTCAGGCCCACGCCCTCGATGAAGGCGCCGGACTCGTCCTTGCGGCCGGTGGTGAGCAACTGGCGCACGCCTTCCTCGCCGACCTTGTCGAACTTGTCGATGGTGCGCAGCACGTCGTCGGCAGGCTTGCCCTCGGCCACACCCGTGGATTCCAGGATGCCGTTCAGCACCTTGCGGTTGTTGATGCGGATCAGGTAGTCGCCGCGGGCGATGCCGGCATGTTCCAAGGCCGCCGCCAGCATGGCGCAGATCTCGGCATCTGCGGCGACCGAGGCCGAGCCCACGGTATCGGCGTCGCATTGGTAGAACTGGCGGAAGCGGCCCGGCCCCGGCTTTTCATTGCGCCAGACCGGGCCCATGGCATAGCGGCGATAGGGGCTGGGCAGGTCGTTGCGGAACTGCGCGGCGACGCGGGCCAGCGGCGCGGTCAGGTCATAGCGCAGCGCCAGCCAGTCGCCGGCGCCGCCACCCGGAACCTCGGCCTCCTGCCAGGCAAAGACGCCGGCATTGGGGCGGTCCACATCGGGCAGGAACTTTCCCAGCGCCTCGACGGTTTCCACGGCACTGGTTTCGAGCGGCTCGAAGCCGTGGCGATGATAGATCTCGGCGATGCGGTCGAGCATCTGCTTGCGCTCGGTCACATCCGCGCCGAAATAGTCGCGGAACCCCTTGGGCGTCTCGGCCTTGGGACGGGGCTGTTTCTTCTGATCTTTCGCCATGGTTTGCCTCGGGCTTTTCCATGCGGCGGTCTAACGGATGGAGGATGAATGGACAAGCAGACGCAGGAACGCATCGAGCGGCTGGAGGAAGCCGTGGCCTATCTGGCGCGCACCGTCGAGGATCTGTCGGGCATCGTGGCCCGGCAGGAAAGCGAGATCGCCCGGCTGGCGCGCCATGTCGGCATGCTGATGGAGCGCGAGGCCGAACGCGAATCCGAGGCGGGCACCGTGCCGCTGGCGGACCAGCGGCCGCCGCATTGGTGAGGGCCCGAGGGGCGCTGCCCCTCGCCCCCGTGCCGGGGGCTCACCCCGGAGTATTTGGAAAACGGAGAAATCAGCGGCTGGCGGGGCCGAGGCGCGGGCCGGCCGGGGCCGGGGCTTGCGGCGCGGTCAGCGGCGGCTCGGCGGCGCGGGCACGGGTATGGTTGCCGGGGGCGGCCAGCGGCGCCGGCTTGGGGGTGGCGCGCATCGGCTGGCTGAAGGGGCCGCGCGCCGGCTGCTGGGCGGTGCCGGCCGGGGTTTCCTCGGCGGCGGGTTCCATGGCGGCAGGTTCGGCGGGCTGCGGCTCGGCCGTGGCGGCCGGCAGGGGGACCTGCTGCCGGCCGGGCGCGGCGAGGGCGCGGCGGAAGATCAGCAGGTTGTGATAGACCGTGGTTCGGCTGGTGAGGCCCGAGCGTTCCTCGGCCGGCAGTGTCTCGACCCGGACATAGTCCCAGCCGTCGCGGGCCATGTCGTTCAGCACATCGGTCAGCGTGGCGGCGAAACGCTCGATCCCGGATTTCGCGCCCCGGACCTTTTCGCCGCGGGCGGGTGCGGGGATGACGGTGTATTCGTAGCTGCTCATGCGGATGCCTTTCCTTTGGGCCGAAGGTTAGGCGAGATGGCCGGCCAAGGGAAGCGGGCTGCGCAATGCCGGCGCGCGTCGCCCGCTGCACATGTTCGGGAGCGGAAGGAGGGAAAGCCGGGCACGATGGGCCTGCCTAGAGCCGGACGGCGAGGGCCGGCGGGGACGCCGCCCGGCCCATGCGGATGGGCGGGGCGCACCGTCTCGGGACGCCCCTGACAAGTCAGCCGCCCAGCTTCTTCGCCACCAGCTCGTTCACCGCCGCCGGGTTGGCCTTGCCGCCGGTCGCCTTCAGCACCTGGCCGACGAACCAGCCGGCCAGCTTGGGGTTGGCCTTGGCCTTTTCCACCTGCGCCGGGTTCGCGGCGATGATCTCGTCCACCGCCGCCTCGATGGCGCCGAGGTCGGTGACCTGCTTCATGCCGCGCGATTCCACGATCTCGGCCGGGTCGCCGCCCTCGGTCCAGAGGATCTCGAACAGCTCCTTGGCGATCTTGCCCGAGATCGCGCCCGAGCCGATCAGGTCGATCACCCCGCCGAGCTGGGCGGCGGAGACCGGCGAGGTCTCGACGCTCAGCCCTTCCTTGTTCAGCCGGCCGAACAGCTCGTTGATGACCCAGTTCGCTGCCATCTTGCCGTCGCGGCCGGCGGCCACCTGCTCGAAGTAATCGGCGCTTTCGACCTCGGCGGTCAGCACGCCGGCGTCATATTCCGACAGGCCGAGCTCCTTGACGAAGCGCGCCTTCTTCTCGTCGGGCAGTTCCGGCATGGCGGCGGCGATGCCGTCCACCCAGTCCTGCTCGATCTCGAGCGGCAAGAGGTCGGGATCGGGGAAATAGCGATAGTCGTGGGCTTCCTCCTTCGAGCGCATCGAGCGGGTCTCGCCGCGGTCGGGATCGTAGAGCCGGGTTTCCTGCACAACCGTGCCGCCGTCCTCGATGATGGCGATCTGGCGGCGGGCCTCGTATTCGATGGCGGCCTGGATGAAGCGCAGCGAGTTCATGTTCTTGATCTCGCAGCGGGTGCCGAGATGGCTGAAATCGCCGGTTTCCTGATATCGCTCATAGGCGCCGGGGGCGCAGACCGAGACGTTCACGTCGGCGCGCAGGTTGCCGTTCTGCATGTTGCCGTCGCAGGTGCCGAGGTAGCGCATGATCTGGCGCAGCTTGGCGACATAGGCCGCCGCCTCCTCGGGGCCGCGGATGTCTGGGCGGCTGACGATCTCCATCAGCGCGACGCCGGTGCGGTTCAGGTCGACGAAGGACATGTTCGGGTCCATGTCGTGGATCGACTTGCCGGCATCCTGTTCCAGGTGGATGCGCTCGATCCTGACACGGCGGGCGATGCCGGGGGCCATGTCGACGATCACCTCGCCCTCGCCCACGATGGGGTGGTAGAGCTGGCTGATCTGGTAGCCCTGCGGCAGGTCCGGATAGAAATAGTTCTTGCGGTCGAAGGCCGAGACCAGGTTGATCCGCGCCTTGAGGCCGAGGCCGGTCTTGACCGCCTGCGCCACGCAGAATTCGTTGATCACCGGCAGCATGCCCGGCATGGCGGCATCGACGAAAGCGACATGGCTGTTCGGCTCGGCGCCGAAGCCGGTCGAGGCGCCGGAAAACAGCTTGGCGTTCGAGGCGACCTGGGCATGGACCTCCAGCCCGATGACCAGTTCCCAGTCCTGTTTCGCGCCCTGAATGATCTTCGGTTCCGGGGCGGTATAGGTCAGATGGTCGAGCATGGCATTTTCCCTGGCAAGGCTGCCCAGCCTTCTAGGCGCTTGGGGCGCGGCTCGCAAGAGCCGGGACCGGCGAGCCGGCGACGCGAACCGCACCGCGGCGCTGTGCGGGGCATGCCGTCGGCGAAGGCGGGGCGACAGCGGCAGGCAGATGGCCGTATCCGCAAGCAGCGGGACGGGACAGGTGCAGGCCCTCGCGCGGGCGGCAGGTGCCGGTCTGCGCTGCCTCGGCTCACAGCGGACGCGCGACCGGCGGGACGAAGGCCGGATCAGCGGCCGTCCAGCATCCGCAATTCATGGGTGCGGCCCGCCTTGACATAGGTCAGCCGTCCGTCGCCGATCGAGTTGATGGTGCCGCCGTCGATGCGGTCGCCGAGCCGCACGGTCACTACCTTGCCGTTGCGCAGCCGGATCAGCGCCCGGCTGGCCTTGCCGGCGCCGATGATGCCGATGACCGTGGTGCGGCCCAGGTCGAGGCCGCGCGCCTGGGTGGCCGCCTTGGCCACGGTGGCGGTGGTCGCGCCCTTGCCCACGGCGCCGGCCGCGATCTCGGGCTCGTTGTCGATCTCGGGCGGCTTGTAATCCTGGCGTCGGGCGCGGGCGGCGCGTTCCTCGGCCTCGGCCTGGGCGCGGGCCCGGGCCTCGGCCTGGGCGCGGGCCTCGGCCTCGGCCTTGGCGTCGGCGGCGGCACGGGCGCGGATGCGGGCCTCGGCCTGGGCCTGCAGCTGCTCGTCGAGGGCGCGGCGCGCGGCCAGTTCGGCCTCGCTGGGTCCGGGGGCGGCCGGCGGCGCGGCCTCGGGCGCTGCGGGCGGAACGGCAGCGGGGGCGGCCGCCGCCGCGGGGGCGGCATCGCCGCGCCGGGGCGGCAGCGGCGACGAGGCCAGGGCGGAAAGCTGCACCCCGCCCGGCGTGGCCGGCGAAGCCTCGACCGCGGCCGAGATCGCCGCCTCGACCGCCTGGCCCGAGACGGCCGCCGCACCGGGCCGGGCCCGCGGGCGCGCCGAGCCATGCAAAAGCCCGCCCGAATCCCGGGCGGGCGCGGCAGCGGGGGCGGCGGCGCGTTCGGGCTTGTCCGGTGGCGGCGTGGTCGCCGACCTCAGCGCGTCGTCGATGGCCGAAGGGCTGACGGCATCGCTGGCCGTGCCCGGCTTGCGCTGCGGCCGGACCTGGGCAAGACGCTCGCCCGGCGGCGGCGCGGCGCGCAGCGACACCAGACCCGAGCGCCCCAGATCGCGGATCAGCATCCGCAGATGCTGCCGTTCGTCCGGGGTCAACCCGTCGGCCCCGCCGCTGCCGGAAGGGCCGGGCGAAAGCTCGGGGGCCGAGCCTTCGGGACGCGAGGGCGGCCGGGCCGAGCCGCGCAGCGCGGCGCTGCTGGTCGTGGCGACGGGCTGGGCACCGGCCGGGGCGGCCGCGACGGGGGCCGCCGGGGCCGCGGGCGCAGGCGCGGCGCGGCGGCTGCGCTCGGGCGGACGGGCGCTGGTGACGGGCCGGGCCTGCCGCTGGCTCGCCTCGAAGGGCAGCGGGTTCGCGGGCAGGTTGGGCGCGGTGTCGGCGCGCGGCACGCTGGCCTGCGGCGTGGTGCGCCGCGGCGCCAGTTGCGGCCGGGCCGAGCTGGTCAGCCGGGTGGCGGCCGGCCGGGTCTGCGCAGCGGCCGGCGCAGGGTTCCGCGATGCCGCCGGTGCCGCTGCGGGGCGGGCCGAGACGACGGTCCGGGCCGGAACGGTGGCGGAAATGCCGGCCTGAGACGGGGCCGGATCCGCCGGCACAGGGGCCGAGGCCGGCGCGGAGGAGGAGATCACCGCGGCGGCGACGGCGGTCCCGGCAACCAGAACGCGACGCTGCTCTTCCTCGGTCAGGGCCGAAACCGGCGCGGCATGCGTTGCGGCGGGCAGGACGGTGCCCGCCGGGGCGGTATCGGGCTGCGGCGCGGCGGACGGCAGCGGCGCGGCCGCCGGCTGCAAGGCAGCGGTCGGGACCGGGGCGGGGGCTGGGTCGGCAGCCGCAGCCGGGGCCGGCGCGGCGGCTGCGTCGGGGGCCGGGTCGGGCTCGGCCGGGGTCGGCGCGGACGGAACGGGCTGCGCCGGCGCGGCCTGCTCGGCGGGGGCGATGGCGGCAAGCTGACCGCCCTGCCTTTCCGGAACCAGGAAGGCCCAGATCAGGATCAGGCCCAGGACCAGCACGCCCAGCATGGCGACCAGTCCCAGAAGCCCGCCGCGCTCGCCCGGGCGGCGGGGCGGAACCGGGGCGGCGCCGACGGGCCGGGCCTGACGGGCGCCGGCGGCGCGGTCATGCACGGCACGCGCGCGCGCGTTCAGAGCCGCCGAGCCGGCAGGGCCGGCCGGCGGAACGGCGCGCGAGGCCGATGTCCCGGCCACAGCGGTTTCCGCGACCGGGGCGGCCTCGACCTGTGGCGCGGCCGGGGCGGAATCTTCCTTCGGCTCGCCGGGCTTGGGCGCAGGGCCGATTGCCGCAGTTGCAAGGGGTTCGGGCTGCTGCCGCGGCTCGGCAGGATCGGCATCCACCGCCTGGGTCGGGGGCGCAACCGGATCGGGGCCGGCGACCGGAGCCTCGGCGGCAGGGGCGGGTTCGGCGGCAGGGGCTTCGGCCTCTGGCGCCGCTTCGGCAGGGATGGGCCCGGCAGGGGATGGCGACGCGGCCGAAGCCGGGCCGTCAAGCGGCGCGGCCGGACCCGCAACAACCTCCGCGTCCGGGCTGGGCGCGGCCGCGTCCACCGGCGACGGCGCTGCGGCGGATTGCGCTTCCTCGTCCGACGGCTGCGCCGCGGTTTCTTGGGCTTGCCGGGCCGGCGCGGCCGAAGTCTCGCCATCTTCCGGCGGGGACAACGGCCCGTCCGAGGGCGGCCCGGGCGGGTCCCCGGCCGCGATTTCCTCGTCCGGGTCCTCGGCCTGATCGCCGCCGAGATCCAGCGCGTCCCCCGCCTCGGGCGGTTCCTCCTCGATCAGCAGCGCCGAAGCGGTCACCGCCGCCTGCGCCGGATCGACCTGCGGACGGGCACGTGCCGCAGGCTCCAGCACGAAGACCGGCTCGCCCGGATAGAGATCCGGGGCAGGAGTCGCGCAATAGCCCTGCCCCTCGAACCCGTATTGCATGGCGAAATCGTGGGCCTCGCGCAGGGTCTGCCGGGCCACGGCGGCGACGCGCACGCTGTCGCCGTCGCCCTCCCAGTCGAAGGCCAGGTCGTCGATGGCATAGGGGGTCAGCCCGTCCAGCGCCCGGCCCACGGCGCGCGCGCGGTCGGCGCCGGGCGCGACGGTCAGCGTGGTATAAAGGATCTGGTCGTCGGGAATGACCAGCGTGACCGGCAGCGCCGCCTCGACTCCGGCGCCGGTCGCCATGGCGCGCAGGCGGGTGAATTCCTCGCGGAAGCTGGCGGAAGCGAAATCGACCGAACCCAGATGCCGCCAGTTCGCGCCGCCCTGACCGCCGGTCCGGTCGCGCCGCTGCAGATGCACGGCATCCTCGCTGAAAGAGAGAGCGTATTCGGTAACGGAATCAAGCGACATCGACAGGCTTTGCTTTCGGTTCCGGGCGCCGGGGCGCATCTTGGTCATTGGTCCCTTCGGACTAACCCAGAACGCGATCCGTGAAAAGCAGAACACCGGATTGTGAGGCATCCGGAACGAAATTCCGGGGTTATACGGGCTCATGAGGACAATCGCGCGACCGCACCGCTCCGGCGCGCCAAGGAGAAACCACCCGATGCCCCAATTCCGACCCCTGATCGCCGCCGCGACGCTGATCGTTCTGGGCGCTGGCCCGCTGCTCGCGCAGCCTGCCCCGCCCGACGCCCCGCCGCTGCCCGCACCTATGGGACATCATGGCATGAAACATTCCCCCGTCGCCCGGCTGACCGTGACCGGCCAGGGCCAGGCCACGGCCCAGCCCGACCTGGCCACGATCACCCTGGGCGTCAGCACCCGCGCCGCCACCGCCGCCGAGGCCATGGCGCAGAACGCCGAACAGCAGGCCAAGGTCATCGAGGCGCTGAAGGCCGAGGGCATCGAGGCGCGCGACATCCAGACCTCGGGGCTGAACCTGTCGCCGGTGATCGACTATCAGGACGGCCAGCCGCCGAAGCTGACCGGCTACGGCGCGCAGAACAGCGTCACCGTGCGGGTGCGCGACATCGGCGGGCTGGGCGCGGTGCTGGAC
Source organism: Paracoccus sp. J39 (assembly GCF_000518925.1). NCBI lineage: Bacteria > Pseudomonadati > Pseudomonadota > Alphaproteobacteria > Rhodobacterales > Paracoccaceae > Paracoccus > Paracoccus sp. J39. The sequence goes on along the minus strand of NZ_JAEN01000002.1, from coordinate 188,619 downwards.
AAGCTGGTCGCCTCGGGCGCCAATGAGATCAGCGGCATCGGCTTCTCGCGCGAGGACATGGCCGAGGCCGAGGACCAGGCCCGCATCGAGGCGGTGGCGGATGCGCGCCGCCGCGCCGAGGTGATGGCCGAGGCGGCGGGGATGCGGCTCGGCCGGCTGATCTCGCTGTCGGATGTGCAGATGGGCGGCGGGCCGCGGCCTATGATGGCCATGCGCGCCGAGGCGGCCGGCGCCGCCGACACGCCGATCGAGGCGGGCGAGCTGGCCGTCAGCGCCAATGTCACCGCCGTCTTCGCCATGCAGCCGGCCGATGCGCCGGAAGGCGGCGAGCCGCCGGCGCCCGAGGGCGAAGGCGAGGCCGAGGAAGCCCCGGCGAACTGACCAAGGCGAGCGGCGAGGCGACTCGCCGCCCGTTCCGCCTCAGGCAGTGGCGGCGGCCAGCGCCTGATCCAGGTCGGCGATGATGTCCGCGGCGTCCTCGATGCCGATCGACAGCCGCACCACGTCCGGGCCGGCCCCGGCGGCAATCTTCTGCTCGTCCGTCAGCTGGCTGTGCGTGGTCGAGGCGGAATGGATCACCAGCGAGCGCGAGTCGCCCAGATTCGCCACGTGGCTGAACAGCTTGAGGTTGTCGACCAGCTTCACCGCCGCGTCATAGCCGCCCCTGATCGCAAAGGTGAACAGTGCCCCCGCCCCCTTGGGATAGACCCGCCGCGCCGTCGCGTTCCAGGGCGACGACGCCAGGCCCGCATAGGTGACCGAGGTGACGCGCGGATCCTTCTCCAGCCATTCCGCGACCTTCTGCGCATTCTCGACATGGCGCGCCATGCGCAGGCCCAGCGTCTCGATGCCCATCAGCGTGTAATGCGCGGCCTGCGGGTTCATGGTCATGCCCAGGTCGCGCAGCCCGATGGCGATGCCGTGGAAGGTATAGGCCAGCGCACCGAAGGTCTCGTGGAACCTCAGCCCGTGATAGGCGGGCTCGGGTTCCGACAGGCTGGGGAACTTGCCCGAGGCCGACCAGTCGAACTTGCCCGAATCCACGATCACGCCGCCCGTCACCGTGCCGTTGCCGGTCATGTATTTGGTCAGGCTGTGGACGACCAGCGTCGCGCCCATCTCGATGGGCTTGCACAGGAAGGGCGTGGCCAAGGTGTTGTCGACGATCAGCGGCAGGCCGGCCTCGTCCGCAACCTTCGCGACCGCCGGGATATCGGTGACATAGCCGCCGGGATTGCTGATCGATTCACAGAAGATGGCGCGGGTGTCGTCGTCGATGGCGGCGCGCAGCGCGTCGAGATCGTCCAGGTCGACGAATTTGCACGACCAGCCGAAGCGCCTGATGGTCTGGCTGAACTGGGTGATGGTGCCGCCGTAAAGCCGGGTCGAGGCGATGATGGTCCGCCCCGGTCCCATCAGCGGGAACAGCGCCATGATCTGCGCCGCATGGCCCGAGGAGCAGCAGACCGCGCCGGCCCCGCCCTCCAGCCCGGCCACGCGCGCCTGCAGCGCCGCGACGGTCGGGTTGGTCAGGCGGGAATAGATATAGCCGACCTCCTGCAGGCCGAAGAGCCGCGCGGCATGGGCGGCGTCCTTGAAGACAAAGGCGGTGGTCTGATAGATCGGTACCTGCCGCGCCCCGGTCGCCGGGTCGGGCGCGCTGCCTGCATGGATGGCGGTGGTGTCGAAACCCCAATTCTCGGACATGGAAACTCTCCCCTGGTTCGGGGCAGAGACTAGGCGCAAGCCATGGCGGAAATCCACGGAAATCGGCGCCAGGCCGCGCGGAAAGAAACACCATGATGTCGCAGGAAATCCCTGGAGAAAAACTGTTTTCCAGAATGCTTTCCCAAGGAAAGCCTTCCATCTCGCCAGCGTCTTTCCTGGCCCGGCATGCGCGGCTTCAGGACCTCCGGCACCGCTGCGGGGACCGTCTCCAGCCCTTCTTTCTTGCCCAAATATCCTGGGGGAGTCCCGCAGGGACGGGGGCAACGCCCCCTCTCGCCCGGCACGGACCGCCAGCGGATGCCATGCCCCTCAGGGCTGACGCCGCGACCATGCGCAACCGCTTGATATGCAAGGGAAATATGGTGCGGTCGAGAAGACTCGAACTTCCACTCCGGTTAAGGAACAGCGACCTCAACGCTGCGCGTCTACCAATTCCGCCACGACCGCACGTCCGTAGGCCCGCGTCTCATAGACGCTTGCGCGGCGGATGAAAAGGGCATTTTTTCGCCCGCCGCGGGTTTCTTTTCACTCGGCCGCGACCGCCGCCTGCGGGGTGTAGTTCAGGATCGGCGCCAGCCAGCGTTCCGCCTCGCGCACCGACATGCCCTTGCGCTCGGCATAGTCCAGCACCTGGTCGTGCTCGACCTTGGCGACGCCGAAATAATAGGCCTCGGGATGGCCGATATAGAGGCCCGAGACCGAGGCGCCGGGCCACATCGCCATCGACTCGGTCAACTCGACCCCGGTCGCCGCGGTGGCGTCGAGCAGCCGGAACAGCGTCACCTTCTCGGTATGGTCGGGCTGGGCCGGATAGCCGGGCGCCGGGCGGATGCCCTTGTAGGGCTCGGCGATCAGTTCCTCGGGGGTGAAGCTTTCCTCGGCATAGCCCCAGTATTGCCGCCGCACCCGTTCATGCATCATCTCGGCCAGCGCCTCGGCGAAGCGGTCGGCCAGCGCCTGCACCAGGATGGCCGAGAAATCGTCATGCGCGGCCTTGAACCGGTCGGCGATCTGCTGCTCCTCGCCGCCGGCCGTCACGACGAAACCGCCGACATAGTCGCGGATGCCCTCGGGGGCGACGAAATCGGCCAGCGCCACGTTCGGGCGGCCGTCGCGCTTGCTCACCTGCTGGCGCAGGGTGTGCAGGGTCGCCAGCGGGGCGGCGCGATCCTCGCCGGTGAACAGCCGGATGTCGTCGCCGACCCGGTTCGCCGGCCAGAAGCCGACGACTGCGCGCGGGCGGAACCATTGCTCGTCGATGATGCGCTGCAGCATGGCCTGCGCATCGGCAAAGAGCTGCCGCGCCACCGCGCCCTGCTTCTCGTCCTCAAGGATGCGTGGATAGACCCCCTTCAGCTCCCAGGTCTGGAAGAACGGCGTCCAGTCGATATAGCGGGCGATCTCGGCCAGGTCGAAATCCTCGATCACCCGCGGGCCCAGGAATTCCGGCGTCCTGGCCTCGAACCCCGACCAGTCGATCCGCAGCGCATTGCCGCGGGCGGCTGCCAGCGGCAGGCGCTTCTTGTCCGCCTCGGCCCGGGCGTGCTTGTTGGCCACGTCCATGTATTCGCTGCGGATCGTCTCGACATAGGCATTTTTCTGGCCGGACAGCAGGCTGCCCACCACCCCCACCGCGCGGCTGGCGTCGGTGACATAGACCGCCTGGCCCCTGGCATAGCGCGGATGGATCTTGACCGCGGTATGCACGCGCGACGTGGTGGCCCCACCGATCAGCAGCGGGATGTCGAAGCCCTCGCGCTCCATTTCGCTGGCGACATGCACCATCTCGTCCAGCGAGGGGGTGATGAGGCCGGACAGGCCGATGATGTCCACCTTCTCGGCCTTGGCGGTTTCCAGGATCCTGGTCGCCGGCACCATCACGCCCAGGTCGATGATCTCGTAATTGTTGCAGGCCAGCACGACGCCGACGATGTTCTTGCCGATGTCGTGCACGTCGCCCTTGACCGTCGCCATCAGCACCTTGCCGGCGCTGGAGGAACCGCCCGCGCCGCCCGCCGCCGCCCTCTCGGCCTCCATATGGGGCAGCAGATGCGCCACGGCCTGCTTCATCACCCGGGCCGATTTCACCACCTGCGGCAGGAACATCTTGCCCGAGCCGAAAAGATCGCCCACGACGTTCATGCCCGCCATCAGCGGCCCCTCGATCACGTGCAGCGGGCGCTCGGCCTTCAGCCGCGCCTCCTCGGTATCCTCGTCGATATATTCGGTGATGCCGTTGACCAGGGCGTGTTCCAGCCGCTTCTCGACCGGCCAGCTGCGCCAGGTCAGGTCCTTTTCGCGCGCCTTGGCGCCGCCTTCGCCGCGGAAGCGCTCGGCGATCTCCAGCATGTTCTCGGTCGCGGTGCCGCCGGCCCTGGGCTTGCGGTTCAGCACCACGTCCTCGCAGGCCTCGCGCAGGCCCGGGTCGATCTGGTCATAGACCGCCAGCTGGCCGGCATTGACGATGCCCATGTCCATCCCCGCCTGGATGGCGTGATAGAGGAACACGGCATGCATCGCCTCGCGCACCGGCTCGTTGCCGCGGAAGCTGAAGCTGAGGTTCGAGACCCCGCCCGAGACATGCACATGCGGCAGGGACTGGGTGATGCGCCGGGTCGCGCCGATGAAATCGAGCCCGTAATTGTCATGCTCCTCGATGCCCGTCGCCACCGCGAAGATGTTCGGGTCGAAGATGATGTCCTCGGGCGGGAAACCGACCTCGTTCACCAGCAGGTCATAGGCGCGCGCGCAGATCTCGACCTTGCGGTTCTCGGTATCGGCCTGCCCGGTCTCGTCGAAGGCCATCACCACCACGGCGGCGCCGTAGCGCCGGCAAAGCCGGGCCTGGGCCAGGAAGCTCTCCTCGCCCTCCTTGAGGCTGATCGAGTTCACGATGGCCTTGCCCTGGACGCATTTCAGCCCGGCCTCGATCACCTCCCATTTCGAGCTGTCGACCATCACCGGCACGCGGGCGATGTCCGGCTCGGCCGCGATCAGGTTCAGGTAGTCGATCATCGCCTGCTTCGAATCGATCAGCCCCTCGTCCATGTTGACGTCGATGATCTGGGCGCCGTTCTCGACCTGGTCGCGGGCCACGTCCAGCGCCGCGGCATAGTCGCCGTTGGTGATCAGCTTGCGGAATTTCGCGGACCCCGTGACGTTCGTGCGCTCGCCCACGTTGACGAAGGGAATGTCGTCGGTCTTGACGAAGGGCTCCAGCCCCGACAGGCGCAGGCGCGGCTCGATCTCGGGGATCGCGCGCGGCGGCAGGTCGGCCACGGCGCGGGCGATGGCGGCGATATGCTCGGGGGTCGAGCCGCAGCAGCCGCCGACCACGTTCACCAGCCCCTCGCGGGCGAATTCGGCGACCTGCGCCGCCATCTCCTCGGGCGATTCGTCGTATTGGCCCATCTCGTTCGGCAGGCCGGCATTGGGATAGGCGCAGATCAGCGTGTCGGCGACGCCGGAAAGCTCGGCCAGATGCGGGCGCATGGCTGCGGCGCCGAGCGCGCAGTTCAGCCCGATGGTGACCGGTGCGGCATGGCGCATGGAATACCAGAAGGCGGTCGGGGTCTGACCCGACAGCGTGCGCCCCGACAGGTCGGTGATGGTGCCCGAGATCATCACCGGCAGGCGCTGGCCCTTCTCCTCGAACACCTCCTCGCAGGCAAAGATCGCGGCCTTGGCGTTCAGCGTGTCGAAGATGGTCTCGATCAGGATCAGGTCGGCGCCGCCGTCGACCAGCCCGCGCAGCTGCTCGGCATAGGCGATGCGCAGATCGTCGAAGGTGACGGCGCGATAGCCGGGATTGTTCACGTCCGGGCTGATGGAGGCGGTGCGGTTGGTCGGCCCCAGCGCGCCGGCAACCCAGCGCGGCCGGCCGTCCTCGGCCGTGGCGCGGTCCAGCGCCCGGCGGGCGATGCGGGCACCGTGGAGGTTCAGATCGTAAACCGCGGATTCCATGCCGTAATCGGCCTGCGCGATAGTCGTGGACGAGAAGGTGTTGGTCTCGACGATATCGGCGCCCGCCTTGGCATAGCGGTAATGGATCTCCTCGATCGCCTTGGGCTGGGTCAGGTTCAACAGGTCATTGTTGCCCTGCTGCGGATGCTCGCCCGGCGCGGGCGGATGGCAGCCGCAGGCGCAGCCGCCGCCATGGCCGCGGAAATCGTCTTCCTTCAGGCCAAGCTGCTGGATCTGCGTCCCCATCGCGCCGTCGAGGATCAGGATACGGTCACGCGCAGCCGCGCGCAGGGCGTCGAAGACGGGGGAAAGGGGCAAGGTCATGTGTCGGTCCGCGCGTTTCATTGAATGTGCTGTATAGCCACAGTTCTTCCGTTAGTGAAATTCAACATCTGCAGAATGATCATGCACGGGATTCATCATCGGATGCTCGTGCTTCTTTCTTGCGGAAATATCCTCGGGGGTGTGGGGGCAGACAGCCCCCACCGCGACGGCCCGGCCGGGACCGACCGCGCCCCCCTTGCGATGGCCCCTCGCCCGGACTATCTCGCCGCTCATGACCGAATGGATCACCGCCCCCGGCCTGACCGATTACCGCGAAGCCACAGCCTTCATGGAGGCGCGCGCTGCCGCCATCGCCGAGGGCCGGGCGGGCGAGCTGGTCTGGCTGGTCGAGCATCCGCCGCTCTACACCGCCGGCACCTCGGCTCGTGCCACCGACCTGCTGGAGGCGCGCTTCCCGGTGCACGAGACCGGGCGGGGCGGGCAATATACCTATCACGGGCCCGGCCAGCGCGTCGTCTATGTCATGCTGGACCTGAACCGCCGCGGCCGCGACGTGCGCGCCTTCGTCAAGGCGCTGGAGGCCTGGGTCATCGACGCGCTGGCCGAGTTCAACCTGAAGGGCGAGATCCGCGACGGCCGGGTCGGCGTCTGGATCGCCCGGCCCGACAAGGCGCCCCTGCCCGACGGCTCCATGCGCGAGGACAAGATCGCCGCCATCGGCGTCAAGCTGCGCAAATGGGTCAGCTTCCACGGCATCGCCATCAACGTGGAGCCGGAGCTGAGCCATTATGCCGGCATCGTGCCCTGCGGCATCCAGGGGCACGGCGTGACCAGCCTGGTCGACATGGGCCTGCCGGTCGGCATGGGCGATCTGGACGACGCCCTGCGCCGCACCTTCCCGCGGAACTTCCCGCCGCTCGCCGGCTGATTTTCGCCCTGCGACATATTCACCCTTGCCGGTTCTGCGACCTTTTTCCGGTATTCCGCCGGCTTGACGCATGATAGCCCTGTCTGGCGGGAAGCGGAGAGGTCCGACCCCGGAGGAGAACGATACCCAGAGGAAACGCGATGAAGATCAGCATCTACGCCACTCTCGCCGCAATCAGCCTCGCCCTGCCTGCCGCCGCCCAGGATGCGGGCGACCCGGCCAAGGGCGAGAACGAGTTCAAGAAATGCAAGGCCTGCCACATGGTCCAGGCCCCGGACGGCACCGACATCGTCAAGGGCGGCAAGACCGGGCCGAACCTCTACGGCGTGGTCGGGCGCCAGGCCGGCACCGAAGAAGGCTTCAAATATTCCGAGGCGCTGATCAAGCTGGGCGAGGCCGGCGAGGTCTGGACCACCGAGGACCTGGCCGGCTACATCACCGACCCGAACAAATATGTCGAGGAAAAGGTGGGCGACAAGTCGCTCAAGACCAAGATGACCTTCAAGCTCGCGAAGAACCAGGCCGATATCGTGGCCTTCCTCGCGCAGCATTCGCCCGATGCGGGGGGCGAGGCAGGCGCCGAGGCGGAACCGGCCGAAGCCGAAGCGAACTGACGCCTTCGCCGCCGCGAAGGCCCGGCAATCACGCCCCCGGCGCGCCGCAAAAGCGCACGGGGGCGTGTTTTTTACTGCTTTCCGCGCATTGCGAGGGGTAGGATTGTGGTCTAGAACCAACGTGAGTCCGCCGGCCCCCGCGCCGGCCAGCCGCATGTCTAGGGAGTCCACGCATGGCAGACGCAGCCGTTCACGGCCACGGTGACCATCATGACACCCGCGGGTTCTTCACCCGCTGGTTCATGTCAACAAACCACAAGGATATCGGTATCCTGTACCTGTTCACGGCCGGCGTCGTCGGCCTGATCTCGGTATGCTTCACCGTCTACATGCGGATGGAGCTGCAGCATCCCGGCGTGCAATACATGTGCCTCGAAGGCGCCCGCTTCATCGCCGACGCCTCGGCGGAATGCACCCCGAACGGCCATCTGTGGAACGTCATGATCACCTATCACGGCGTGCTCATGATGTTCTTCGTCGTCATCCCGGCCCTGTTCGGCGGTTTCGGCAACTATTTCATGCCGCTGCATATCGGCGCCCCGGACATGGCCTTCCCGCGGCTGAACAACCTCTCCTACTGGATGTATGTCTGCGGCGTCGCGCTGGGGATCGCCTCGCTTCTGGCGCCGGGCGGCTCGGACCAGCCGGGCTCGGGCGTGGGCTGGGTGCTCTACCCGCCGCTCTCGACCACCGAGTCGGGCTATTCCATGGACCTAGCGATCTTTGCCGTCCACGTCTCGGGCGCCAGCTCGATCCTGGGCGCGATCAACATCATCACCACCTTCCTGAACATGCGCGCCCCCGGCATGACGCTGTTCAAGGTGCCGCTGTTCGCCTGGTCGGTCTTCATCACTGCCTGGCTGATCCTGCTGTCGCTGCCGGTGCTGGCCGGCGCGATCACCATGCTGCTGATGGACCGCAACTTCGGCACGCATTTCTTTGACCCCGCGGGCGGCGGCGACCCGGTGCTCTATCAGCACATCCTGTGGTTCTTCGGCCATCCCGAGGTCTATATCATCATCCTGCCCGGCTTCGGCATCATCAGCCACGTGATCTCGACCTTCGCGCGCAAGCCGATCTTCGGCTACCTGCCGATGGTCCTGGCCATGGCCGCGATCGGTATCCTGGGCTTCGTGGTCTGGGCGCACCACATGTATACGGCCGGCATGTCGCTGACCCAGCAGGCCTATTTCATGCTGGCGACCATGACCATCGCCGTGCCGACCGGCATCAAGGTCTTTTCGTGGATCGCCACCATGTGGGGCGGCTCGATCGAGTTCAAGACGCCGATGCTCTGGGCCTTCGGCTTCCTGTTCCTGTTCACCGTCGGCGGCGTGACCGGCGTGGTGCTGAGCCAGGCGCCGCTGGACCGGGTCTATCACGACACCTATTACGTCGTGGCCCACTTCCACTATGTGATGTCGCTGGGCGCGGTCTTCGGCATCTTCGCCGGGGTCTATTACTGGATCGGCAAGATGTCGGGCCGGCAATATCCGGAATGGGCGGGCCAGCTGCATTTCTGGATGATGTTCATCGGCTCGAACCTGATCTTCTTCCCGCAGCACTTCCTGGGCCGCCAGGGCATGCCGCGGCGCTATATCGACTATCCGGTCGAGTTCGCCTACTGGAACAACATCTCGTCGATCGGCGCCTATATCTCCTTCGCCTCCTTCCTGTTCTTCATCGGCATCGTGTTCTACACGCTCTTCGCCGGCAAGCGCGTCAACGTGCCGAACTACTGGAACGAGCATGCCGACACGCTGGAATGGACCCTGCCCTCGCCGCCGCCCGAGCACACCTTCGAGCAGCTGCCGAAGCGCGAGGACTGGGATCGCGCGCACGCGCACTGATCCGATGCCCTATGCATGGCATGATACGGCCCCGGAGGATTCCGGGGCCGTTTCCTATCGGCTGGAAGTCTGGCCGCATCGCTCGTTGCCGCGGCGCGGCTTCGTCTGGGTGATCGGCCTGACCGCCGCCGGGCTGGCGCTGCCCCTGCTGGCGGTGGTCGGTACCACGGTGCTGTGGGGGCTGCTGCCCTTTGCCGCGCTGGCGGTCTGGGGGCTGTGGCACGCCATCCGGCGCAGCTATGGCACCGCGCATGAGGTGATGCTGCTCGACCGCGACCGGCTCATCCTGACCCGCAGCGATCCGGGACGCGAGGACCGGATCTGGCGGACCAACCCCTATTGGGTGCGCGCGAGCCTGCGGCCGGGCGGGCCGGTCGAGGATTACCTGGTGCTGACCGACGGCAAGCGCGAGGTCGAGCTGGGCGCCTTCCTCTCGCCCGAAGAACGGCTGGCCTTACGGGACGAACTGGAGCGGCGGCTGGCCGGGTTGCGGGGCTAGCATCGCGCTTGGGCCAAGGCGCTCGGGCGGATCGATGGCAGGACCATCCATATGCGCCAGCATATCGGCCGCCTGCGAATGACTCGTCTTTCGGCTATCGGCGGGCCATGCGGTGGCGCAACAAGTCCGGAATATATGCGCTTGGGCGCGCGCCCTGTCATTGACGCGCCTTGCAAATAGAAACCGCCCGGGGATCTTCCCGGGCGGACATCCGTTCAGGTGCAGATCGGATGCACCGGGCGGTCAGAACCGGAAACCTGCCAGGATCTGCGTGCTTTCGCCGGTCGCGCGCAGGCCGATGGTGAAGCTTTGCATGGACAGGGTCACGACCGCGCCGAAGTTGCCCTTGTAGTCGGTATCCGGTTCCGCATCTGCATAGCACTGATAGCCGAGATAGGAATCGGGACAATCCGCGAAGGATTCCCGCGCCCCAAGCAAAAGCGCCGCATCCGCGCGGAAACGCCCGTTATCCATCACATTGCCGCCGATCAGGAAGTTATACGATGTCGCCTGTTTCGGCCGGTCGTTCATTCCCCAGGTCGAATCGAGCATGGTTCCCTCGCGACCGATATCAAAGCCGAGAATCAGTTTGCTGTCGGCCCGCTGATGCATGAAGCCAATCGAAAACGGCGTGTCGTCGTTTTCCAGCGGAGCATCGCCGTCGGCGCGTCCCGCCCCGATATAGAAGGTGTTGCGCAGGGCCGATCCCCGCTGGCCGTAATCGTCTTGCGCATGGGCAAAACCCGCGGAAATGGCAAGCGGCAGGCAAAGGCACAGAATTCCAGAAATCTTCATATTGCTACTCATTGTCTTCACGAAGGCGGCTTTCCCCTAGCAGAGAAAATTCCACGGAAGAACCGGACATTTCGCGCAATTCTTCGCAATTTTTAACGGCATAGGACGGATTTCCCGCGCGGGGATGCAACCAGATGAAAAAAGGCCCGCGCGCGGCGGGCCTTTCTTCCTGGGGCGGCTGGGGAGGAGGTCAGCCGTCCACCCGGATCACCTTGTTTTCGGGGTCGTAGGGGCTGTCCTCGGTCACCACCGCGTCCCACAGCTGGCGCTGCATGCGCAGCTTGAGCCGGGTGCCCGGCTCGGCCAGATCGGGGCGGACATAGCCCATGCCGATGGACTTGCCGAAGGCCGCCGACCAGCCGCCCGAGGTCAGCCGCCCGATCTTCTCGGTCCCCTCCGGGGTGTAAAGCGCCTCGCGGCCCCAGGGGTCGGCATCGTCCGGCCCGTCGATCAGCAGCGTCACGCATTTCGAGCGGATGCCCTTCGCCAGCATCGCCTGCTTGCCGTTGAATTCCTTGTCCAGATCGACGAAGCGGTCCAGGCCCGCCTCGAGCGGCGTCGCGTCGCGGCCCAGTTCGGTGCCGAAGGCGCGATAGGATTTCTCCTGGCGCAGCCAGTTCTGGGCGCGGGCGCCGACCAGCTTCAGCCCGTGCTTCTCGCCCGCCGCGACCAGCTGGTCCCAGAGATAGCGGCCGAACTCGATCGGGTGATGCAACTCCCAGCCCAGCTCGCCGGTATAGGCGACGCGGATGGCGCGGACGGGGCACATGCCCAGCTCGATATTGCGCATCGACAGCCAGGGGAAACGCTTGTTGCCCAGCACCGTCGCGGGGTCGGCGTCGCGCACCAGCTCCTTGAGGATGGCGCGGCTGTTCGGCCCGGCGAGGGCGAAGACGCCCCATTGCGTGGTGACGTCCTGCACGATCACCTGGCCGAATTCGCCCTCCATCTCCTCGGCCATCTTGCGCAGGTGGTCGCCGTCGTAATCCGCCCAGGCACCGGCCGAAATCAGGTAGTAGTCGTCCTCGGCCAGCCGCACGATGGTGTATTCGGTCCGCGTCGTGCCGGCCTCGGTCAGCGCATAGGTCAGGTTGATGCGGCCGACCTTTGGCAGCTTGTTGGTGGTGAACCAGTCGAGGAAGGCCGTCGCACCCTTGCCATGGACGCGATGCTTGGCGAAGGCCGAGGCGTCGATCAGCCCGGCGGCACCCCGGATCGCCTCGGCCTCGGCCTTCGCATATTGCCACCAGCCGCCGCGGCGGAAGCTGCGGCTGGCATGGTCGTCGAAACCGTCGGGCGCGTAATAGTTCGGCCGCTCCCAGCCGTTCACCTGGCCGAATTGCGCGCCGGCTTCCTTCTGCCGGTCATAGGCGGGCGCGGTGCGCAGCGGGCGGCAGGCTTCGCGCTCCTCGTCGGGGTGGTGCAGGACGAAGACGTGCTCATAGGATTCCTCGTTCTTGCGCGCGGCGTATTCGGTGGTCATCCAGCCGCCGAAGCGACGGGGATCGAGGCTCGCCATGTCGATCTCGGCCTCGCCCGCGGTCATCATCTGCGCCAGGTAATGGCCGGTGCCGCCGGCGGCGGTGATGCCGAAGCTGAAGCCCTCGGCCAGCCACATGTTGCGCAGGCCGGGCGCCGGGCCGACCAGCGGGTTGCCGTCGGGCGTGTAGCAGATCGGACCGTTGAAATCGTCCTTGAGGCCCACGGTTTCCGAGGTGGGAAGCCGGTGGATCATCGACATGTATTCCTCTTCGATCCGCTCCAGATCCAGCGGGAACAGGTCGGCGCGGAAGCTTTCCGGCACGTCGTAGAGGAAGCGCGCCGGGGCATTGCGCTCATAGGGGCCCAGGATCCAGCCGCCGCGTTCCTCGCGGACATACCATTTGGCGTCCGCATCGCGCAGCACCGGGTGCTCGGGGTTGCCCTCGGCGCGCCATTTGACCAGCGCCGGGTCGGGCTCGGTCACGATATACTGGTGCTCGACCGGGATGGCGGGGATCTTGATGCCCAGCAGCCGCGCGGTGCGCTGCGCATGGTTGCCGGTCGCGGTCACGACATGTTCGGCGCGGATCTCGAACTGCTCGCCCGAGGGGACCAGGTTGCCGCCCTTCTCGACCATCTTCTCGCAGGTGACGATCCATTCCTCGCCGGTCCATCGGTAGCCGTTGACCTGGATCTTGCGCTCGATGCTGGCGCCCGCCATGCGCGCGGCTCGCGCCATGGCCTGGGTGACGTCGGCGGGGTTGATATAGCCGTCGGTCGGGTGGAACAGCGCGCCCTTCAGGTCCTCGGTGCGGACGAGCGGCCAGCGGTCCTTGATCTGCTGGGGGGTCAGGAATTCATGCTCGATGCCCACCGTCTCGGCGGTGGCGGAATAGAGCATGTATTCGTCCATCCGCGCATCGGTCTGCGCCATGCGCAGGTTGCCGCAGCGGGTAAAGCCGGCGTTCAGCCCGGTCTCGGCCTCGAGCCCGGCATAGAGCTTGACCGAATAGTCGTGAATATGGCTGGTCGCATAGCCCATGTTGAACAGCGGCAGCAGGCCCGCGGCATGCCAGGTCGAGCCCGCCGTCAGCTCGTCCCGCTCGACCAGCATCGTCTCCCAGCCCGCACGCGCCAGATGCAGCGCGATGCCGCAGCCGACGGCGCCGCCTCCGACCACAAGGGCCTTCACATGGGTTTTCATCGCAAGCGACTCCTTATTCCGCGCATGGGCTACCTGTGCCGATTAGAGCCCGAACCGCGCGCCGGGCCCGCATTCCCGGCGACATGTTCTTGGCAAAAAACGACATGGCGCATCCGGGCGGTCCGGGAAAGCAAACGCCCCGGAAAACCGGGGCGCATCGTCACAGCATCGAGGGCACCACCAAGTCTGGCGGCCGGTGGCCGTCGGCAAAGGTCTTGATGTTGATGATGACCTTCTCGCCCATCTCGATGCGGCCCTCGATGGTGGCCGAGCCCATATGCGGCAGCAGCACGACATTGGGCAGCTCGCGCAGCCGCGGGTTGATCTCGTGCCCATGCTCGAAAACGTCGAGGCCGGCGCCGGCGATCTCGCCCGTGCGCAGCATCCGGGTCAGGGCGTTCTCGTCGATCACCTCGCCGCGCGAGGTGTTGATGACCACGGCCGAGGGCTTGAGCAGCTTCAGCCGCCGCGCATTCAGCAGGTGGAAGGTCGAGGGCGTATGCGGCGCGTTCACCGAGATGATGTCCATGCGCGCCAGCATCTGGTCCAGGCTTTCCCAATAGGTGGCCTGCAGCTCGGCCTCGATCTCGGGGCGCAGGCGGCGGCGGTTGTGGTAATGCACCTGCATGCCGAAGACATTGGCGCGCCGCGCCACCGCCTGGCCGATACGTCCCATGCCGAGGATGCCCAGGCGCCGGCCGCCCAGCCGCCCGCCCAGATGCGCGGTCGGCGACCAGCCCTTCCAGCGGCCGGCCTGCATCTCGGCCATGCCCTCGGGCAGGCGGCGGGTCACGCCCAGGATCAGCGCCATGACCACATCCGCCGTGTCCTCGGTCACCACGCCGGGCGTGTTGGTGACCAGGATGCCGCGCTGGCGGGCGGAATGGACGTCGATATGGTCCACGCCGGCGCCGTAATTGGCGATCAGCTTCAGCTTCTCGCCCGCCTGGGCCAGCATGGCGGCGTCGATATGGTCCGTCACCGTCGGCACCAGCACGTCCGAGACGCGCATGGCAGCGACCAGCTCGTCGCGACTCATCTTGCGGTCGTCGGCGTTCAGCGACACGTCGAAAAGCTCGGACATCCGGGTCTCGACCGCCTCGGGCAGGCGGCGGGTCACGGTAACTTTAAGGCGCGAGCGGGTCGGATCGGTCGCTTGGACGGCTGGCATGGTCGCTCCTCTCTTCCAAAGCCGGGCGGCTTTTGGCAAAGTGCCCGCGATGCGGGGCAGGCACAAGACCCCGAACAAGCAGGACGGGCAGATGAAGCAAGGACAGGCCTGGCTCGGCGCCGCGATATTGGCGGCGGCGACGTGTCTCGGGGCGGCAACGCTGGCGCAAACCACCGATCCGGGCGAGAACCTGGACGCCAGGCAGGTGCCCGGGGTTTCCGCCGATGCGGCGATCAGTCGCCATCAGGACGGCAAGCGCGACCCCAACCGCGGGTCGGTGACCAACCTGCCGCTGCCGCGCTATGTCAGCCTGAAGGGCGGCGAGGGCAATGCCCGGCGCGGCCCCAGCCTGTCGCATCGCATCGACTGGGTGTTCCGCCATGCCGGCATGCCGCTGCGCGTGGTGGCCGAGTTCGGCCATTGGCGCCGGGTCGAGGATCAGGACGGCGCCGGCGGCTGGGTGCATTATTCGCTGCTGTCGGGCGTGCGCACCGCCATCGTGACCAAGGACATGCTGGATCTGCTGGCGCGGCCCGATCCGCGCGGCAACGTGGTGGCGCGGGCCGAGGCGGGGGCGATCGTGCGGCTGCATGAATGCACCGTCGACTGGTGCCGGGTCTCGGGCGGCGGCGAAAAGGGCTGGGTGCCCAAGACCGCGATCTGGGGCGTGGACGCGGACGAGATCCGCGACTGACCGGGCCGCGGACCGCCGCCGCTCAGCCGGCCTTGCGGATCACCACATGCCCCAGCGAGATGCGCATCCAGTCGAAACGCGAGGCGCGCGGCGTGCCGGTGCCGAAACTCGGATGGGTCATGTCCTCGGCCCCGCATTCGTCGACCAGTTCCTTGACGAAACCGACCATGCCGCGGTCGTGGCCGTGGAAGCGCCGCCGCACCAGATTCCAGCGCATCCAGCCGGTCGCCTTGCGCAGCGGATAGACCGCCTGCACCAGCCCCGATTTGTGCAGCCGGTCAAGCAGCCTTTCATGGGCGGAAAGCTCCGGCGGGTGGGGGCGATAATGCTTCCCGTCCGGATATTGCGGCCAATATCCGGTGCCCCAATCCTCGATGAAATAATATCCGCCCGGCTTGAGGTGGTTTTCAAAGAGATGCCAGAAACAGATGCGGGACAATTGCCCGACATGCGAGGCGTCGTCGATGATGATGTCGAAACCCTCGGGCGCACGCTCGGCCGCGATGCGGTCCAGCAGCGCCTTGTCCTGCTGCTCGCCGACATAGCAGCGCACCCGGCCGCTGTCGAAACGGGCGTCGCAGGGATTGATGTCCAACCCGGTGATTTCGGCATGGGGCAGCCAGGTTTCCCAGTATTTCAGCGAATCGCCGCGGGCAATGCCCAATTCCATGAATCTCAGCGGCTGATGCCTGAGAGGGCCGATATATCTTTCGTAATTCACGAAATAATGCTCGAGCCCCATCTTGTCGATCGGCACCTCGTCGACACTTTTCATCGAGACCACGTTGGAAACCGCCATGTCTTTCCCCTGTTGACCGATTGCCGGGAATTCTCCTCACGTCTGCTCGGGGAAAGGATAGGGTGCGCGCGGCCGGCCCAGCAAGGAATTCGCGTCCTCCTGCCGGAATATACGGGCCGACACCGCCTTATCCGCGTCGGGGGCCGTGGCGGCGCCCCTTGCGGTTGCAAGATCGGCGCAAGGAAGGCCGCCCCGCGGGGGGGGCGGCCGGTCGAGAGGCCGCGAACGACCTTACATCGTCTGGCCGACCAGCGAATCGCTGCTGGCGGTGGCCCGCATGCATTGGTGATAGGTCAGGGTGATCGAATCCTCGGTCAGCCGCAGCACGCCGGGCCGGAGCTGCAGGTCGACGACCCGGTTGCCGCCGCTCGGCGAGCCGTCGCAGGACAGCGTCACGCGGGTGCGGTTCACCTGCTGTTCGGAATTCGCCACGGTGCAGGTCGAACCCGGGAAGATGAACTTGTTGCCGTCGATCACCAGGCTCTTGTCGCTGGCGACGTCGCCGCAATTCGATTCCAGCAGGTTGTAGGTGCCGTTCAGCGCATTGCTCTGCGCGATTGGGCCTGGCGTGGGTTCGGGATTGGCGGGGGCGGTCTGGTCGCAGGCCGCGACGATGCCCAGCGTGGCCACCGCGGCCACGGCGAAAAGCGGTTTGCGGAAAATCATGGTGGTCTCCCTTGTTGTCAGCCGGTCTCGGCCAGAAGGCCGCGTCCTTTCAACAAAGCGTGAACCCCCGGTTTTCGTTCCCTGAATTTCAACCAAAGTTCGTCGGCCGGCAAAGAATCGCCTTTGGAAAGAATCCATTGCTCCAGCCGCCGCGCGGTTTCCGGGTCGAAGGCGTCGCCCTTTTCCAGGAAAGCCTCGAAAGCGTCCGCATCCATCACCTCGGACCACATGTAGCTGTAATAGCCGGCGCTGTAGCCGTCGCCGGAAAACACATGCGCGAAATGCGGCGTGGCGTGGCGCATCGGAACAGCCGCGGGCGCGCCCAGATCGGCCAGCACCTCGGCCTGCCGCGCCATGGGGTCGGCAGGCGGCGCGCCGCGATGGAAGGCCAGATCGACCAGCGCGCTTTCCAGATATTCGGTCGTGGCGAAACCCTGATCGGCATTGCGCGCCGCCAGGATGCGGTCGCGCAGATCGGCAGGCAGCGGCGCGCCGGTCTCGGCATGGCGGGCGTGGCGGTCCAGCACCTCGGGCTGTTCCAGCCAATGCTCGAACAGCTGGCTGGGCAATTCGACGAAATCCCGCGCGACCGAGGTGCCCGACATCGAGGGCCAGGTCACGTCCGACAGGATGTGATGCAGCGCGTGGCCGAATTCGTGGAACAGCGTATGCGCATCGTCCCAGGACAGATAGGCCGGCTGGCCATCCGCCTCGGGCGGGGTGAAGTTGCAGATATTGGTGACGATGGGGCGCTGCCCGCCGCCGATCTTGTGCTGCTGCTGCAGCGAGGAACACCAGGCGCCCGAACGCTTGCTGGGCCGGGCGAAGTAATCGCCGACGAAGACGGCGAGGCGCCGGCCGTCGCGCGTCACCTCCCAGGCCCGAGCCTCGGGCGACCAGAGCGGCGCCTCGAACTCGCGCATCTCGATGCCGAACAGCCGCTGGGCCGTGTCGAAGACCGCGCCGAGCATGGCCTCCAGCGTCAGGTAGGGCTTGACCTCGGCCTCGTCCAGATCGTGCTCGGCCTTGCGCCGCCGCTCGGCGTAGAAGCGCCAGTCCCAGGGCTCCAGCGCGCCGTTCACCCCGTCCTCGCGCAGCATCTCGGTCAGCCGGGCGGCATCGGCCTCGACCCGGGCCCTGGCGGCGGCCCAGACCTCGGTCAGCAGCGCCTCGACGTTTTCGGCCGTCTTCGCCATCTCGGGCTCCAGCTTGTAGCTGGCGAAATCCGCATAGCCCAGAAGCCGGGCGCGCTCGTGGCGCAATTGCAGGATCTCGGCGGCGATGGGGCGGTTGTCCGTCGCGGCCCCGCCCGCGCCCTGGCCGGAACCGCGCGCGGTCCAGGCCCGCCAGGCAGCCTCGCGCAGGGCGCGTTCCTCGGAATATTCCAGGAAGGGCACGATCAGCGAGCGGTTCAGCGTCACCACCTGCCCCGGCATCCCGCGTTCGCGCGCCGCCGCCCGCATGGCGCGGACCAGCCAGTCCGGCAGGCCGGCCAGCTGGTCGTCGGCCATGGCCATGACGAAGTCGCGCTCGTCCGTCAGCACGTTCTGGGCGAATTCGGTGGACAGCACCGCCAGCCGTTCGCGGATCGCCATCATGCGCTCGCGCGCCGCGCCGGTCAGGCCCGCGCCGGCCCGGCGCAGCCCGCGCAGGGTCAGCTCGGTCAGGCGGCGGTCCTCGGGCGACAGCTCGTCGGCATCCTGCATCACCGCCTCGACCCGGTCGAACAGCCGCGGGTCCATGCTGACCTTGCTGCCATGCGCGGCCAGACGCGGGGCGATCCGGCGCTGCAGATCCTCGCGCGCCGGGTTGGAATCCACCCCGGTCAGGGTGAAGAAGACGGCGCAAAGCCGGTTCAGCGGCTCCTCGGCGGTTTCAAGCGCGGCGACGGTATTGCCGAAGCTGGGCGGCTCGGGATTGGCGGCGATGGCCTCGACCGCCTCTTCGGCCAGTTTCAGGCAGGCATCGAAGGCCGGGTCGAAATCCTCGTCGCGGATCAGGTCGAAACGCGGCAGGCCCAGGGGGCCGGTCCAATGCGTCAGTTCGGGGTTCATGCGAGCCTCCTTTTCCGGTTGGCCGCGAGTGTTTCAGCCTGCGCGGAAATGTCCAGAGCCGCAGGTCGGGCAATCGGCGCGTCGCGCGATCTTCATCAGCCGATTCTCGCCATAGAGCCCGTCAAAGATCAGCATGCGGCCGCGCAGGGGCTCGCCGCTGCCTGCGATCAGCTTGACCGCCTCCAGCGCCATCAGGCTGCCAACGACGCCCGGCAACGGCCCGACGACGCCCGCCTCGGCGCAGGCCGGCGCGAGGCCCGGCGCCGGCGCCTGGGGGAAGATGCAGGTCATGCAGGGGGCGCCGTTGCTGGGATCCCAGACCGTCACCTGCCCCTCCCATTGCGCGATGGCGCCGGCCACCAGCGGCACGCCCGCCGCGACGCAGGCCGCGTTCACCGCGACCCGCGAGGCGAATGTGTCGGTGCCGTCCAGCACCAAGTCGTGCTCGGCGACCAGTGCGGCATCCGCTTCGGTGATGCGGCGGTTCAGCGCCGCGACCGCGACATGCGGATTCAGCGCCAGCATCGCATCGCGCGCCGCCTCGGCCTTGGGACGGCCGTCGTCGGCGCTGCGGAAGATCACCTGCCGCTGTAGGTTCGACAGGCCGACGCGATCGTCGTCGGCGACGGTGATCCGCCCGACGCCGGCCGCCGCCAGATACAGGCAGACCGGCGCCCCCAGCCCACCCGCGCCGACGACCAGCACGCGGGCGCGCTTCAGCGCCGCCTGTCCCGGCCCGCCCAGCTCGCGCAGCACGATATGGCGGGCATAGCGGTCCAGTTCAGGATCGGACAGCGGGCCGGATTGCGGGGGCGGTTGCGGGGATTCGGGCAGGGGGACGGCGCGGCGATGCAGTTGCCGCAGCAGCAGGCGATAGCCCAGCACCAGCGCCACCACGCCGCCGCTCAGCGCCCAGAGACGGGCATCGCCGCCGACCAGGCGCGCGGCCGCGCTGCCGGGCGCCAGCACCAGGGCCGCGATGGCCGCCAGCCACAGCGCCGCCACGCCGGCCCAGCCGCGCCAGTCCGGCCAGCCGAGCAGGCGCGCCGCGACCAGCACGGCGAGCATGAGGGCAAGGATCAGCACAGGCTCAGGCCCGCCCGGTCGAGCCGAAGCCGCCTTCGCCGCGCGCGGTCTCCTCCAGCGCCTCGGCCGCGACCCAGGCGGCTCGGGTCACCGGGGCGACGACGGCCTGGGCGATGCGCTCGCCATGGTGGACGGTATAGGGCAGCGGGCCGAGGTTGATCATGATCACTCCCAGCGGCCCGCGATAGTCGCTGTCGATGGTGCCGGGGGTGTTGGGCAGGGTCACCCCGTGCTTCAGCGCCAGGCTGGAGCGCGGGCGGACCTGCATCTCGTAGCCTTCGGGGATCTGCACGCGCAGGCCGGTCGGCACCAGTCGGATCTGGCCGGGATCGAGCACCAGCTCGCCCCCGCCCAGATCGGCGCGCAGGTCGGCACCGGCCGCGCCCGGGGTCTGGTATTCGGGAAGGGGCAGCGCCGGGTCGGCGCCCGGTTCGCGCAGAACCAGAATCGTCACCTCGGCAGCCATCCCAGAGCCCCCTTATTTCGGCGAGATCATCATGATCATCTGGCGCCCTTCCAGCTTGGGCATCGATTCGACCTTGCCCGCCTCGCCGATATCGGCGGCGACGCGGTTCAGAAGCTCGAGCCCCAATTGCTGGTGCGCCATTTCGCGGCCCCGGAAGCGCAGGGTGATCTTGACCTTGTCGCCCTCGGCCAGGAACTTCATCACCGAGCGCATCTTGACGTCGTAATCATGGGTATCGGTCCCGGGACGGAACTTGATCTCCTTGATCTCGATGATCTTCTGCTTCTTGCGGGCCTCGGCCTCGCGCTTTTGCTGTTCATACTTGAACTTGCCCAGGTCCATGATCTTGCAGACCGGGGGCGTGGCATTCGGCGAGATCTCGACAAGATCCAGCCCGGCTTCCTGTGCAAGCTCCAGACCGCGGGCGGGTGTCACGACACCGATATTCTCGCCTTCGGGACCGATCAGGCGGATTTCGGCGACTCGGATGCGCTCGTTGACGCGGGGGCCGGTGTCACGGGGGGGCGGAGCGTTATGCGGTCTGCGGGCTATGGCTGTCTTCCTTGTATTGCCGGGGTTTCGCGCGGTTAAATAGTCCTGCGCAGGCGCATTTTCAACCGGATTCGATGGGGCGGAGCAAGGTTTGCCGACCCCCGCCCCAGTTTCGCGCGTCGGTTGACCCGCGCCCCCGCGTCCGGCCCGCGCCGGCGCCGCCGGGACGCTTTTCCCCCCTGCAACGGCATGGCATAGAGGGCGTGAGGCGCCGCAGCCCTGACGGAGAAACCGATGCAGAAAATCCTGGCCGTGATCGTGATTCTTGCCCTGGCGCTTGGCGGGCTTTGGCTCTGGAACGGCGGCCACCTGGCCCGGCCGACCGCAACCGCGCCCGAAGCGCCGCCGCCCGCGCCCGAGCAGAGCGCTGCGCAGGACAAGGCCAATGCCGCTGCCGATGCCGCTGCCGACGCGGCAGCCATCGCCACCGATGCGGCGGCCGAGGCCTCGGCTGCGGCCGAGCAGGCGGCAGTCGGCCCAGCCGGCTCTGCCGCCGAGCAGGCCGAGGCCGCAGCCGAAGCGGCCATCGCCGCCGCCGACCGCGCCGCGGATGCCGCGGCCACCGCCAGCGCCACGCCGGAACAGGCCGAGGCCGCAGCCATCGCCGCCGGGACCGCCGCCCGCGAGGCCGCCATGGCCACGCGCGAGGCCGGCAGCGCCGCCGGCGAGGCGGCCGGGATCGACGCCGCCCTGACCCCGCAGGGCTTCGACGCCGCCCGTGTGCGCGCCATCATCGACGCATCGGCGCTCTCGGACGAACGCAAGGCGGCGCTGGCCGCCCTGCTGGACCGCGCCGCCCAGGAGGACCCGGCGGCGCTGGCGCAGGCGCTTGAGCAGATCAGGGCCGCCCTGCCATGAGCTTTCCCGGCCTGGACGATTTCCTCAGAAGCGCGCGCGACAGGCTGGCCAAGGGGCCGATCGCGCTTTTGCTGGTCGAGGACGAGGCGGTCCTGCAGCAGACGCTGGCGCATCACCTCAAGGCCGGGTTCAAGCTGATCCTGGCGCTGTCGCCCGAACCGCTGCCCGCCCATGCCATCCCCGACGGCGGCGGCGAAAGGATCGTCAACCTGCGCCACGATTCCCGGCGCGGACGTGCCCATGTCGCGGCGGTCAATGCGCTGATCGAGGCGGCGCCGATCGATACCTGGCTTTACTATGGCTATAATGCGGAATTCCTGTTCTATCCGTTTTCGGAAAGCCGCACCGTGGGCGAGATGCTGGCCTTTCACGCCGAAGAGCGCCGGCGGGCCATGCTGACCTATGTCGTCGACCTCTACGCCCCGGACCTGGAGCGTTTCCCCGACGCGGTCAGCCTGAACGAGGCGATGTTCGACCGCACCGGCTATTACGCGCTCGGCCGCACGGACCGCGAGGGCCGGCACAAGGAGCGGCAGCTGGACTTCCACGGCGGGCTGCGCTGGCGGTTCGAGGAGCACATGCCGCCCGACCGCCGCCGCATCGACCGGATCGCGCTGTTCCGCAGCCAGCCCGGGCTGCGGCTGCTGCCCGACCATCGCTTCAACGTCGAGGAATACAACACCTATGCCTGCCCCTGGCACAACAACCTGACGGCGGCCATCGCGTCCTTCCGGGTGGCCAAGGCGCTGGCGAAGAACCCCGGCTCGCGCGGGCATATCCAGACCTTCCGCTGGCGGAACTCGCATCCCTTCCGCTGGAATTCGCAACAGCTGATGGACCTGGGCCTGATGGAGCCGGGCCAGTGGTTCTAGACCCCGCCTGGCTGACCCGGCGCGAGGCCCGCCGCCGCCCCGCCGACGATTTCCGCGACGAGGGCGACGTGGATTATGCCCGCGTCATCCATTCCGCCGGGTTTCGCCGGCTGCAGGGCAAGACGCAGATCCTGAACCTGGGCGACAGCGATTTCTACCGCACCCGCCTGACCCATTCGCTGGAGGTGGCGCAGATCGCCGGCGGGCTGGTCCAGCAATTGCAGGGGACATTCCCCCACCATCCCGCCACGGCCGCCCTGCCCGGCCGCAGCATGATCCAGGCCATCGCCTGCGCGCATGACCTGGGCCATCCGCCCTTCGGCCATGGCGGCGAGGTGGCGCTGAACTGGTGCATGCGCGATGCCGGCGGCTTCGAGGGCAACGGCCAGACCCTGCGCCTGCTGGCGCAACCGGCCGATGCGGCGCCCGAGCCCGGCGTGAACCTGACGCGCCGCAGCCTGCTGGGGGTGCTGAAATATCCCGCAAGCTGGTCGCGGCTGCAGAACCCGGCGCTGCGCCCGCGCCTGCACGACACGCTCTCGGTGCTGCGCAGCATCGACGCGGCGGCCTCGACGCCGCCGAAATGCCATCTCGACGGCGAGACGGGCGTGGTGGACTGGATCCTTGCCCCGCTCGTCCCCGAGGACCGGCTGCGCTTTGTCGCGGTCCGGCCGCGGGCCGGCGGCCATGCCGCGACGCTGCACAAGTCGCTGGATTGCAGCATCATGGATGTGGCCGACGACATCGCCTATGGCGTCCACGACCTCGAGGACGCCGTCGCGCTGGGGCTGGTCTCGGCCGAGGAATTCCGCGCCGCGGTGACGCCGGAACTCGCCGACGCCTTCGACCATGGCGGATTGATGGCGCAGCTGTTCGGCCCGCCTGCGGCCCGCAAGAGCTGCATCGGCGCGCTGGTGCATCATTTCATCGGCGCCGTCCGCTTCCGCGAGGAGCCCGGCTTCCGCGAGCCGCTGCTGCGCCATCGCGTCGAGCTGGCCGAGACGCCGCGCCGCCTCCTGGGTGCGCTGAAGGGTTTCATCTTCGACCGGGTGATCCGCAGCGCCGGAGTGCAGCAGCTGGAATTCAAGGGCCAGGCGATGGTGGTCGAGGTCTTCGAGGCGCTGCGCTCGGACCCCGAACGGCTGCTGCCCGGCGAATGGCGGGCGCGCTTCGCCGAGGCCGAGGGCGAAAGCGGCAACGGCCTGCGCATCATCTGCGATTGCGTCGCCGCCATGACCGACACCGCCTTGCTGCGGACCTATGAGCGGCTGTTCGCGCCGCGCATGGGTTCGGTCTTCGACCGGCTCTAGGCGGCGCTGACCCGCCAGATCACGTCGCCCACGTCATCGGCCATCAGAAGCGACCTGCCGTCCGGGCCAATGGCAACGCCGACCGGGCGGCCATAGGAATATTTCTCGTCCTCGGACAGGAAGCCCCAGAGGATGTCGCGCGGCGGCCCCGAGGGGCGGCCGTCCCGGAAGGGCACGAAGATCAGCTTGTAGCCTGACAGCGTCGAGCGGTTCCAGGACCCGTGCTGGCCGATCACCATGCCGTCCGGAAAGCCCGGCAGCGTGCCCTCGGGCATCCAGCACAGGCCGAGCGACGCGGTATGCCCGCCCAGGGCGTAATCGGGGGTGAGGGCCCGGGCGACCTCGGCCGGGTCCTGCGGCACGCGGTCGTCCACGGTCCGGCCCCAATAGCAATAGGGCCAGCCGTAGAAACCGCCTTCCTGCACCGAGGTCAGGTAGTCGGGCGGCGTCTCGTCCCCCAGCCCGTCGCGCTCGTTCACCACGGTCCAGAGCGCGCCGGTCATGGGCTCCCAGGCCATGCCGACCGGGTTACGCAGACCCGAGGCGAAGATGCGGGCCTTGCCGGTTTCCAGATCCAGCTCCCAGATAGCGGCGCGGCCTTCCTCGGCCTCCATGCCTTCGTCGGCGATATTGGTCAGCGAGCCGACGCCGCAATAAAGCCGCTTGCGGTCGGGCGAGACGATCAGGCTGCGCGTCCAGTGGCCGCCGGGCTTGAACTCGACCAGCCGCCGGCCCGGCCCGTCGAGGCGGGTCGCGCCCGGCTCGTAGGCGAAGGCCACGATGCCGTCGGTATTGCCGACGAAGAAGGTGTCACCGACCAGGGCCATGCCGAAGGGCTGGCGCTGGCCTTCCAGGAAGACCTCGCGCGTTTCGGCCACGCCGTCGCCGTCGCTGTCGCGCCACAGCGTGATGCGGTTGGCGCTGGTTCCCAGCGCCCGGGCGCGGCGCATGGTGGCCTGCGCGGCGCGGTCGAGCAGCGATTTCGGCGGGCTCGCCTCTTGCAGCGCCTCGGCCACCAGCACGTCGCCATTGGGCAGCACCTCGATCCAGCGCGGATGCTGCAGTTCGCGGGCGAAGGCGTTGACGCGCAGGCCGGGCGCGGCCTTGGGCAGCTGTCCCGGCGCCCAGCCCCGCGCGGTGGGCATCTTCAGGGTCATGATGCCCTGTTTCTTCGCCTCGGGGATCGCCGGGCTGCTGCCGAAGGCGGCCGTCCGGGGTGCGCCCATGCGTCGCACCAGCACCATCGCGCCGCCCACGAATGCCGTCGCCTTCGCCAGAAAATCCATGGGTTTCCTTCCTGTTTGCGCCAACAAGGCTAGCCGCGGGACGGCAAGGGTCAATCCCCGAATGCACGTCCCGGTGGTCCGGCGGGCAAAAACCGGCTATAGGCGCGAAAAACTGGTGCCGCCATGCCCGCTCCCTTCGACAGACCGGCCTCGGTCCCGGCCTTCGCGCTTTTCGCCCTGCTGCCCGGCCTGCTACTGGCCGCGGCTTGCCTGTTCGGGGGGCCGTGGATCTGGGCGGCGCTGATCTGGATGGGCGGGGCCAGCCAGATCGTCGACACGGTGATCGCGCGCGGCTTCGCCGATCCCGGCCGCGACGAGGCACCGCCCGGGACCGACCTGCTGTCGGTGCTGCTGGCGCTGCTGCATTTCCTGCTGCTGGCGGGCGGGCTGGCCGCGCTGCTGCAGCCGGAGCTGGGCATGGCCTCGCGCATCGCCCTGTTCCTGGGGCTGGGGCTGTTCTTCGGCCAGGTCTCGAACTCGAACGCGCACGAGCTGATCCATCGCGGTTCGCGCGCGCTGTTCCGGCTGGGCGCGGCGGTCTATGTGACGCTGCTCTTCGGTCATCACAGCTCGGCGCATCGGCTGGTGCATCACCGCCATGTCGCGACGCCGCTGGACCCGAACACGGCCCGGCTGGGCGAGAGCTTCTGGCATTTCTTCCCGCGCGCCTGGGCCGGATCGTTCCGCGCCGGGCTGGCGGCCGAACGGGCGCTGTCGGCGGCCAGGCCCGGCCGGCCGAACCCCTATCTGGTCTGGATCGGCGGCGGGCTGGCCTGCTGTACGGTGGTGCTGCTGGTCTTGGGCCCTGCCGGGCTGGGCTGGTACCTGGGGCTTTGCCTTTATGCGCAGATGCAGATGATGCTGGCCGATTACGTCCAGCATTACGGGCTGGAGCGCGCCCGGCGCGCGGACGGGCGCTATGAGCCGGTCGGACCGCGCCACAGCTGGGACGCGCCGCATTTCCTGTCCTCGCTGATGATGGTGAATGCGCCGCGCCATTCCGACCACCACGCCCATCCCGGCCGCGCCTATCCGGCGCTGCGGCTGGAGCGGGCCGGGAAACCGCGGCCGATGCTGCCCTGGTCGCTGCCGGTGATGGCGGCCCTTGCCATGTGGCCGCGGATCTGGCGGCGGGTCATGGACCGGCGGGTCATGCGGATGCGGGGCTGAACGGGCAAGGGCGGCGCGGGTGGCGCCGCCCTTGGGTATTTGGAGAGCGAAGAAGTCTTAGCCCCGCGCCTCGCGGATCAGCGCCGCAAGATGCTCGGTCGAGGGGTCGTGGCCGGGGGCGGGCTGGCCGTCCAGCAGCGGCGCCACCTTCAGGGCCAGTTCCTTGCCGAGTTCGACCCCCCATTGGTCGAAGCTGTTGATGCCCAGGATGACGCCCTCGGCGAAGACCCGATGCTCGTAGAGCGCGACGATCTGGCCCAGCGTGTAGGGGTCGAGTTCCGGGATCAGCAAGGTGGTCGAGGGGCGGTTGCCGGGGAAGACGCGGTGGCGGGCCTGGCGTTCCAGCTCGGCGCCGGTCAGGCCCTTGGCCTGCATGAGCGCCCGGGCCTCGTCCAGCGAGCGGCCGCGCATCAGCGCCTCGGATTGCGCGAGGCAGTTGGCGATCAGCAGCAGGTGATGATGCGCAAGCTCGGGCTCGTGTCCGCGGGCGGCGACGATGAATTCGCAGGGCACGATGGCGGTGCCCTGGTGGATCAGCTGATAGAAGGCGTGCTGGCCATTGGTGCCCGGCTCGCCCCAGACCACCGGGCCCGAGGGGACGGTCAGGTCGCTGCCGTCCATGGCCACGCGCTTGCCGTTCGATTCCATTTCCAGCTGCTGCAGATAGGCCGGCAGGCGGCCGAGGCGGTTGTCATAGGGCAGCACGGCGCGGGTGCCGTAGCCGCAGATCTGGTGGTGCCAGATGCCGACCAGCGCCAGGATCACCGGCAGGTTTTCCGCCAGCGGGGCCTGGCGGAAATGCCGGTCCATGGCCGCGCCGCCGGCCAGGAAGCGGTCGAATTCGTCCGGGCCGATGGCGATCATCAGCGACAGGCCGATCGGCCCCCACATGGAATAGCGGCCGCCGACCCAATCCTCGAAGCCGAAGACGCGGGCCTCGTCGATGCCCCATTCGGCGGTCCGGGCGGTGGCCGAGGACAGCGCGGCGAATTGCGCCGCCGGCTGCGCCACGGTCTTCGCCATCCAGTCCAGCGCGGTTTTCGCGTTGGTCATGGTCTCGATGGTGGTGAAGGTCTTGGAGGCGACGATCACCAGCGTCGTCGCGGGGTCGAGCCGGGCAATGGTATCGGCGATGTCCGCCCCGTCCACGTTCGAGACGAAATGCACCCGCGGGCCGTCATGCCAGGGCGAAAGCGCCCGCGTCGCCATGGCCGGGCCGAGGTCCGAGCCGCCGATGCCGATATTGACCACATCGGTGATCTTGCCGCCCTGCCCCGCGAAGCTGCCGTCCCGGACGGCATCGGCAAAGGCGCGCATGCGGGCATGGGTGGCGCGCACCTCAGGCATCACGTCGCGGCCGTCCACCGTTACGCTGGCGTCGAGATTGCGCAGCGCGGTGTGCAGCACGGCGCGATCCTCGGTCTCGTTGATGCGCTGGCCGGTGAACATGGCCTCGCGGCGTTCCGGAACCGGCGCGGCGAGGTCCAGCAGCAGGTCGCGGGCGCGCGCGTCGATGGTGGTCTTGGACCAGTCCAGCACCAGCCCTTCGGCGCTGGTCGAAAAGGCGGCGGCGCGGGCCGGATCGGCGGCGAACAGCGCCTCGATCCGCAGCGCGCCCTGGGAGTTGCGGTATTCTGTCAGTCTGGTCCAGGTATCGGTCATCTCACTCTGCCCAATGCACGGTGATGTCGCCAAGAAAGGCGCGGATCGGCGCCTCGGTCGGGTCGAGGCCCTGCGCGCGCTCGAAAGCCTCGCGCTTGTCGGCGCCGGCGATCAGCAGATGGGTGTTGATCGCGCCCTTCAGCGCCGAGGCGGTCAGGGTGATCCGCGGCTCGTCCTTGATGCTGTTGACGGCCATCACCGGCGGCGCGTCGGAGGCCAGCGCCAGAACGGTCTCGGAAGCCGCGGGAAACAGGCTCGCCGTATGCATGTCGGTGCCCATGCCTAAAAGCAGCACGGTCAGCGGCAGATGCGGGGCGATGGCCTCGGACAGGGCCGGCACCGCATCCTCGGGGCGCTCGTCGCCGGTATAGAGGTCGAGGTAATTGGCCGCGGCGGCCTTGTCCTTCAGCAGGTGGCGGCGCAGCAGCCGGCCGTTCGAACGGACATGCTCGCCATCCACCCAGCGTTCGTCGTTGAGCAGCACGGTGACGCGCGGCCAGTCGATCTCGCTGCCCGAAAGATAGTCATAAAGCGGCGCCGGGGTGGTGCCGCCCGGCACGCAGAGGCTGGCGCCGTCGTTCACCCGCAGATGCTGCGACAGCTGGCCCGCCAGCCGGTCGGCCAGCGCCAGGAACAGCATCTCGCGGTCGGCATATTCGATGAACTCCATGGTCATGGCCTGATCTCCCTCCAGCGGCGGTTGTCGCGATGCAGCAGGCGCAGCGCCTCCTCGGGGCCGCTGGAACCGGGATCGTAGGGCTCGGGCCGTTTCGAGCCGGCCTCCCAGGCGGCGATGATCGGGTCGGTCCAGGCCCAGGCGGCCTCGACCTCGTCGCCGCGCATGAACAGGGTCTGGTTGCCGCGGATCACGTCCATGATCAGCCGCTCATAGGCGTCCGGCATGTCGGTGCCATCGGCCCCAAGCGCAACCGCGAAGCTCATGTCCAGCGGCACCTGCACCAGGCGCATGCCGCCCGGCCCCGGCTCCTTGATCATCACGGTCAGGTGCATGCCCTCGTTCGGCTGCAGCTTGATGACCAGCTGGTTGGCCTTGTGCGTGCCGCCATCGTCGAAGATCGAATGCGGCGGCTCTTTGAAGGTCACGACGATCTCGCTGGTGCGCGCGCGCAGCCGCTTGCCGGTGCGCAGGTAGAAAGGCGTGCCGGTCCAGCGCCAGTTGGCGATCCGCACCTTCAGCGCCACGAAGCTTTCGGTGCGCGAGGCCGGATTCTCGGCATCCTCCAGATAGCCCGGGCCCTCGGGGCCGGCCAGATACTGGCCGCGCACGATATCCTCGGGGGCAAGCGGTTCCAGGGCGCGGATCACCTTGAGCTTCTCGTCGCGCACCGCACCGGGATCGAAATGATAGGGCGGCTCCATGGCGGTCAGGCACAGCAGCTGCATCAGGTGGTTCTGCACCATGTCCCGCATGGCGCCGGAATGGTCGTAATATTCGCCGCGCCCGCCGACGCCCACCGTCTCGGCCACGGTGATCTGGACATGGTCCACATATTGCGCGTTCCACAGCGGCTCGAACAGGATGTTGGCGAAGCGCACCGCCATCAGGTTCTGGACGGTTTCCTTGCCCAGGTAATGGTCGATCCGGTAGATCTGGCTTTCGTCGAAATGCCGGGCCAGCGTCGCGTTCAGCGCGCGCGCGGTGGCGAGGTCCCGGCCGAAGGGCTTTTCGACCACGATGCGGCTCTCGGCATCGGCGATGCCGTTGCCGGCCAGGCGCTCGGCGATATCGCCGAACAGCGCCGGCGCCACCGAGAAGTAGAAGGCATGCACCACCCCCGGCCGCACCCGCGCCTTGAGCTCGGCCCAGCCGTCGGTGCCGCGCGCGTCGATGGCGACATAGCCCAGCATGTCCAGGAAGGCCGCAAGCTGCGCCTGATCCTGGCCTGGGCCGATAAACTCCTCGATCGCGGCACGCATCTCGGCGCGGAACGCTTCGTCGTCCTGGCGGGTGCGGGCCGCGCCAATGATGCGGGCGCTGGCCGGCACCTGCCCCGCCATGAACCGCCGATAGAGGCCGGGCACGATCTTGCGCCGGGCCAGGTCGCCGGTGGCGCCAAAGATCACCAGGTCGAAATCCTCAACCGGAATGATGCGTGAAACCATCGCTGCCTCCTCATCGCTGATCTGCCGATTAGCCGATGTTAGCGGTAACATCAAGTCCTGCAATCCGATCCTCATTTCAGTCCTGGCCCCGTCGGGGGAAGGTATCCGCCGAATGCGACGGAAATGTCGCGGTTTCCGGGCTTTCCAGCCGGGCGATGGCCTTGGCAAGGCGCGGCAGCCGGGCGCGCCGCATCAGTTCCTTGCGGCCGAGCTCGCCTCCGGCGGCGCGAGCCCGGGCCTCGGTGGCCTCGATGGCCGCCAGCACGGTGTCGGGCGCCCTCAGGTAAAGGTCGCGCAGGAATTCATCGGGATGAATCGCCCGCAATCCGACCGAGGCCAGCGCACGGGGTGGAAAGTCGCGCAGATTCGCGGTGATGACGCTGTCAGCCCCGGCCGCCAGCGCGCATTCGACCACATGCCGGTCGGCCGGATCGGGCAGGTCAAGGCCGCCTGCCGCCTGCCCCGGCTCGACCAGCGCCTGCGGAAAGCGCGATTCCAGCAGCGCGATCTCGACCCCGGCCTCGGCGCCCTGGCGGGTGGCGGCATGGCGCCACTCGTCCAGGATGCGGCACGACCAGACCGGCTGGAACAGCCCCGCCGCCGCCGTGTCGATCAGGATTTCCCGCAACACGGTCGGGAACAGCACGCAGGCGTCCAGAACCGCCCTCATCCGTCCAGCCGGAAGAACAGCGCCTTGAGATAGCCGGTCTCGGCCAGCTGGGGCAGCGTCGGATGGTCCGGCCCGGCCTGGCCGGTATGCAGCAGCTGCATCCGCCGCCCGCCGCGGCCGATGCCGCGGGCGCTGGCATTGCGAAAGGCGGCCAGGTCGGCGGCATGGCTGCAGGAACACAGGCCCAGATAGCCGCCCGGCGCCACCAGCGGCGCGGCCAGCTTCGCCACCCGCTCATAGGCGCGCAGGCCCGCCTCCAGCGCCGGTTTCGAGGGCGCGAAAGCCGGCGGATCGCAGATCACCAGGTCGAAACGTGCGCCCTCGGCGGCCAGCGCCTCCATCTGCTCGAAGGCGTCGCCCTGGCGGGTGGCCAGCCGCGCCTCGGCCCCCATGGCGCGCGCGCCGCCCCGCGCCAGGTCCAGCGCCGCGGCCGAGCCGTCGACGCAGGTGGCATGGGTCGCCCCCGCCGCCAGCGCCGCCAGGCCGAAGCCGCCGACATGCGAGAACACGTCCAGCACGCGCTGGCCGCGCGCCAGCCGCTGCGCAAAGGCATGGTTGGGGCGCTGGTCATAGAACAGCCCGGTCTTCTGCCCCTGCGTCAGGTCGGCGAGGTAGATCGCGCCGTTCATCGGCACCTCGACCGGGCCGGGAACCTCGCCCGACAGCAGCTCCATCCGCTCGGGCAGGCCCTCCAGCCCGCGCGCCCGGCCCTGCCCGTTCAGGACCACCGTCGAGACGCCCGCGACCTGGCGCAGCGCCGCGGCGATCTCCCCGACCATGCGTTCGGCCCAGGCGGCGTTGGGCTGGATCACTGCGGCATCGCCGAAACGGTCGATGATGGTGCCGGGCAGCCCGTCGGCCTCGGCATGGACCAGCCGGTAGAAGGGCGCGTCGAACAGCCGTTCACGCAGCGCCAGCGCCCGCTGCAACCGCGCGGCGATCCAGTCGCGGCCGATCCGCACCTGCGGGTCGGGGTCCATGACGCGGGCGATGATCTTCGATTCGGGGTTTACCGTCACCAGCCCCAGCGGCCGGCGCTCGGCATCCTCGAGCAGGGCGAAGCTGCCGGGCGGGATCGCCCGGGTGCGCCGGTCGGTCACCAGCTCGTCGGCAAAGACCCAGGGAAAGCCGTGGCGGATCGCCTGCGGCTTGGATTTCGGGCGCAATCGGATGATGGGCAGATCGGCGGTCATGGCGGCCTCGTGCAAAACGCGGCAGGATTGCCACGGCAAGCGTCCGCGGGCAAGAGCAGGCCGGTTGCAATGTTACCGCTAACAGGATACATTGGCGCCAAAGGAGAAGCGAGCCATGACCCTGCACGCCACCATCGACCGGGTGACCGACCGCATCCGCGAGCGTTCGATCCATAGCCGCAGCGCCTATCTGGCCAAGATCGCCCGCGCCGCCGAAGAAGGGCCGCGCCGCGCCCATCTGTCCTGCGGCAACCAGGCCCATGCCTATGCCGCCATGCCCGACAAGCAG
The DNA here is from genome assembly GCF_000518925.1 of Paracoccus sp. J39. Taxonomy (NCBI): domain Bacteria; kingdom Pseudomonadati; phylum Pseudomonadota; class Alphaproteobacteria; order Rhodobacterales; family Paracoccaceae; genus Paracoccus; species Paracoccus sp. J39. The sequence continues at coordinate 156,349 of NZ_JAEN01000002.1, read as the reverse complement.
GATCTTGCCACCACCCGCAAGCCCAACATCGGCATCGTCACCGCCTATAACGACATGCTCTCGGCCCACCAGCCCTATGAGCGTTACCCCGACCTGATCCGGCAGGCCGCCCATGTGGCGGGCGCCACGGCGCAGGTGGCGGGCGGGGTGCCGGCGATGTGCGACGGCGTGACCCAGGGCCGGCCGGGGATGGAGCTGTCGCTGTTTTCCCGCGACGTGATCGCGCTGGCCTCGGGTGTGGCGCTGACACATGACGTCTTCGACGCGGCGCTTTACCTGGGCGTCTGCGACAAGATCGTGCCGGGGCTGATCATCGCTGCCGGCACCTTCGGCCATATCCCGGCGGTCTTCGTGCCGGCCGGGCCGATGCCCTCGGGCCTGCCCAATGACGAGAAATCCAAGGTCCGCCAGCAATTCGCCACCGGCGAGGTCGGGCGCGAGGCGCTGATGGCAGCCGAGATGGCCAGCTATCACGCGCCGGGGACCTGCACCTTCTACGGCACGGCGAACACCAACCAGATGCTGATGGAGTTCATGGGCCTGCACCTGCCCGGTTCCAGCTTCGTCAATCCGAACACGCCCCTGCGCGAGGCGCTGACCAGCGCCGCCGTGCAGCGCGCCGCCGCGATCACCCGGCTGGGCAACGACTATCTGCCGGCGGGCGAGGTGCTGGACGAGCGCGCCTTCGTCAACGGCATCGTCGGGCTGATGGCGACCGGCGGCTCGACCAACCTGGTGCTGCACCTGCCGGCGATGGCACGGGCGGCGGGGGTGATCCTGGACCTCGAGGATTTCCACGACCTGTCCGAGACCGTGCCGCTGATGGCCCGGGTCTATCCCAACGGGCTGGCCGACGTGAACCATTTCCACGCCGCCGGCGGGCTCGGCTTCATGATCGGGCAGTTGCTCGAGGCCGGGCTGCTGCATCCCGACGTCAAGACCATCGCCGGCGGCGGGCTCGATCAATATGCCAGCGAGCCGAAGCTGAAGGACGGCCGGATCGAATGGGTCGAGGGCGCGCGCGAGACGCTGAACGACAAGATCCTGCGCCCGGCCGGCAATCCTTTCGCCGCCACCGGCGGGCTGAAGCAGCTGTCCGGCAATCTGGGCCGCGGCGTCATCAAGGTTTCGGCCGTGGCCCCCGAGCGCCATGTCATCGAGGCCCCGGCCCGCGTCTTCGCCGACCAGGAGGAGGTCAAGGCCGCCTTCAAGCGCGGCGAATTCACCGAGGACGTGATCGTCATCGTCCGCTTCCAGGGCCCGCGTGCCAACGGCATGCCCGAATTGCATTCGCTGACCCCGACGCTGGCGGTGCTGCAGGATCGCGGGCTGCGGGTGGCGCTGGTCACCGACGGCCGCATGTCCGGCGCCTCGGGAAAGGTTCCGGCGGCGATCCACATCTCGCCCGAGGCCGCCGATGGCGGGCCGCTGGCGCGGGTGCGGGACGGCGATCTTGTCCGGCTCGACGCGGCGCAGGGCACGCTGACCTGCCTGGCCGAGGGCTTCGAGGAGCGCGCGCCGGCGGAACACGACCCTTCGCGTTCGGCCGAAGGGCTGGGGCGGGAACTCTTCGCCGCCTTCCGCCGCCATGTCGGCCCGGCCACCGAGGGCGCGGCAGTGGTCGTCTGACCCGCCTGTGGACCGGTGCGGCGGATCAATGCTCGCCGCGCGTTGCGAGCAGCAGGCCAGCCTCGGTCTCGGCAGCTTCCGCCGGCCGCGGCCATGGACCGCCGGGCATGCGGCGCGGCAGGCGGATCACCTGTCCCATGCCGGCCGCCACCTCGGGCAGCACAAGGCGCAGCGGCCCGGCCTCCTCGGCCGCTTCGCGCAGGAACAGCACGTTCAGGCAGACCTGCCCCGCATCGTCGCGGATCGGGCAGATGCGGGCGTCCACCCGGAACCGCCGCCCCGACTTGGTCAATTGCGCCAGCCCATGAATGCGCGATTCGCGTCCCCCCGGCGCCTCCAGAACCTGCCGCAGCCGGTCCGGCGCCTTTTCCGAGGGGTCCAGAAGGATGACCACCGGCCGGCCGATCAGCTCTTCCCTGCGATAGCCGCACATGCCCAGACAGGTCTGGTTCACCGCCACGATATGCCCCCCAAGATCGAGGACGAGCACCGCGCGATGCGTGCCCATCGCGCGCATGGCCCATTCGAGGTCGTGGTCAAGCCGCTGGATGTCGGTCATCCGGAACTCCTGCAAAGGGTTTCCGGCAGCATCGCGCCAAGAGGCTAAGATTCCGTTAGCGCGCAGAGAATTTTTCTCAAGCTTCGGTCGGCGGACCGAAACGCTCGATCATCCGCTTGCGGATCTGGTCGCGCACGGTCCGGTATAGCGCCAGCTTGGCCTCGCGCCCCTCGGCCAGGCCGCTGGGATCCATGATCGGCCAATATTCCACGTCCAGATGAGAAACCCGCGTCAGCTCAAGGGCTTGCCTCTGGCTGGCCGGCGACAGCGCGATCACCAGGTCGAAGCTGCTCAGATCGTCGCCCCAGGCCTTCATCTCCTCGAAGGAGCGCGAGCGATGGGTGGAGAGCTCGACGCCGATCTCCTTGCAGACCGCGATGGCGAAGCCGTCGATCTCCATGTCGTTCCTGACCCCCGCCGACTGCACATAGGCGGCGCGGCCGTAGAACTTCTTCATCATTCCCTCGGCCATGGGCGAACGGATGGCGTTGTGATCGCAGCAGAACAGCACCGAATGGGGGATCTGTCCGGCCACGAATCACCCCGGGATGAGCGCGCAGATCAGCGTGAACAGGCGCCGCGCGGTGTCGATATCAACCTCGGCCTTGCCCTCCAGCCGCTCCTGCAGGGTGCGGGCGCCCTCGTTGTGGATGCCGCGCCGGGCCATGTCGATCGCCTCGATCTGCGCCGGCGGCAGGCGCTTCACAGCGTCGAAATAGCTGGTGCAGATCTGGAAGTAATCCTTGACCGTCTGCCGGAACGGACCCAGCGACAGATGGAACTCGGCCACCTTGCTGCCGGATTCGGTGGCGATGTCGAAGACCAGCCGCTTTTCGCGCACCGCCAGGGCCAGCGCATAGGGGCCGGCGGGAACCTCCTGCCCGTCGCGGCCGGGCAGGACGAAGCTGTTATCCTCGAGCAGGTCGAAGACCGCGACGCGGCGATCCTGCTCGATCTCGGGCGTGGCCGGGGGCAGCGCGCTGTCGTCGATGTCGATCCGGCATAGCCGGCCGGTGGTGGGCTGACTCATGACGTCCCCCCGTTCAGTGCCGCCAGCCGCGCCGAGACCGAGCGGCCATGCGCCGAAAGCCCCTCGGATTCGGCCAGCCGCACCGCGGACGGGCCGATCGCCCCCAGCGCCTCGGGCGACAGCCGGGCCATGGTGGTGCGCTTGAGGAAATCCATCACCGACAGGCCAGACGAGAACCGCGCCGACCGCGCCGTGGGCAGGACGTGATTCGGGCCGCTGACATAATCGCCCACCGCCTCGGGCGTCCAGCCGCCCAGGAAGATCGCCCCGGCATGGCGGGTCTTTTCCGCCAGCGCCTCGGGGTCGTCCACGCAAAGCTCCAGATGCTCGGGCGCCAGCCGGTCCGAGAGCGCCGCCGCCTCGTGGAGGTCGCGGGTCACGATCACCGTGCCATAGTCGCGCCAGCTCGCCCCCGCCACCGCGGCGCGCGGCAGGGTCGGCAGCAGCCGCTCCACCTCGGCCACCACGGCGCGGGCGAGCGCCTCGTCCGGGGTGATCAGGATCGACTGGGCATCGGCATCATGCTCGGCCTGCGCCAGCAGGTCCAAGGCCAGCCATTCCGGGTTCTGCGCGCCTTGGGCGATGATCAGCACCTCGGAGGGCCCCGCGATCATGTCGATGCCGACGCGGCCGAAGACCTGCCGCTTGGCCGCCGCGACATAGGCGTTGCCGGGGCCGGTGATCTTGTCCACCGGGCGAATGGTCTCGGTGCCATAGGCCAGGGCGGCGATCGCCTGCGCGCCGCCGATGCGATAGATCTCGTCCACCCCGGCCAGCTCGGCCGCCAGCAGCACCAGCGGGTTCACCACACCGTCGGGGGTCGGCACGCAGATCACCAGCCGCTCGACCCCCGCCACCCGCGCCGGGATGGCGTTCATCAGCACCGAGGAGGGATAGCTCGCCTGCCCGCCCGGCACATAGAGGCCGGCGGCCGCGACCGGCGTCCAGCGCCAGCCCAGAGTCGCGCCCTCGGGATCGGTCCAGCTGAGGTCGTCGGGCATCTGCCTTGCGTGATAGGCGCGGATGCGGTTCGCGGCCATGGCCAGCGCGGCGCGATCCTCGGCCGAGACCTTCCCGATCTCGGCGGCGATCTCCTCCTTCGAGAAAGCCAGTGTCTCCGCCGTCAGCGCCAGGCGGTCGAAACGCCCGGTCAGTTCGACCAGAGCGGCATCGCCCCGGTCGCGCACATCGGCGATGATCGCCGCCACGGCATCGTTCACGTCCGCCGCATCCTCGCGCTTCATGGACAGAAGCGCCGAGAAGCGTTCGGCAAAATCGGGTTGGGCGGTCGACAGATGGATGGGCATGGCTCGGGCCTTCAATGACCCGACCTTGTTAGCGGCTGCGGCCAAGGGGCTCAAGCCGCTATGGCTCGGCTGAACCTGTCCGTTCAGAGCCGGTTGTGCGGCCGGATTCGAGTATTTGTGAAACGGTGAAAGCCCTTCCCAGAAGAGCAAATTTGGCGTTTCACCGTTTTTCAAATACTCATGCAGCCGCGCAATCCTCACGCCCTCCGGGAAGCAGGCGCCGCGGGATCAGCTGTCCGGATGCTGCGGCGCACGTCGCGAGGGGGCGATATAAGGTCGCGTCACGTCGCGCAGCTCGACATTCAGGCATTCCGCCTCGACGGCCAGCGTGCCGTCGCCGGCAAACTGCAGCAGCAGCAGGCCCGTGCCGTCCTCGCCCGCCTGCCATGTCACGGTCAGCAGCTCCAGGATCAGGTCCTTGTCCGTGCGGTCGATCCCGTCGCTCTGCACCCGCCGCACGTCCGAGACCAGCAGCACCGCGCGCACCCGCTCATAGGGGCGGCCGTCGCGGCGGGCGAGATCGGCATCCTCCCAGCGGAAACGGTTCAGGAGCAGGGCGAGCTGCCGGTGGCGGCCGTCATAGGCGATCTCGGTCACCGGCAGGATCGCGTCCTGCACCAGCGCCGAGATCACGGTCAGGTCGTCGGCATCGCTGGCCAGCAGCGCCAGCGGTGCGGGATCGGCATCGGTGAAACGGGCGTCAGCCATCGGCGGGAACCTCCTTGATGCGTTCGATATCGGCGCCGACACCGCGCAGCTTGCGCACGACCTTCTCGTAGCCGCGGTCGAGGTGATAGACGCGGCTGACGATGGTCTCGCCCTCGGCGGCGAGCCCGGCGAGGATCAGGCTGACCGAGGCGCGCAGGTCGGTCGCCATCACCGGAGCGCCGCGCAGCTTCTCGACGCCATGGACGGTGGCGTGGCCGCCATGGACCTCGATCCGGGCGCCCATGCGCGCCAGTTCCGGGGCATGCATGAAGCGGTTCTCGAAGATCTTCTCCTCCAGAACCGAGCTGCCCTCGGCGGTGCAAAGCAACGCCATCATCTGCGCCTGCAGGTCGGTCGGGAAGCCGGGAAAGGGTTCGGTCACCACGTCCACGGCGCGCACCCGGCCGTTCTTGCGCGAGACCTTGAGGCCGCGGGCGGTCTCGACCACCTCCACGCCGGCCGCGTCCAGCTTTTCGCAGAAGGCGGCGACCAGGTCGATGCGGCCGCCGAGGCATTCCACCTCTCCGCCGCAGATCGCCGGGGCGAGCATGTAGGTGCCCAGCTCGATCCGGTCCGTCACCACCGGATGCGTGGCGCCGCCAAGCGCCTGCACGCCCTCGACGGTGATGGTCGATGTCCCCTCGCCCTCGATCTGCGCGCCCATGCGGCGCAGGCATTCGGCCAGGTCGACGATCTCGGGCTCGCGTGCGGCATTGTTGATGACGGTGGTGCCGCGGGCCAGCGTCGCCGCCATCAGCGCGTTCTCGGTCGCGCCCACCGAGACCAGCGGAAAGTCGATCACCGCGCCCTTCAGCCCGCCCGAAGGCGCCTTGGCATGGACATAGCCCTCGCGCAGGTCGAGTTCCGCCCCCATCGCCTCCAGCGCGCGCAGGTGCAGGTCGACCGGGCGGGCGCCGATGGCGCAGCCGCCGGGCAGCGAGACCACGGCATGGCCGTCGCGCGCCAGCATCGGCCCCAGCACCAGGATCGAGGCACGCATCTTGCGCACGATGTCGTAATCGGCCCGATGGCTGGTCAGGTCGTGGCTCGACAGCGCCAGCACCTGCCCGTCCTGAAGACTCGCGACCTCGGCCCCCAGCGACTGCAGAAGCGCGGTCATGGTGCGGATGTCCGAGAGCCGGGGCGCATTGGTCAGCGTCAGCGGCTGATCGGTCAGCAGCGTCGCCGGCATCAGCGTCAGGCAGGCATTCTTGGCGCCGGCGATCGGGATCTCGCCCCTGAGCGGCCCGTTACCCCTTACAATGATCTGGTCCATCTAATCCTCGTTCCCGGGCGTCTGGCCGTTTGCCGGCATCTCTGGCCCGTGCTGCTCGTTCGTCATGTCTTCTGCCGTCCCGGCCCGCGCGCGGCCCTGCGCCTTGCGCCGCGCGAGATTGGCCCGCAGCGCCGCCTTAAGCCGCGCTTCGCGTGTATCTCCCTTGGGATCGCGGGGTGTTTTCGTCATGCCTCCTGTTAGCGTCCTTGCCGGCTTGCGTCCAGCAGCGGCTGGGCCGGCCGGGCCGGATCGGCGACGATTGGCGAAATGCATTTTTCCGACACTTCCCCCTTGCGCGCCCGGCGCAGTCGGTCTAAAGCCCCGCCCACGATGCTGCGGTAGCTCAGTGGTAGAGCACTCCCTTGGTAAGGGAGAGGTCGAGAGTTCAATCCTCTCTCGCAGCACCATTTATCCACATATTACAAATAGATGGGCGCGGAACCACACGGATTCCAAAAGCTCACTGCGGAATTTGTGAGAGGACCCATCGTTCTCCTGTGCTATCCGCACATACGCGGATTCGCGACGTTCCTCGTAAATCAGCCGCCATGCATCGCCCTCATGGGTGCCGTGAGCCCGCGATCAGCTTTGCCATCGCGGCGGCCAAGGCGGCCTCCCGGCGCGCGCGCATCCGTCCTCTGCCCGCTTCGGTGCCTTCGCAGGTCTGCTTGCCGCTGTCGGAGGACGAGATCCCGTCTTTGACAGCCCGGATCACACAAGCCTCTTCCAAGCGTCGATGGCATAAGACCGCATGCCTCCCGCCTCTGCCGAACAACGACTGGTTTATCTGCTGGCTTTGACGCGCTCAGGCGCCGGCAAGAGGTTCTTCGGCGAACGCTAAAAGCACAAGAATTGATGAAAATTTAACGACTTTTCCACCGGAAATTATAATATATTATACGGAAAGGGCTTGATCGCAAACCGCAAGGCAACGCCCGCTCTTATAATCCTATCAAATTACTGAACCTGTCGATGGACGAGAAAGGCGCTCTGCAAGGAGCGCCTTATCGTTACTCCTTGCCGCACAGATCAACCGTTAAATTTCTCTTCAATTTATAAACTGTTAACGGATTGCCGTTAACACTCTGTTAACCCACGGCTGGCCATGGTGCACGGACAACATCCACCACCGAAAAAGGGCTTCCCATGACTGCGCAATTCCACGATGGCCATCACCCCGGTCATGGAGGGGGCGGCACAGCCGGCTCGGAATACACCATCGATTCACGCAACGGCGGCGCTAAGCACGGCCACGGAACCGACGGGGATGACACGTTTTTTGTCAGGACGGATGGCCAGACCAAAAATCAGATTCATATCCATGCGGAGGGCGGAAACGATACCTTCCGGCTCGATATGGGCGTGATCGGATCGCGCTTCATTCAGCACGGGCATCATATTTTCGCCGAAGCGGGGCGTGATCGGTTTTTCTTCGACAACCTTGCCAATATGAAGGGAACGGTGGTCGGCAGGCTGGACGATTTTGACGGGAGCTCGGATGAGATCTGGATCGCCAACCAGCGGCTCGATCTGCATAATCCTGGCGCCATTACCGGTTTCGACGTGTCCATTGTCAGCTATCTTGGACAACAATGGCTGCAAATTTTCAATCAGCAGGGCGGACGTGCCTTATACGCCCTCGAGGGCGCGCGGCAGGTCAAGAATGCCAACGGGATGTGGCAGGATGAGGAGCATTTCCTGACCTGGGACCATGTCCTTCCCGATGTGCTTCCGGTTGTTCGCTATGAGAACCCGGTGAACTTCCTTCCAACGCATATGACCTCGCAATTCAATCCGGCGCGCATCGTTTCCATATCTGCAAGCTTGTCCGAGAATTTGAATCTTCAGGGCGGAATTGCCAATGAACTGATCGTCGCTCAACGCGGGCACGACCTGATCAATGGCGGCGCCGGAAACGACTATATCCGGGCCCATATGGGCAACGACACCGTCTATGGCGGCGACGGCAACGACCTGATCGAGGGCGACAAGGGCTTTGACCTGATATTCGGCGGCCCTGGGCATGACACAATCTCGGGCGGGTCCGATGCGGATACCCTGCACGGAGGAGACGGGCACGATCTCATCTTCGGGGGATCCGAGAATGACATCATCTTCGGCGGCAATGGCAATGACCGGCTGCACGGCGGCCCTGGCGACGATACGGTCAGAGGCGAGGCGGGCAATGATCTGATCCATGGCAACAGCGGCAAGGACTTCCTTTCCGGAGGCGCCGGAGACGATACCATTTTTGCCGGCGCCGGAAATGATTACGTCGAAGGCGGCAACGGTCTGGACGAACTGCACGGCGGCGATGGCGCCGACACCATCTACGGCAATCTCGGCAACGATTCGATTTTTGGCGGCGCCGGCAACGACCTCATCCACGCGGGGGATGGCAACGACTTCGCCCGCGGCGGCATAGGGGACGACACGATCTACGGCGGCGCCGGCGCGGATCTTCTGCTCGGCCTGGAAGGCAATGATCTTCTCCAGGGCGGTCCTGGAAGGGATTCGCTGCATGGTGGCATGGGCAATGACGTGCTTTACGGCGGCGCCGACAGCGACATCCTGTTCGGCAACCAGGGGAACGACACGCTGCGCGGTGGCGACGGCGATGACAACCTGACCGGCGGCCTGGGAAAGGACTGGCTGTATGGCGGTGCCGGCGCGGACAGTTTCATCTTCAGGGATGTGCTCGACTCTGCAGCAGGCGCCGAGCGCGACCTGATCATGGATTTCAATCGCGCCGAGGGGGATGTGATCGACCTGCGGCTGATCGATGCAAACAGCGCCGCAGCCGGCGATCACGCCTTCACGTTCATCGGTGACCGGGGGTTCAGCAACACCGCCGGCCAACTCCGATATGAGGCGCAAGGGGCCAATCTCGTCATTTACGGCGATGTCAATGGCGACGGAAGGGCCGACTTCTCGGTGCAGGTCAACGGCCTGTCGTCGATATCCGCCGACGACTTCCTGCTGTGATGCCTGACCGCACCGGTGAACCGATTTCCGTTTTCGGTTTCCCTGGCCTGAGCGGATGCTAGTTCCGAACCACGGGTGGTGCGGGCCCCGACCATTGGCTCCGGTTCCGGCGGCTCTCGCAGCCGGGCAATCAGGCGGGCCGGTGGCGGCAGTGGCGCCGCCCAGCCAGCGAGCCTGCGGAAGATTTCGCCGTTGAGCTTCGTCGCTCTGCATCGAAGCTCCTCGGGTGCAGCCCGGTCCGCACGGGCAGCCCGGCCGGGGAACCATCGCCCCCACGCCGCGTTCCGCCTTCGACCAGAAAGGGAGAGAACAAAAATGAAGGGCATCATCGCCTGGCTTCTTGGCGTTCCGATCTTCGTGATCATCCTGCTGTACCTGACCGGCATCTTCTGACCGGGGCCAGGCTCGACTGTGCATGATGCGCCCGGAGCCTGTCTCCGGGCGTTTTCCTTGTCGGCGCCGCATGGCTGGACGCCCCGGAACCGCAAGGCTAAGCATGGGCGCCCGACACGATCTGGAGCCGCCCCGAATGACCGAGATTTTGCTGATGCTTGCCGCCGGCTTTCTGGGCGGAATGCTGAACGCCGTCGCCGGCGGCGGCACCTTCATCACCTTTCCTGCCCTGGTCGCCAGCGGCGTGCCGGTGGTCTCGGCCAATGCCACCAGCACGGTCGCGGCCCTGCCGGGCTACCTGTCCGCCGCCCTGGGTTTCCGCAACGAGATCGCGCAGATCGATCGCGCTCTGGTGCTGCGGCTGACCTTCTGGACGCTGGTCGGCGGCATCGTCGGCTCCTGCCTGCTGCTGGTCTCGTCGAACCAGGCCTTTGCGTTGCTGGTGCCCTTCCTGCTGCTGGCGGCGACCTCGGTCTTCATCTGGGGCGCGCAGGTGCGGGAATGGGCGGCGCAGCACCGCAACGCGGTCGCGCCCTTCGGCGCCGGGACCATGGTGCCGGTCGCGATCTACGGCGGCTATTTCAACGGCGGGCTAGGCATCGTCCTGCTGGCGCTCTTCGCGCTTTGGGGCATGACCCAGCTGAACCAGATGAACGGGCTGAAGAACTGGCTGTCCTTCGCGCTGTCGGTGATCTCCTTCGCGATCTTCGCCGCGGGCGGGCAGGTCGCCTGGTGGCCGGCGGCGGTGATGAGCCTCGGAACCATCCTCGGCGGCTATCTGGGCGCCCCGGTGGCGCGGCGCATCCCTGTCCACGCGTTGCGGGCATTGATCGCGGCCATCGGCTTTGGCATGACGGCGCTGTTCCTCTGGCGGCTCTTCTGACGCCAGCCCAACCCGAAAGGATTTTCCATGTCCGAAATCAAGCGCATCGAGACCGGCCCCCGCATGAGCCAGGCGGTCATCCATAACGGCACCGTCTACCTGGCGGGCCAGGTCGGCAAGCCCGGCGAATCGGTGACCGGGCAGACCCGCGCGGTTCTGGCCCAAGTCGACCGGCTGCTGGCGGAATGCGGCTCGGACAAGACCCGCATCCTCTCGGCCCAGATCTGGCTGGCCGACATGGCCGATTTCGCCGAGATGAACGCCGTCTGGGACGCCTGGGTCGCGCCCGGCCACGCCCCCGCCCGCGCCACCGGCGAATCGGCGCTGGCGACGCCCGACTACAAGGTCGAGATCATCGTGGTCGCGGCGCAGAACTGATCGCCGCCATGACCGAACGCGCGGCGCGCAGGCCGGGAGGCTCGCCGCCGCGCCCCAGCCGCTGCATGGTCAGCGCCATGGCGGCCAGTTGCACGGCCCGCTCCTCGGGATCCTCGACCAGCCGATAAAGCGCCTGCGACATCGGCCCCGGCTGGCAGTTGCGGCCAAGATATTCCGGCACCGCGCGGGTCTCGCTGACCAGGTTGACCAGCGTCACCGTGTCGGTCCTCAGCAACAGCCCGATGATCAGCCGGCTGAGCGGCGCCACGTCATAGCCGATCACCATGGGCACGTCGTTGGCGGCCAGATCCAGGCTGACCGTGCCCGATGCCGCCAGCGCCAGATCGGCCGCGGCAAAGGCCGCGCGCCTCTCCTCGGGCCGCTCGACCACCACCGGCGCGGTCGGCCAGCGCCGCGCCATCTCGCGCACCAGCACCGAGACGCCGCGCACGGTCGGGATCACCACGCGAATCTCGGGCACCCGGTCACGCAGCCGGATCAGCGCCTCGTCGAAGCGCGGGCCCAGCCGCCCCACTTCGGTCCGGCGCGAGCCCGGCAGGCACAAGACCAGCGGCGCATCCGGCGCGATGCCGTTCGCGGCACGAAACGCCGCCGCCTCGGCCTCGCCCGCCACCGGCTCGGCGACGATGGGATGGCCGACGAAATCGCAACTCATGCCGGCGGCCTGCATCAGCGGCGGCTCGAAGGGCAGGATCGCCAGCACATGGTCGATGACCTCGGCCATCTTCCCGGCCCGCCCCGGCCGCCAGGCCCAGACCGAGGGCGCGACGTAATGGATGGTGCGCAGATCCGGGGCCAGCGCCCGCGCCTGACGCGCCACGCGCAGGCAGAAATCCGGGCTGTCGATGGTGACCAGCGCGTCGGGCCGGGCCTCGGCGACGGCACGGGCGGTCTCGGCGATGCGGGCCTTCAGCGCGCGGTATTTCGGCAGCACCTCCCAGATGCCCATGAGGCTCAGCTCTTCCATCGGGAAACGGCTCTCGAGGCCCTGCGCCGCCATGGCGGGGCCGCCCACACCCAGGAACTCGGCCGCTGGATCGAGACTTTTCAGCCCCGCCATCAGGGCACCGCCCAGGTTGTCGCCCGAGGGCTCGCCGGCGATCAGGAAGAATTTCATCGCGCCGCTCCGCTTGCCATGCCCCGACATGGGTATTTGAAAAACAGAGAAGCGATCCGGACTTCTTCGTGCCCCACATACCCTCCTGCCGCTTTCGCGTCACTGTCACTTGAGTATTTGGAAACGGTGAAGCAAGCCACTTTCACCGTTTCCCAAATACTCATGTCACCCGCGCGCCCAGAGAAACAGCCCCGCGGCTTCGGCGCGACGCATTGCCTCGGCTCGTTCCAGCAGGATAACGCTGCCCGCCTCCCAGGCGATCCCGGCCAGCCCGGCCCCGGCGGCCTGGGTGACGGTATCGGGGCCGATGGTCGGCAGGTCGATGCGCCGGTCCTGGCCGGGCTTGGGCGCCTTGTAGAGCACGCCGCCCGGCCCTTTCGGGTCGGGTTTCAGCCCGGCATGCAGGCGGGCGAATTCCAGCATCGCCTGGGTGCCCGGCAGCGCCTCGACGGCAAGGCAGAGCCCCTGCGCCACCACGGCGCCCTGGCCGATGTCGAGCGCGCCGAGGCCGGCGACGATCTCGGCGGCGCGGGCGGCATCCTTCTGGTCGCGCGGGCTCGGCTCGCCCGCCAGAACACCTTCCCCCGGCACCAGATCGGGAAGGATCTGGTCTACAGAACAAATGGATATGCCGGCCTCCTCGAAGACGTCCAGGACCGCACGCAGCGCCGCGTCGTCGCCGGACTGCATCCCCATCAGGATGCGCGGCACGATGGTCAGGGTGCGGGGGTCGAAAAGCTCGGGCTCGATCTTCGGGCGGCGGATGGCGCCGGCGAAGACCGCCTGCGTCACGCCCTGGTCGGCCAGCTCGTCCAGGAAGGGCACCAGCCGTTCCAGGCGGAAGGGCTTCGCCTCGAGCTGCGGTTTCAGGTTGTCCAGCGCATAGACCAGCGGCTGGTCCAGCGCGGCAGCGATGGCGGGGGCAAGGCGGCCCTCGCCGGCGATCAGGGCGATGCGGCTCATGGATGGGGCGCCAGGAAGCTGCGGTCCGAGGGGCCGAGGATGAAGTCCAGCACCTCGCGCACCATCGGCCCGTTCTCGGCCTCGGCCAGATGCCGGGCGGTGTCGCGGAAACTGCCCCGGCCCAGCTGCGCCAGCATGTCGCGCAGTGCGTGGATCTCCTCGCGCGAGGCGCCGCGGCGCTTCAGTCCCACCAGGTTCAGCCCGTCCAGGTGGCCGCGCGGCCCCTGCACCAGGCCGAAGGGGATCACGTCGGCCGTCACCATGGTCACCGCGCCGATCATCGCGCCGCGGCCGATGCGCACCCATTGGTGCACGCCGGACAGGCCGCCGACGATCACGTCGTCCTCGAGCACGCAATGGCCGGCCACCGAGGCGTTGTTGACCAGGATCACCCGGTCGCCGATCCGGCAGTCATGCGCGACATGGCTGCCCGCCATGAAAAGGCCGTCGTCGCCGATGCGGGTGACGCTGCCGCCGCCCTCGGTGCCGGGGTTCATGGTGACATATTCGCGGATGCGGTTGCGGGCGCCGATCTCCAGCCGGGTGCGCTCGCCGCGGAACTTCAGGTCCTGCGGCACCTCGCCCAGCGAGGCGAAGGGGAAGACCACGGTTTCGTCGCCGATCGCGGTCTCGCCCGCCACCACGACATGGGATTTCAGCACCACGCCCCGGCCGAGGACGACCTCGGGGCCGAGGACGCAGAACGGGCCGATCTCGCATCCCTCGCCGATCTTCGCGGCGGGGTCCACGACGGCCGAGGGATGGACGCGGGTTTCAGCCATTGTCGCCACGGTTCAGCATGGCCATGACCTCGGCCTCGGCGGCGAGTTGGCCGTTGACCATGGCGCGGCCCTCGAATTTCCAGATCTTGCCGCCGCCGCGCAGGGTCTTCATGTGCAGTTCCAGCACGTCGCCCGGCACCACCTTCTGGCGGAAGCGGCATTTGTCGATGGACATGAAATAGGTGCCCATCCCCTTGCCGGCGAGGTCCAGCGTCACCCCCACCAGCACCGCCGCGGCCTGGGCCATGGCCTCGATGATCAGCACGCCGGGCATCACCGGCTCCTGCGGGAAATGCCCTTCGAAATGCGGCTCGTTCGAGGTCACGTTCTTGACCCCGACGCAGCTTTCGCCCGGCACGATGTCGCGGACCCGGTCCACCAGCAGGAAGGGATAGCGATGCGGCAGGATGCGCTTGATCATCGCCAGATCGACTTCGGTCGGCGGGATATAGGCGGTCTGGTCATCGTTCGGGGCGGCGGCCATGCGATCCTCTTGGAATGTTTTCATTTGCCTAGCAACGGCGCGCGATCTTGGCAAGTTTCGCGGCGTCAGCCCCCTGCGGCCGTCCGGCGCCCGCGGCCTTCCGACAGCCAGCCCGCCAGCGCCAGCCCGGCGATCAGCGCGAGCCAAGCCCAGCCGGGCAACAGTGGGCGATGCGTCATGCCGCTGACCGAGGCCGCCTCGCGCGGGGTGATGGCGATCCACGGACCGCCGACGCCCTGCCCATGCGCCGGCCGGCCCTCGCGCACCGTGCGCAGGCCGGGCATGCCGTCCGAAAGCCGCAGCACAGCCCCCTGCGTCGCCTCGGCCAGCGGTCCGAGAACCGCGCCCGAGGCCACGGTTTCCTCGAATTCGCGCGGCGCGGCGGGGCCAAGCGCCAGGACGCGGGTGATATCGCCATCCGCCAGCCGGTAAAGCCCCGGTCCCGGCGCCGTCCAGCGCGCGGTGAAGCGGCCCGGCCCAGCCTCGGCCAGCGCGACCTCCTCGGTCTCGCCGTCGGGGCGGGTGATGCGGACCGGGCCGGCGGTCACGTTCATGGTGCGGCGGGTGATGGTCACCGTCAGGTCGCCGCCGACATCGGCCAGCAAGGCCTCTTCCTCCAGCTCCGGCTCCTGCATCGACCAATGGGCGATGCGGCGCAGCAGCTCCAGCTGCGGCCCGCCGCCCTCGAAGCCGCGGCCCCAGAGCCAGACCTGATCCGAGGTCAGCATCGCCACCCGCCCCTCGCCCACGCGGCTAAGCAGCAGCAGCGGCTCGTCCCGCGCGCCGCTCAGCACCACCTGGGCGCGCGGATCAGGGATCACCTGCGACATGCGCAGCCAGCGGCCCCAATGGCTTTCCGAACCCTCGGCCGGGGCGCCGGGCAGGCCGGCCGTGACCGGGTGGCGCTGGCCCTCCTCGGTCAGGCGCGGCAGATAGGGCTCGTCATAGACCCGGCCGGTGGGGCGCGCGGGCAGGATCGCGCCCAGGGGCGACAGGTTCAGGCTCTCCACCGAGGACATCTCGGGGCCCGCCGAGACCAGGATGGCGCCGCCCTCTTCGACATAGCGGCGGATATTGTCGTAATATTGCGGCAGCAGGATGCCGCGCACCCGGTAGCGGTCGAAGATGATCAGGTCGAAATCCCGGATCCGCTCCATGAACAGCTCCTGGGTCGGAAAGGCGATCAGCGACATCTCGTCGACCGGGACCCCGTCCATCTTGTCCGGCGGCCGCAGGATGGTGAAATGGATCAGGTCCACATTCGCATCCGATTTCAACAGGTTGCGCCAGGTTCTTTCCCCTGCGTGCGGCGCGCCCGAGACCAGCAGCACCCGCAGCCGGTCGCGCACGCCCTGGATCTGCACGGCGGCCGAGTTGTTGCGGTCGGTCAGTTCCGGCACCTCGGACTCGGGCGCGTCGAATGCGATCGAGACCACGTTCTGCCCGGCATGCTTCGGCACCACCGGCAGGTCCAGCGCCACGCCGGGCGGCAGGTCGAGCGCGCGCATCTCCTCTCCGTCCAGCAGGATGCGAAGCCGGGCCGGGGTCTGCGCCACCTCGGGCGGAACCGCGCCCTGGTCCTCGACGCGCAGGCGGATGGTGACGGGCTTGCCGATCAGCCCGTAGGCCGGGGCCTCCTCGATCACCAGCCGGCGATCCCAGTCGCCCGCTTGCCCGGTCAGCAGCACATGCACCGGCGCCGGGGCCGAGGCCGGGACCATCGGCGCGTCATGGGCCAGCCCGTCGGTGACGGCGATCACGCCGGCGACTCGGGTCTGCGGCTCGGCGGCCAGAGCCCGGGTCAGCGCGGTGCCGATCTGGGTGCCGTCCGGGTCGTCGGCCACGGTCACGCGGCGGATCTCGGTATCGGGCAGCGCCGAAAGCTGGCGGGTCAGTTCCTCGACCGCCGCGTCAGTCTGTTCGCCGCGGCCCGGCAGCGCCTGGCTGGCGCTGCGGTCGTCCAGCAGGATGACGATGTCCGACAGCTTGCTGCGGATGCCCGATTCCAGCGCCGGCCCGGCCAGGGCGGCCGCGGCCGCCAGCCCGGCGATCCCGCGCCAGGCCCAGCCGCGCAAGCCCCGCCACAGCGACCACAAGGCCACCAGCAGCGCCAGCACGGCCAGCGCCGCGACCAAGGGCCAGGGCAGCAGCGGATCGAAGGTCAGGCCGCTCATTGCACGACCTCCTCCTGCCGCAGCCGCTCCAGCAGGGCGGGCACATGCACCTGGTCGGATTTGTAGTTCCCGGTCAGCACATACATGATCAGGTTGACGCCGAAGCGATAGGCCATCTCGCGCTGGCGTTCGCCCTCGAAGCCCGAGCCGATGCTGAACATGGGCAGGCCGTTCTCATTCACCGCCCAGGCCTCGGCCCAGGCATTGCCGCCGATGACGACCGGAGAGACGCCGTCGTTGAGGTTGCGGAAAGGCACGCCCTCGGCCGCCTCGGCACCGGCGGGGGGCGCTTCGGCCCAGACCTCGCGGCCCTGATAGCGGCCGGGAAAATCCCCGAGCAGGTAATAGCTGCGGGTCAGGACGTGATCGGAGGGGATGGGCGCCAGCGGCGGGATGTCCAGCGGCGCGGCCAGCGCCTGCAGCGCCGCGCCGCCATCCGGTCCGCCCAGCCCGGCAATATCGCCGTCCCGGGTGTCGAACAGGATCATCCCGCCCGAGCGCAGGAAATGGTTCAGCCGCACATAGGCCTGCGGCGAGGGCGGCGCCTGCGCCTCGGTCACCGGCCAATAGAGAAAGGTCAGCAGCGACAGATCGTCCTGCTCGGGGTCGATGCCGATGGGCTCGCCCGGCTCGACGGTGGTGCGGGCGGTCAGCACCTGCGACAGGCCGCGCAGGCCCGCCTCCGTGGCGGCATCGACCTCGGCATCGCCGGTGACGATATAGGCCAGCGCGACCTCGTCGGCGGCACGCACCAGCCGGGGATCGGGGTCGTCCTGCGCCCAGAGGGCGGTGGCCCAGAGCAGCGCGGCAAGGATTGCAGGCCATCTCATGCCAGCGCCCCCCGCCTGCCGCGCGCCAGCCAGGCGCTGCCCAGCGCGTCCAGCGCCAGAAGTGCTGCGGCCAGCGCGATCAGCCAGCCGCGCAGGTCCAGCCCCGGCGCCTGCGCCGCGCGCTCGATACGGGCGCCGGGCCAGTCGGCAGGCGCGATCGGCCCGCCGGCGTTCAGCGCCGCCATGCGCTCGCCGCCGCGGTAAAGCCCGGCGGGCGCGCCGGGCGCCGGGCCGCGCGCGAAATCGGCGGCAGCGACCGGCGCCGGATCCTGCGGCTCGGTCGGGTGGCCGAAGCCGTCCAGCACCAGTTCGGGCAGCCAGAAGGGCTGTTCGGCACGGTCGGCCCCGGGCGCGGCGGCGCTGGCCCGCGCGCTGCGCACCAGCCGGTCCAGCATCTCGACGAACAGGCCCGAAATCGCCAGGTTCGACCATTCCGCGTTCGCCGTGGTGTGAAACAGGACCAGCTGCCCCTGTCCCAGCGGCGCGCGGGTGACCAGCGGCGTGCCGTCCGAAAGCTGGGCGATGGTGCGGTCCGCAAGATCGGGCGAAGGCTCGGCCAGCAATTGGGCGCGCACCGTCGCGTCGCCCCGCACCGAAAGCCCGGCAAAGGGTCCGTCGGCGGCAAAGGGCGCGACGGTGCGCGGATCGCCCCAGCTCAGCGCGCCGCCGATATCGCGCCCGCCGGCGCGCAGGCGCACGGGCAAGAGCGGTTCCTCGCTCAGCCGCTCGGAAGCCGCCATGCGCGGGCCGGAAAAGCGGATCAGCAGCCCGCCCTGCTCGACCCAGTCGCGCAAGCCCTGGGTCTCGGCCAGCCCGAACTGGTCGGCCAGCACGATCACGTCGGGCGAGGCTTGCAATACGTCGCCCAGCCCGCCCTCGATCAGGTCGGTGGTCGGGCCCAGCGCCCGGCGCAGGTAATGCAGGGGCGAAAGCAGCCGCTGGCCTTCGCTGGCGCGGTCGTCGCCGACCAGCGCCACCTTGCGCCGGCGCAAGGAGTCATCGGCCAGCACCACCGCCCCGGCCGAGGCATGACCCTCGACCTCGAAGCGGGTGATGCGATTGCGCAGCTCCGAAGGCAGAGCGATGGGCACCAGCCGGCTGGTCACGCCCTGATCCTCCGCTTCCTCGCCGGGCTGCAGCCGCGCCAGCTCGCGCGGGGTGCCCTGCGGATCGAGGCCGATGGCCAGCACCTCGGACGTGGCGGCCCCGGTCGAACGCAGCCGCAGCGCCGGCTGGTCGCCCGGCACCAGCTCCAGCGACTGGCGGGGTCCCTGCGGCGGCACCACAGTGACGCTGCCGCGCCCGGACAGCGCCGACAGCCATTCCACCCGGCCGGGATGGTCCAGCCCGTCGCTGAGCCACAGCACCGACAGGGTGCCGGGCGCGCCGGCCAGCACCGCCTCGGGATCCGAGGGGTAGCGCGTCTCCCACGCCGCGGGGCGCAAGGCGCGCAGTTGCGCGGCAAGCTCGGTCGCGGGCAGGAAGGGCAGCGCGCCCTCGGCCCGGCCGTCGCCCACCAGCAGCGCCGCCGGCCGGCCCTCCGCCCCCGCCTGGTCCAGCGCGCGCAGGGCGCGGGCCTGGCGCTGCGGCCAATCGGGCGCGGCGGCCCAGCCGGCATCCATCACGATCAGCAGGGGGCCCTGCCCGCCCTGGTCCGGCGAGGGCTTCCACACCGGGCCGGCAAAGCCCAGGATCAGCGCCGCGATCGCCAGAACCCGCAGCAGAAGCAGCCACCAGGGCGTGTGCCGCGCCACCGGATGCGGATCCTTGAGCCCCAGAAGCAGCCGCGTGCCGGGAAACCGCACCAGCTTCGGCGAGGGCGGCATGGCGCGCAGGATCAGCCACAGCACCGGCAGCGCCGCCAGCGCCGCGAGAATCCAGGGCGTCAGGAAGCCGATGGGACCGATCAGCAGCATCAGCCCTCCAGCACCGACCAGAGCCAGAGCAGCGCCTGCGAGGGCGGTGCCCCGGTATCGTGCATGCCGAAATGCCAGCCCGCCGTGGCGGCGGCGCGCGACAGCACCTCGCGCCGCTCGGCCAGCCGCGCCAGATAGGCCGTGCGCAGCCCGCCCGCGTCGCGCGTGTCGTGGCGCAGCGCGCCCGAGGCCGAACGGAACAGCACCGCCCCCCGCCAGGGAAAGCCGTCCTCGTCGGGATCCAGCACCTGCATCAGCACACCCTGCACCCCCAGGCCGGCGGCGCGGGCAAGGTAGTCCAGAACCGGCTGCGGATCGCCCAGGAAATCGTCGAACAGAACGATCCGCTGGCCGGGACGCAGGGCCTCGGCCGGGGGGGCGTCCTCGTCGCGGTCCAGCGCCGGGCGGGCGACCAGCGCCTCGGCCAGGCGCTCGGCCTGCAGGCGGCCGGGGCGCGGCGGCTGGCCTGCCAGCGCCACGCGCTCGCCCCCGGCCAGCAGCGCCATGGCCAGCGCCAGCGCCAGCAGCTCGGCGCGGTCGCGCTTGGCTGGCCGGTCCGCGCCGCCGGCGTAATCCATGCCCGCCGCGGCCGAGACCCAGATCGCCGCCGATTGCGCCACCTGCGCCTCGCGGTCGCGGACGAATTGCGCATCCGACCGCGCCGAGCGGCGCCAGTCGATGCTGCGTGCCGTGTCGCCCGCCGTGGCGGGGCGGTATTGCCAGAAATCCTCGCCCATGCCGGCACGGCGCTGGCCATGCGCCCCCGGCACCAGCGCCGCCGCCAGCCGCTCGGCCGACAGCATCAGCGCCGGCAAGGCGGCCGAGGCAGCCTCGGCCCGGGCGCGAAGCTGATCGGCCGCGGGTCTCACGCCGCCGCCCGCATCCGGTCGTCGAGCAGGCGCGCGATAACCCCCTCGATGGTCTCGCCGCGGGCGCGGGCGGCGAAGCTCAGCGCCATGCGGTGACGCAGCACCGGGGCGGCCATGGCTTCGACGTCGTCCAGCGTCGGCGCAAAGCGGCCGTTCAGCGCGGCGCGGGCGCGCGTGACCAGGGTCAGCGCCTGCGCGGCGCGCGGCCCCGGCCCCCAGACCAGGGTGTCGGCCATCCAGCCCGGCGCCTCGGGCGCGCCGGGCCGTGCCGCCCGCACCAGGTCGAGGATCGCGTTCAGCACCGTCTCGCCCACCGGCATGCGCCGGATCAGCGCCTGCGCCGCGACCAGCCCCGCCGCGTCGAAAACGGCATGCGCCTGGCCCTGTTCGGTCCCGGTCGTCGCCAGCAGGATGGCGCGCTCGGTGTCGCGGTCGGGATAGTCCACGTCGATCTGCAGAAGGAAACGGTCCAGCTGCGCCTCGGGCAGCGGATAGGTGCCCTCCTGCTCGATCGGGTTCTGGGTGGCAAGGACGTGGAAGGGCCGGCCCAGCGGGCGATGCTCGCCGCCGATGGTGACCTCGCCCTCCTGCATGGCCTGCAGCAGCGCGGATTGCGTGCGCGGGCTGGCGCGGTTGATCTCGTCGGCCATCAGAAGCTGGGTAAAGACCGGCCCCTCGATGAAGCGAAAGGCGCGGGTGCCGTCGGGCCGGATGTCCAGCACCTCGGAGCCCAGGATGTCGGCCGGCATCAGGTCGGGGGTGAACTGGATGCGCGCGGTATCGAGGCCCAGCACGGTGGCCAGCGTATCGACCAGCATGGTCTTGCCCAGGCCCGGCTGGCCGACCAGCAGCGCATGCCCCCCCGACAGGATCGCGGCCAGAACCTGCTCGACCACGGCATGCTGGCCGACGAAGCGGTGCTCGACACTGGCGCGGGCCTGCGCCAGACGGTCGGTCAGCGTCAGGACTTCGGAAACCAGTTTCTCATTCTCGGCCATGACAACGCCCCGTTTCTGTTCTAGGACAACATAAAGGCAGGGGTGACGGGGTCCACAGGGAATGGAGGAAAAGACTGACAATGCCGTGAGCGATGCGGCCGGAATCGCCGCCGCGGCCAGCCGCGCCTCGAAAAAGGGGCCGCCGCCGGTGCATCTTTGGAATCCGCCCTTCTGCGGCGATCTGGACATGGAAATCCGCGCCGACGGCAGCTGGTTCTACAACGGCACCCCCATTGGCCGGCCGGAAATGGTGCGGCTCTTCGCCTCGATCCTGAAGCGCGAGGGTAACGATTACTTTCTGGTCACCCCGGTTGAAAAGGTCGGCATCCGCGTGGTCGATGCGCCCTTCATCGCCGTGGACGCCGAAATCGGCGAGACCATCGTCTTTACCACCAATGTGGGCGACCGGGTGACGGCCGGCCCCGGGCATGCGATCGAGCTGCGCGGGACGGCCGAGGAACCCCGTCCCTATGTCCATATCCGCCGCGGTCTTTGGGCGCTGATCGACCGCAAGACATTCTACCGACTGGCCGATGCGGCTATGCCCGGCGAAAACGGGCGTATGGAAGTGCGATCGGGAGGGACGGCCTTTCCTCTGGAGCCCTGATCATGGCGCGATTCGCCGCCAATCTGACCTATCTGTTCACCGAACTGCCCATGCTGCAACGCTTCGCCGCCGCAAGGCGGGCGGGCTTTCACGGGGTCGAGATCCTGTTTCCCTATGATCTCGCGGTCAAGGAGCTGGCCCAGGCCGCGCAGGTGGCGGGGGTGGAGTTCGTGCTGATGAACACGCCGCCGCCGAACTGGGCCGGCGGCCCGCGCGGCTTCGCCGCCGAGCCGGGCAACGAGACCCGGTTTCGCAGCGACTTCGACCGCGCCCTGCGCTTTGCCAAGGCGCTGGGGGTGCAGCACCTGCACGTGATGGCCGGCAAGGCCGAAGGGCCCGAGGCGCGGCGCAGCTTCGTCGAGAACCTGAAATGGGCCTGCCGCCGGGCGCCGCGCGCCAGCCTGACCATCGAGCCGATGAACCGCACTGACATGCCGGGCTATTACCTCGACAGTTTCGACCTCGCGGCCGAGATCATCGATGCCGTCGGCGCGGCCAATCTGGGGCTGCAATTCGACGCCTACCAGGCGCAGATGATCCATGGCGACGCGCTGGCGGTCTGGGAACGCCATGCCGCCCGCGTGCGGCATATCCAGATCGCCGGCTGTCCCGGACGGCACGAGCCGCGCCAGGGCGATATCGACTTCGCCGAATTGCTGCGCGCCGTCGACGGCGCGGGCTATCGGGGCTGGGTCGGGGCGGAATACACCCCCCGCACCTCGACCGAGGCCGGGTTGCGCTGGCTGCGCTCGGCTTAAGATCGGGGCGGGCGTATTCAGGCGCGATCCGCCCGGGGTGACGGGACGGGGGCGCTTGATCGCCGCCGCCGCCGCGGCGCCGAAGCCGGACAAGCGCCGCAGGACGTCTTGCCGGCCTTCGCGCCCGCCGCAAATCCGGCCTTTCCGGCAGGGTCGCCTGCGCGGGTCAATCCTTGCCTGGCAGGCGCCGGGCCATTCGTTCGGCCAAGGCCTCGTGCCCGCTGGCCTGCAGCCCGGCGATCGCGCCCAGATAGTCGCGCGCCTCGCGGTTCTGGCTGAGCTTCGATTTCGCCAGCGTCCTGCGCACCGCAATGCGGAAGGCGACGATACCGCCCAGCATCTGCTGCAGGTAATCGGCCGGCGCATCGGCCATGCGCCAAGCCTCGGGCCCGTTCAGGCGGCGCTCGTGGTTGCGGGTCAGCAGGCCGACCGCGGCGCGCTTGGCATGCTCGTCATGCTGGAAGGTGATGCCGCCATAGACATGCACCACCTGATAATTCCAGGTCGGGACGTGCCGGTGATGCTCGGGCTTGCTGGGATAGAAATTCGGCGAGACATAGGCATCCTCGCCGCGAAAGATCGCCAGCACCTCCTGCCCGTCGGGGATCAGCCGGTGCATGTCGTTGGCCAGGGCCACATGGCCGATCAGCGTGCCGTCCGGCGCGGCGAGCAGCGGGATATGGTTGGCGATCAGCCCCTCATCCGTCTGCGCCACGATACAGGCCAGAGGCGCAGCCTGGATGACCGCGGCGATCTCGTCGGGGCTGATCTCTTGGAAATGCGGGGGGACATACATGCGGCGATTCCGATGCTGAGGCGGTCCGATTGTGCCCCCCGGGCGCAGCGATGACAACGCCATGCGCCGCCCGCGACCGGGCCAGCGCCGCTAATAGGCCGCGCTGCCGGTGCCGGCGGGAAGCGCGCCATAGGGCAGCCAGATGGTCTTGCTGCGGCTGGCGGCACGCAGGAATTCCCGGCCCTGCGCCTGCGGGCCGTTCCAGTCGCGGGACGCTGGGGTCCAGACCGGGATCAGGGTCTCGGCCGCGGCGCGCTGCAGTTCGGCCAGCCCCTCGCCCTGCCCGGCGTGCCAGATCGCCGAAACGCCGTCATGCGCGGCCAGCGTCCCCGCCAGCGCATCGCGCGGGCCGCTGACGATATTGACCACGCCGCCCGGCATGTCCGAGCAGGCCAGGACCTGCGCCAATGTCAGCGCCGCCATCGGCCGATCCTGCGAGGGGATCGCCACCACGGCATTGCCCATGGCGATGGCCGGCAGCACCAGCGCCATGAAACCGGCGAGCGGCGCGGCCGTCGGCGCGACCAGCCCCATGACGCCATGCGGCTCGGGCTGGACATGGCACAGGTGGCCGGGCTTGGCCGAGACCGTGGCGCCGTCGTATTTGTCGGCAAAACCGGCATAGAAGAAGCAGCGGCGGATGGCGGCATCGACCTCGGCCGGGCTGGCGTAACCGGCGAATTCGGCACGGCGCTGCGCCAGGTTCTCGGCCAGGAAATACAGCACCTGCGCCCGGCCGTGACCGCCCAGGCCCTGCCATTTCGCCAACGCGGACCCCGCTGCCTCGACCGCGTTGCGGATGTCCTTGCGATTGCCCAGCGGCACCAGCTCGTCCTGTGCGAGGTAGCTCGCGCCGCCGTCCGGCCGCTTCTGCGCGCCGCCGATATAAAGCTTGACGGTGCGGTCGATCCCGGCGCTTTCCTCGGACGCCTCGGCCGGGGGGATGTCCGCCGGCACCGGGTCGCGCTGCGCGGCGACGGGGGCGGCCAGATAGTCAAGCATCCCCTCGCGCCCGCCCTCGCGGCCATAGCCCGAATCGCGCATGCCGCCAAAGGGCGCGGCCGCGTCGAAGAGGTTGGCGCAATTCACCCAGACCACGCCGGCCTTGATCCGGGCCGCCATGTCGGTCGCCACCGTGGCGCTTTCCGACCAGACCGAGGCCGCCAGCCCGTAGCGGGTGTTGTTGGCCAGGTCCGCCGCCTCGTCCGGGCTGCGGAAGGTCGAGAGCGTGGCGATGGGGCCGAAGATCTCCTCGACCATGCCGGGATTGGCGGGGGCGATGTTTCGCAGATAGCCCGGCGCGATGAAGCAGCCCGGCGCCGCCGCGCCGCCGACCAGTTCCGCCCCGGCGGCGGTCGCCCGGTCGAGGATGCGCAGGATGCGGTCCTTTTGCACCGGGTCGACGATGGCGCCGATATCTGTGGACTTGTCGAGCGGCGCGCCAAGCCGCAGCTTGCCCATCCGCGCCCGCAACAGCGCCTCGAACCGCGCGGCGACCGCTTCGGCGACCAGGATGCGCGAGCCGGCGCAGCAGACCTCGCCCTGGTTGAACCAGACCCCGTCGACCACGCCCTCGACGGCGGCGTCCAGGTCGGCATCCTCCATGACCACGAAGGGCGACTTGCCGCCCAGTTCCAGCGTCAGCCGCTTGCCCGAGCCGGCGACGGCGCGGGCAATACCGCGCCCGACCTCGGTCGAGCCGGTGAAGGCGATCTTGTCCACCGGGGCCGCGACCAGCGCCGCGCCGGTCTCGCCGTCGCCGGTGACGATGTTGACCACCCCGGCGGGCAGGCCGACATGGGCGCAGATCTCGGCAAAGGCCAGCGCGGTCAGCGGCGTCAATTCGGCGGGCTTCAGCACCACGGTATTGCCGGCGGCCAGCGCCGGCGCCACCTTCCAGGCCAGCATCAGCAGCGGGAAATTCCACGGGATGATCTGGCCGCAGACGCCCAAGGGGCCGTGGCCGGGAAACTCGGTCTCGGCCAGTTCGGCCCAGCCGGCATGGTGGTAGAAATGCCGCACCACCAGCGGCACGTCGATGTCGCGGCTTTCGCGGATCGGCTTGCCGTTGTCCAGCGTCTCCAGCACCGCCAAGAACCGCTCGCGCTTCTGGATCGTCCGGGCGATGGCATAGAGAAAGCGCGCCCGCACATGGCCGGGCATGGCGCCCCAGCCGCGCTGCGCCCGGCGGGCGGCACGCACCGCCTTCATCACGTCGCGGGCGGTGCCCTGCGTCACCTGCGCCAGCTCCTCGCCGGTCGAGGGATCGCGGCTGGCGAAGGTCTCGCCAGCCTTGGTAAAGCGCCCGGCGATGAAATGGCCGAAGCGGCCGCGTTCGCGCAGCCAGTCGCGGACGGCAGAGGCATCCTCGGGCGCGGGGCCGTATTCCATGCTTTCCATGATCTCGCTTACCTTCGGCATGTTCACCCCGCGGCCAGACGATGGGCGGCAGCGTAGCGCCCGGTGACGTGATGGGAAATCTGCCGCTCGATATCGGCCAGAAGCGAGCTGGCGCCGATGCGGAACAGATCCGCCCGCAGCCAGTCGCGGCCCAGTTCCTCGGCCATCAGCACCTGCCAGTTCAGCGCGTCCCTGGCGGTTTTCAACCCGCCGGCCGGCTTGAAGCCCACGGCAAAGCCGGTCCGGTCGCGATAGTCGCGGATCGCGCGCAGCATGACCAGCGACACCGGCAGCGTGGCATTCACCGGCTCCTTCCCGGTCGAGGTCTTGATGAAATCGGCGCCGGCCTGCATGGCGACATGGCTGGCCTTGGCGACATTGCCCAGGGTCTTGAGCTCGCCCGTCGCCAGGATCGCCTTCATCCGGGCATGGCCGCAAGCCTCGCGCATCTCGCAGATCTCGTCGTAAAGCGCCGCCCATTCCCCGCGCAGCACCAGCGCGCGGGAAATCACGATGTCGATCTCATCCGCGCCCTGATCCAATGCATAGCGGATCTCGGCCAGCCGCAGATCGAGCGGCATCAGCCCGGCGGGAAAGCCGGTCGCGACCGAGGCCACCGGGATCGCCGTGCCCTGCAAGGCGCGTTTCGCCACCGCCACCATGGTCGGATAGACGCAGACCGCGCCGGTGGTCAGATGCTCGACCCCCAGCGCCGCCAACTGGCCGGCATCGACCGGCTGGCGCGCCTTGGCGCACAGCCGCGCCACACGGTCGGGCGTGTCGTCGCCCGACAGCGTGGTCAGGTCGATGCAGCGCACCGCGTTCAGCAGCCAGGCCGCCTGCCATTCCTTCTTCAGGCTGCGGCGGGCGGTCAGGCTTGCGGCACGGCGCTCGGCCGCCGGGGTGTTGACCTGGATGGTCTCGAACCAGTCGAGGCTGAAATCGGTGCCGGGATTCTTGCGGTCCATGGCTCAGCGCCCCCGCAGCCCGTCCCACCAGCGCCGCATGCGCCCGCGCGCCCGGTCGCGGGCCGCGTCCGCCCGGGCGTCGAGCCGGTCCCAGGCCGCATCGGCGGAGCGCACGGCTGGGTCGATGGTCCGCTCGCGGAACTGGTTCCACATGCGCCAGAGCAGGAACAAGAGCGCCCCCAGGATCAGCAGGATGATCTGCGCCGCCCAGTTGAAGGGCTTCACCTCGGGCCCAGCCACCGGCTTGATCGAGATGGCGTTCGGATAGACCGAAAGCCAGGCGATGCGCCAGCCGTAAGAGGTCACGCTGACCCATTCGGGATTGGCCGCGGTCGAGCGCAGGTCCGTCGCCTGCGCATGCAGGTTCGAGCTGTCGTATTTGAAATAGGGCGGCCAGATCCAGCCGGTATCCTCGTTGCGATAGACATAGGGCTTGCCGTTCGGCCGCACCGTGTCGATGAAGCGCACGTCGCGCTGGCCCTGGGCGTTCTGCACCGTGCCGGTATCGGGCGAGGCATAGAAAAAGGCATTCGCGCCGATATCCGTCAGCCGGTTGTAGGTGTTGGTGATGCGGACCGTCTGCTTCGAGGGCAGCGTGTAATCCAGGAACAGAAAGACCGCGATCCCGAAGATCACCCCAAGGACGGTCAGGAACCAGCGCATCGGCGCCCCCTCAATTGTAGTTCACGATCACGATGATCACGACGATCGCGACCACCGGCAGGACCAGCACCAGCCCGACGAGCCGCGCCCGCAGGGTCTTGCTGAAGCCCACCATCGAACGCCGCACGAACTCGGCGCGTTCCGGGGACGGGCCCGCGCGCTCGGGATGGCGGCGATCCCATTCCTTTTCAAGCTCTTCCCGGCGCAGGCTGCGGATATAGATCCAGATCAGCGCATAGAAGATCAGCTCGACGATCAGGACCATGCCGATCAGGCGAAGAAAGGCGATCATCGGGCCGACCCTGGTTGCGAAAAGCCTGCCCCATGGAAGGCCCCCGCGCCGCGACTGTCAATGACCCCATTGCGGCGCCGCCGCGCCCGGCCTAGCCTTGCGCCATGGACGCGCTTGCCCGTGAGATCGAGAACCGCCGCGACGACCTGGTCCGCCTGACCCGGGATCTGATCCGCATCCCGACGTTGAACCCGCCGGGCCGCAACTATCGCGAGATCTGCGAATACCTGCAGGCCCGGCTGGCGCCGCAGGGCTGGGCCTGCGAACTGATCCGCGCCCATGGCGCGCCCGGCGACAGCGAGGCCTTTCCGCGCTGGAACCTGGTCGCCCGCCATCGGGGCGGCCCGCCCGGCGAATGCGTGCATTTCAACAGCCATCACGACGTGGTCGAGGTCGGCCATGGCTGGAGCCGCGATCCCTTCGCCGCGGAACTGGAGGGCGGCCGCATCTATGGCCGCGGCGCCTGCGACATGAAGGGCGGGCTGGCCGCCAGCATCATCGCAGCCGAGGCCTTCATCGCGCTTTACCCCGACCACCCCGGCCAGATCGAGATCAGCGCCACCGCGGACGAGGAATCGGGCGGTTTCGGCGGCGTGGCCTATCTTGCCGAACAGGGCGCCTTCGCCCATGTCGGCCATGTCATCATCCCCGAGCCGCTGCACAAGGACCGCATCTGCCTGGGCCATCGCGGCGTCTGGTGGGCCGAGATCGAGACGCATGGCCGCATCGCCCACGGCTCGATGCCCTTCCTGGGCGACAGCGCCATCCGCCACATGGGCGCGGTGCTGGAAGAAATGGAGCGCACGCTGTTCCCGCCGCTGATGACCAAGCGGACCCAGATGCCGGTGATCCCCGAGGGCGCGCGCAACTCGACGCTGAACATCAACTCGATCCATGGCGGCGAACCGGATCACGGCCCGGACTTCACCGGCCTGCCGGCGCCCTGCGTCGCCGACCGCTGCCGCATCGTGATCGACCGCCGCTTCCTGATCGAGGAGGAGCTCTCGGAAATAAAGCGCGAGGTCACCGCGCTGCTCGAACAGGTCAGGGCGCAACGCCCCGGATTCTCCTATGAAATCCGCGACCTGTTCGAGGTGATCCCCAGCATGACCGACCGCGAGGCGCCGGTGGTGCGCTCGACCGCCGCCGCCATCGAACGGGTGCTGGGCCGCGAGGCCGGCTATGTGGTCAGCCCCGGCACCTACGACCAGAAACATATCGACCGCATCGGCAAGCTGAAAAACTGCATTGCCTACGGCCCCGGCGTGCTGGACCTGGCGCACCAGCCCGACGAATGGGTGGGGGTGGACGATATGCGGGATTCCGCCCGGGTCATGGCCCTGGTGCTCGACGACATCCTGCGCGGCCCCGCGGGGGATTCCCCCCGCCCCGCGCCTGTGGCATGATCGCCCGAAACCAGCGAGCAGCCGCCGAGCAGCCTATGACCCAACGCCTGTCGATCAGCGCCATCATCTTCTTCGTCGTGATGATCCTTCTGGGCGTCTATTTCGCCTACGCGGCGGTGCAGGGCCCCTCGGGCATCCTGCGGCGGGTGCAGCTGCAGGCCGAAACGCAGGAACTGGTCCAGCAGCGCGACAAGCTGCAGGCCGAAGTGGACCGGATGCGCAACCTGACCCGGCGCCTGTCGGACGACTATCTCGACCTCGACCTGCTGGACGAACGCGCCCGCGACGTGCTGGGCCTGGTGCGCGCCGACGAGATCATCATCCGCTGAGCCTCCCGCAAACATCGGCCGCGCCTTCTCTGTTGCCCAAATACCCCCGCACCCGCGCCCCAGGACGCGGCGATGCCCCCTGCGCGGCTCGACTATTTCCCCGGCGCAAGCGGCTTTCCGCATCTGCCCTCTGGACGGATGCACGAGTCCGGTTTACTTCCCCCGAAAGCTTCGCCTAGAATTAGTTTAACGCTGAACTATCCCCGCCCCGAGGAGGAGGCCCATGGTCAGAAAGCCCGCAGCCAGGCAGAACACGTCCAACGTGTCCAAGGACGAGCTGCTCAAATACTACCGCGACATGCTGTTGATCCGGCGATTCGAGGAAAAGGCCGGCCAGCTTTACGGCATGGGCCTGATCGGTGGCTTCTGCCATCTCTATATCGGGCAGGAGGCCGTCGTCGTCGGCCTCGAGGCCGCCGCCAAGGAAGGCGACAAGCGCATCACCTCCTATCGCGACCACGGCCACATGCTGGCCTGCGGCATGGAAGCCCGCGGCGTGATGGCCGAGCTGACCGGCCGCATCGGCGGCTATTCCAAGGGCAAGGGCGGCTCGATGCACATGTTCAGCCGCGAGAAGCATTTCTACGGCGGCCACGGCATCGTCGCGGCGCAGGTGCCTCTGGGTGCCGGCCTGGCCTTCGCCGACAAGTATCTCGGCAACGACAATGTCACCTTCGTCTATTTCGGCGACGGCGCCTCGAACCAGGGCCAGGTCTACGAGACCTACAACATGGCCGAGCTCTGGGAACTGCCGGTGGTCTTCGTCATCGAGAACAACCAGTATGCCATGGGCACCTCGATGAAGCGTTCGACCAAGTCGACCACGCTCTTCGGCCGCGGCGAATCCTTCGGCATCAAGGGCGAACAGGTGGACGGCATGGACGTGCTGGCGGTCAAGGCCGCGGGCGAGAAGGCCGTGGCGCATTGCCGCGCCGGCAAGGGGCCCTACATCCTCGAAGTCATGACCTATCGCTATCGCGGCCATTCCATGTCCGACCCGGCGAAATACCGCACCCGCGAGGAAGTGCAGAAGATGCGCGACGAGCGCGACGCCATCGAGCATGTGCGCGAGTTGCTGCTGACCGGCAAGCACGCCTCCGAAGAGGACCTCAAGGCCATCGACAAGGAAATCAAGGATATCGTGAACGATTCCGCCGAATTCGCCAAGGAAAGCCCCGAGCCGCCGCTGGAAGAGCTCTGGACCGATATCTACGCCAAGGAAGTGCCGCAGGGCGGCGCGGAACAGAACGCCTGAGGGGAGGGAACCATGGCAACCGAAATCCTGATGCCCGCCCTGTCGCCGACCATGGAAGAAGGCACGCTGGCCAAATGGCTGGTCAAGGAAGGCGATAGCGTGAAATCCGGCGACATCCTCGCCGAGATCGAGACCGACAAGGCCACGATGGAGTTCGAGGCCGTCGAGGAGGGCATCCTCGGCAAGCTGCTGATCGCCGAGGGCACCCAGGGGGTCAAGGTCAACACCCCCATCGCCGTGCTGGTCGAGGAAGGCGAATCCGCCGATGCCGTCCCGGCGCCGAAGGCCGAGGCGCCCGCCGAGGCCGCACCCGCCGAGGCCAGGGCCGAGGCTCCGTCCGCCCCGGCCGAGGCGGCCGCCCCTGCCCCGGCTCCGGTCGCGGACCAGTCACCCGACTGGCCGGAAGGCACGCCGATGAAGACCATGACCGTGCGCGAGGCCCTGCGCGAGGCCATGGAAGAGGAAATGAACCGCGACGAGACCGTCTTCCTGATGGGCGAGGAAGTCGGCGAATACCAGGGCGCCTACAAGATCAGCCAGGGCCTTCTGGACAAGTTCGGTCCGCGCCGCGTGGTGGACACGCCGATCTCGGAAATCGGCTTTGCCGGCATCGGCACCGGCGCCGCCATGGCCGGGCTGCGCCCGATCGTCGAGTTCATGACCTTCAACTTCGCCATGCAGGCCATCGACCATATCATCAACTCGGCCGCCAAGACGCTTTACATGTCCGGCGGCCAGATGGGCTGCCCCATCGTCTTCCGCGGCCCGAACGGCGCCGCCGCGCGCGTGGCGGCCCAGCACAGCCAGGATTACGCGGCCTGGTATGCGCAGATCCCCGGCCTCAAGGTGGTGATGCCCTATTCGGCGGCCGATGCGAAGGGCCTGCTGAAGCAGGCGATCCGCGACCCGAACCCGGTGATCTTCCTGGAAAACGAGATCCTCTACGGCCGCAGCTTCGAGGTGCCGGATCTTGACGATTTCACCATCCCCTTCGGCAAGGCCAAGATCGTGCGCCCCGGCAAGGACGTGACCCTGGTCAGCTTCGGCATCGGCATGGTCCATGCGCTCGAAGCCGCCGAGAAACTGGCCGCCGAGGGCATTGAGGCCGAGGTGATCGACCTGCGCACCCTGCGCCCCATCGATTACGCCACGCTGATCGAATCGGTAAAGCGCACCAACCGCTGCGTGACGGTGGAGGAAGGCTTCCCGGTCGCCTCGATCGGCAACCACCTCTCGGCCCATATCATGGAGAACGCCTTCGACTATCTCGACGCGCCGGTGATCAACTGCACCGGCAAGGACGTGCCCATGCCCTATGCCGCGAACCTTGAAAAGCACGCGCTGATCACCTCGGACGAGGTCGTGGCCGCGGTCAAGAAAGTCACCTACCGTTAAGGAGCGAGCGAGATGCCGACAGAAATCCTGATGCCCGCGCTTTCTCCGACCATGGAAGAGGGCACGCTGGCCAAATGGCTGGTCAAAGAGGGCGACGAGGTCAAATCCGGCGACATCCTGGCCGAGATCGAGACCGACAAGGCCACGATGGAATTCGAGGCCGTCGACGAAGGCAAGCTGGGCAAGATCCTGATCGCCGAGGGCACGGCAGGGGTCAAGGTCAACACCCCCATCGCGGTGCTGCTGGAGGAGGGCGAATCCGCCGACGACCTCGGCGCGGCGCCGGCGCCCAAGGCGGAAGCCAGGCCCGAGGCGACGAAAGCCGAAGCCGCCCCGGCACCGGCGGCAGCCGCAGCCCCAGCCCCGGCCGCGCCGAAATCGGCCGAGGGCGGGCGCATCTTCGCCTCGCCCCTGGCGCGGCGCATTGCGGCAGAAAAGGGCATCGACCTCGCCTCGGTCCAGGGCTCCGGCCCGCATGGCCGCATCGTCAAGGCGGATGTCGAGGGCGCCAAGCCCGGCGCGGCCAAGCCTGCCGCCACCGATGCCCCGAAAGCCGCCGCTCCCGCCCCGGCGACCGCAGCCCCCGCCGGCCCCTCCGCGGAAACCATCCTCAAGATCTATGCCGACCGCGAGACCGAGGAGGTGGCGCTGGACGGCATGCGCCGCACCATCGCCGCGCGCCTGTCGGAAGCCAAGCAGACCATCCCGCATTTCTACCTGCGCCGGTCCGCGAAGCTCGACGAACTGATGAAGTTCCGCGCCATGCTGAACAAGCAGCTGGAATCGCGGGGCGTGAAGCTGTCGGTGAACGACTTCATCATCAAGGCCTGCGCGCTGGCCCTGCAAGAGGTGCCGGATGCGAACGCGGTCTGGGCCGGCGACCGGATCCTGAAGCTGAAGCATTCGGACGTGGCTGTCGCGGTGGCGATCGAAGGCGGGCTCTTCACCCCGGTGCTGAAGGACGCGCAGCAAAAGACGCTGTCCGCCCTCTCGGCCGAGATGAAGGACCTGGCCACCCGCGCCAAGACCAAGAAGCTCGCGCCCCACGAATACCAGGGCGGCAGCTTCGCCATCTCCAACCTCGGCATGTTCGGGATCGAGAATTTCGACGCGGTGATCAACCCGCCGCATGGCGCGATCCTCGCCGTCGGTGCCGGCATCCAGACCCCGGTGGTCGAGAATGGCGAGGTGGTGGTCCGCAACGTCATGTCGATGACCCTCTCGGTCGACCACCGGGTGATCGACGGCGCCCTCGGCGCCCAGCTGCTGGAAGCCATCGTCAAGCACCTGGAAAACCCGATGGGCATGCTGGCCTGATCCGGGCAGCATGAACCGCAAAGGGGGCCGGCGGCCCCCTTTCTTCTTTCTTGTCCAAATATCCCGCGGGGGTCCGGGGGCGCGAAGCCCCCGGCAGCGGCCTCACTCGCCCGCCGCCTCCGCCGCCGCGTTCAGCCCGATCCGCCGCCGCAGCCAGCGCGCCACCCGCACCTGCCCGCCATGAATGACCGAGAACAGCGACGGCACGAACAGCAGCGACAGCAGCGTGGAAAGCAGCAGCCCCCCGATCACCGCGATGGCCATGGGCGAGCTGAACTCGGCCCCTTCGCCGGTGCCGAGGGCCGAGGGCACCATGCCCGCCGTCATGGCGATGGTGGTCATGACGATGGGCCGGGCCCGCTTGTGCACCGCATCCAGGATCGCCGCGCGCTTCTCCGTGCCCTGGTCCATGGAGCTGACGGCGAATTCCACCAGCATGATGGCGTTCTTGGTCACGATCCCCATCAGCATCAGGAAGCCGATCACCACCGCCATGCTGATGGAATTGCCGGTCAGGAACAGCGCCAGGATCGCGCCGCCGATGGCCAGCGGCAGCGACATCAGGATCGAGACCGGGGTGACGAAATTGTGGAACAAGAGCACCAGCACCACATAGGTCAGCAGCACGCCCGAGATCATCGCCACGGTGAAGGCCTGGAACACCTCGGCCATGATCTCGGCATCGCCCGAGGGCTGGATCTGGGTTCCCGCCGGCAGCTCCACCTGGCTCTGCAAGGCCGTGACCTGCGCGTTCACCGGCCCCAGCAGCGCCCCGCCCGCCAGGTTCGCCGACACCGTGGTGCGATAGCGCCGGTCGTAGCGCCCGATCTCGGTCGCCCCGGCCGAGATCGACACATCCGCCACCACCTCCAGCGGCACCTGCCCGGCCGAGCTTGGCACCCGCAGGTTGCGCACCGTCATCAGGTCGCGCCGGGCCGATTCGTCCAGCCGCACCATGATCGGGATCTGCTTGTCGCCGGTGTTGAACTTGGCAAGGTTCGATTCCGTGTCGCCCAGCGTCGCCACCCGCAGCGTCGTCGCCAGCGCGCTGGCGGTGACGCCCAGCTGCGCCGCGACCTCGGGGCGCGGATGGATCTGGATCTCGGGCCGCTGCAGGCTGGCCGAGGATGTGACCCCCTCCAGCGTGGACAGGGTCTTCATCGCCGCCATCAGCCGCTCGGCCGCCTCGGCCGCGCCCTCCTCGCTGTCCCCAAGGACCGAGACCTGCAGGTCGGCATTGCCCTCTTCGTTCTGGAAGTTGATCCGCTGGTCCGGAACCTGCGACAGGTCGCGCTTCAACTCGTCCTCGATGACGAAGCTCGACCGCTCGCGCTCTTCCTTGGGGCCGTAATTGACCATCAGCTTGGCCTTGGCCACGTCGTCCTCTCCGCCATTGACGAAGACCGAGCGCACCTCGGGCACCGCGCCGATGCGCTGCGAGATCATCCGCGCCGCCGCCTCGGTTTCCGACACCGTGGCGCCGGGCGGCAATTCGATGGTGATCTGGCTGCGGCCGACATCCGAGGCCGGGATGAATTCGGTCGGCAGCAGCGTGGCGGAAAAGATCGAGCCGGCAAAGACCCCCAGCCCCATCAGCAGCGTCAGGCCGCGATGGCGCAGCGTCCAGGCCAGCACCGCCATCAGCGTCCGCAGCACCGGCCCGTCGCGCTCCTCGGCCAGGCGGGTGTTGTCGCGCAGGAAATAGGCGGCCAGCATCGGCGTGATCAGCCGCGCCACCAGAAGCGAGAACAGCACCGAAACCGCGACGGTCAAGCCGAATTGCTTGAAATACTGGCCCGGAATCCCGCCCATGAAGCTGACCGGGGCAAAGACCGCGACGATCGAGAAGCTGATGGCGATGACGGTCAGGCCGATCTCGTTCGCGGCCTCCATGCTGGCCTCATAGGCGGGAACGCCCATGTTGATGTGCCGCACGATATTTTCGATCTCGACGATGGCGTCGTCGACCAGGATGCCGGTGACAAGGGTGATCGCCAGCAGGCTGATGCCGTTCAGCGTGAAGCCCAGCCAATGCATGACGAAGAAGGTCGGGATGATCGACAGGGGCAGCGCCACGGCGGCGATCAGCGTCGCGCGCCAGTTCCTCAGGAACAGGAACACCACCACCACCGCCAGCGCCGCGCCCTCGTAGAGCGTCTCCATCGTGGAATGGTAGCTGCCCGAGGTATAGGTCGTGGCATCGTCGATCAGGGTGATGCGGGTGCCGGGATTGCGCGCCTCGATCTCGGCGATGCGGGCCTTGGTGCCGTCGCCGGCCTCCAGATCGGATTCGCCGCTGGCGCGGAAGACGCCGAAGGCGACCACGGGCTGGCCGTCGAGCAGCGCGAACTTGCG
Source organism: Paracoccus sp. J39 (assembly GCF_000518925.1). Taxonomy (NCBI): domain Bacteria; kingdom Pseudomonadati; phylum Pseudomonadota; class Alphaproteobacteria; order Rhodobacterales; family Paracoccaceae; genus Paracoccus; species Paracoccus sp. J39. Next base: position 120,506 of record NZ_JAEN01000002.1, on the reverse strand, counting down.
TTCCTCGCTGGCGCCGTCGGTGACGCTGCCCAGCTGGTCCAGCCGCACCGTCCGCCCGCCCCCGATCAGGATCGGCGTCGCGGCCAGCCGGGCCACGTCGCCCGCCGATCCCAGCGCGCGGATGGAATATTCCGTGCCGGCCAGATCGCCCCGGCCGCCGCCCATGTCGATGTTCTTGGCCCGCAGCTGATCCGAGATCTCGGCAGCCGTCAGCCCGAAGGCCATGATGCGGTCGGGGTCCAGCTCGACATTGATCTGGCGGTCGGCGCCGCCGATGCGGGTGATGCTGGCGACGCCCGGCACGGTGGACAGGTCCCGCGACACCACGTCGTCGACGAAATCCGACAGCTGTTCGATGCTCATGCCGGGATTGCTGACGGCATAGGTCAGGATCGCCATGCCGCTGACGTCGATGCGGTGGATCAGCGGCTCGACGATGGATTCCGGCAGGTCGGCGCGGACATTGGCCACCGCGTCCTTGACGTCGTTGACGGCGCGGTCGGTATCGGTTTCCAGCTCGAATTCGACATAGATGCGGGCCGAACTGTCGGTCGCGGACGAGGTGATGTGCCGCACGCCGGTGATCGAGGCGATGGAATCCTCGATGGGCTGGATCACCTGCCGCGTCAGCTCGCTGGGGGCGGCGCCGGGCTGGCTGACCACGACGCTGACCAGCGGCAGGTCGATATTCGGCATGGCCGTGACCGCCAGCCGGCTGAAGCTGTAGAACCCCATCAGCATCAGCACGAGGAAGATCGCGATGGGCGGCACCGGATGGCGTATGGACCAGGCCGAGAAGTTCATGGCGCCGCCCGCACCTGGTCGCCGCTGCGGAAGAAGGCGCCGGCCCGGGCCACCACCGTCTCGCCGGCCGCGATGCCCTCGACGATCTCGCGCCGGCCTTGCCAGAGCAGGCCGGTGCGGACCTCGCGCGCCTCGATCCGGCCGTCCTTGACCACCTGCACCCGCTCGCCCGAGGCATCCGCCAGGATGGCCGAGCTGGGCACGGTCACCGCCTCGCGCCTGTCTGTGATGATCCAGCCGCTGGCGAAAAGTCCCGGACGTAGGCGCGGGTCGGGTTCCAGTGCGATCCGCGCCAGGCCAAGCCGCGTCACCGGATCGACGGCGGCCGGCACCAGCCGCAGCTTGCCCTCGACGCGGCCAAGACCCGCGACCGCGATCTCGGCCGTATCGCCCGGCTTCAGCTGGCTCAGCGCGGTCTCGATCACGTCGGCCTCAAGCTCGACCTCGCCGCCGGCGATCAGGGTGAACAGCGGCTCGCCGCCGCCGCCGGGAATGGCCCCCCGCCGGGCGGTCCGCGCCACCACCACGCCATCGACCGGCGCGACGATGCGGGCATGGTCCAGGTTCAGCCGCGCGATGCGCTGCGCCGCCGCGGCCTGGGCCTGCGCCGCCCGCGCCACGCCCAGCCCGTCCGAGGCCGAGGCAGAGGCCGCCCGCGCCGAAGCCTCGGTGGCGATGGCCTGATCCAGCACCGCCTGGCTGGCATTGCCGCTTTGCCGCAGGCTGCGGGTGCGCTCCAGCGCCGCGACGGCCTGGGTCAGGCTGGCCTCGGCGCTGGCGATCTGGCTTTCGGCCTGCCGCACCCCGGCCTCGGCGCGCTGATATTCGGCCTCGGCCTGGGCCAGCTGCGCCGACAGCACGTCCTCGGACAGCCGCGCCAGCACCTGCCCGGCCTTGACCCGGTCGCCGACCTCCGCCTCGATGCCGGTGATCTCGTGCCCCGAGACGAGGGCATGGACCTGCACCTCCTGCCGCGCCACCAGCGAGCCCGAGACCGGCACCCGCGCCTCGATCCAGCTGCGCTCGGCGGTGGCCAGCGTCACCACGGGCAGTTCGGTCTGCTCGACCGCGCCCGCGGTCTCGGCCATGACCATGCCGGCCGGTCCCAGGGACAGGGCAAGCGCCAGCATCGCGATCCGGGTGATCCGGCAGGTTGCCGTCATCGTCCCCTCCAAACCAATCTGCGGCGCAACATAGTCGCGCCTGCCCCCGGCAACAATGCCAGCCGGGTTTCAGAAGGAAACGCTGACGCCGGGTAGGTTCAACTCGCCGATCAGGTCGCGCAGTTCCTGCCGCGCGGCAATGTTGGACATGCTGAGCTGTTCCGTGCCGATATCCTTGAGGTCGAGAAGCGTCAATCCGCGCGGAAACAGCTCGCGGAAGATCACCCGCTCGGAAAAACCGGGCGCCACGCGGAAGCCGATGCGCCTGGACAGGTTCGCCAGCGCGCCGCCGACCTTGCGCTTGTTGTGCATCGCCTGCGTACCCAGCCGGTTGCGCAGCACCAGCCAGTCGATCGGCCCCGCCCCCGCCTCGCCGCGCAGTTGGCGGGCGGACCAGACCATCTCGGCATAGATCGAAGGCCCGAGGATCTTGCCCTCGGGCGACAGCCGCGCCAGCAGGTCGAAATCGACGAAACTGTCGTTCATCGGCGTGATCAGCGTATCGGCCAGCGTATGCGCCATCTGGCTGAGCTTCGTATGCGACCCTGGACAGTCCAGCAGGATGAAGTCGCATTCGGCATCCAGCGCCGCGACCGCCTGCGACAGCGGGTCCGGGCCGCCGGGGATCTCGGGCTGGAGATGGCCCAGCAGCGGCATCGGCAGATCTAGCCCCTCGCGTTGCGCGAAGGCGGCGCGGTTCTCGAGATAGCGGCCGAAGCTGCGCTGGCGCACGTCCAGATCGAGCGCACCGACCCGGTGGCCCATGCGCGCCAGCGCGGTCGCCACATGCATCGAGGTCGTGGACTTGCCCGAACCGCCCTTTTCGTTGCCGACGACGATGATATGCGCCACGAATCCCCCTGCGATGCCCGCCGCTTACGGGCCGGACCATAGGCCGCGACAGCCGCGATGAAAAGCGCCCAGGCCGGCGAATCGCCGGGGCCGCATCCTTTTCGCGCCGGGCCGGACCAGGGCCACGCACCCCGCAAACACCTGTTCCGGCGCCATTCTTTCATCACGACTTGGTTGGTCGATATTTATCTTGAAAAATACGATCAGATATGTCGTTATATAGCCATGCCGGAGTCATCCGGCGGGGTCAGCCAGGGAGGGAGCCAGAGATGACCGTGCTGAACCATCTGTCGGCCTTTGCCGAACATGCGCTGCGGGTCGCCATGCCCGCCGCCCCACGCTATGCGGTCAGCCTGATCGACCGCCGCACGGGCAGGCCGCATCGCATCTCGGACATACCGCTGCGCCTGATCACCGGCGTGCCTTTCGAGACCGCGTGCGAGCTGATGCGCCACCGCGACCCGTCGCGCTGGGACACCGCCATCCATCGCCTCGACCGGAAAGGAGCGATCCGATGATCCACGCCATTTTCCCCAAGCCGAACCGCGGCTTTGCCACCATCGCCCTGTCGGCGCATCAAAGCGCGCAGGGTCCGGTGCTGCGCGAATATCGCGACGGCCGCGTGGTGATCGACACCGGCCGCGGCCAGCTGACCGGCCTGCCGCTGAACCGGGCCCCGCGTGCGCCGGTCTGGATGCCGATCTTCGGCCTGGCCTATTGAATCGCCGATCCGGCGCGCATCCGGCCCTTCGCACCGCGCCGGCAGCGGGCCGCCCACCGCCCGCCCAACGAAAAACGCCGCCCCTTGGGGCGGCGTTTGCATTGCGGTCCGGGTCCGGGATCAGAAGCCCAGGCCGGCGTATTTGTTCTTGAACTTCGACACGCGGCCGCCGGTGTCCATCAGCTTGGCCGAGCCGCCGGTCCAGGCGGGGTGCGAGGTCGGGTCGATGTCCAGCGACATGGTGTCGCCTTCCTTGCCCCAGGTCGAACGCACCTGATAGGTGGTGCCGTCGGTCATCTTGACCTCGATCAGGTGATAGTCGGGATGGATGTCTGCTTTCATGGCGCGTCTCCTCAGGCCTGAGCGTCGGCTTTGGGCTTGTAGTTGCTGACCTCGGCGATACGGGCCGATTTGCCGCGGCGATCGCGCAGGTAATACAGCTTGGCGCGGCGGACCCGGCCGCGGCGCACCACGGTGATCGAGTCGATATTGGTCGAGTAGAGCGGGAAGACACGCTCGACGCCCTCGCCGAACGAGATCTTGCGCACGGTGAACGAGGCGCCGATGCCGCCGCCCTTACGCGAGATGACCACGCCTTCGTAGTTCTGCACGCGGGTGCGGGTGCCTTCGGTCACCTTGTAGCCGACGCGGACGGTGTCGCCGGCCTTGAAATCGGGGATGTCCTTGCCGAGCGCGGCGATCTGCTCGGCTTCCAACTGGGCGATCAGGTTCATCGCTATGGTTCCTCTTGATGCTCGCGGTAGCCCCGCGATTGGTCTGATGCGCCCGAGAGCTGTCGGTCCTTTGCCGGGTCCATACGAGTTTCCTCATATGCCCGCCACAGGTCGGGGCGGCGTTCCTTGGTCAGCCTTTCGGCCATGTCGCGCCGCCAACTGGCAATAGCCGCGTGATTGCCGGACAAAAGCACTTCCGGGATCGCGCGGCCTTCCCAAAGGGCGGGCTTCGTGTACTGCGGATGTTCAAGCAGGCCGCCATGGTCCGGGGAAAAGGATTCCTCGGCCAGAGACTCCTGATTCCCCAGCACGCGCGGTATAAGGCGAACCGTCGCGTCGATCAAGACCTGAGCCGCCAGTTCCCCGCCGGTCAGGACATAGTCGCCGATGCTGATCTCTTCGATGCCATGGGCGTCCAGCACCCGCTGGTCCACGCCCTCGAACCGGCCGCAGATCAGGGTCATGCCCGGGCCCTTGGCCAGTTGCCGCGCCCGCGCCTGGGTGAAGGGCCTGCCGCGTGGCGAAAGATAGATCACCGGCAGGTCCCCGCCCGCCTCGCGCAATGCCGCATCCATCACGTCGGGGCGGATCACCATGCCGGCGCCGCCGCCGGCGGGCGTGTCGTCCACGTTGCGGTGGCGGCCGATGCCGAAGGGGCGCAGGTCGATGCTGCGCAGGTTCCACAGCCCCTCCGACAGCGCCCTTCCGGTCAGGGAAAGCCCCAGAACGCCGGGAAAAGCCTCGGGGAAAAGCGTGATGACCTGTGCGGTCCATGCGCCCCTGACCTGCGGCTCGGCCATCAGATCGCGCGGCTGCGTGCTGGCCCGGATCGACAGCCGGCCGTGGGATTTCATCGCCCCGCCGGTCATTCCTGGTCTTCCGGCGGGTCGGCGACGATGCGCCCGGCGGCGATGTCCACCGTCGGCACGAAGGCACGGGTAAAGGGCAAAAGCAGCGCCTGCCCGCGGCCGGCGCCGTGGATTTCCAGGATATCGCCCGCGCCGTGATCGTAGATCGCCCGGACCTTGCCCAGCAGCGCGCCGCCGGTGTCATAGACCGACAGGCCGATCAGGTCGGCATGGTAGAATTCGTCGTCCGGCAGCGCCGGAAGCCTGTCGCGGTCGGCCCAGAGGGTGACGCCCTTCAGCGCCTCGGCCTGTTCCCGCGTCTCGATGCCCGACAGCCGGGCGCCAAGCCCGCCCGTCACCGGCCGCGTCAGGCGGACGGTGAACGAGCGGCTGCCGTCTTCGGTGTAAAGCGGGGCATAGGCGGCAATATCGTTGGGCTGCGAGGTGAAGCTCTTCAGCCTCACCTCGCCCCGGACGCCGAAGGCACCCGCGATCGCGCCGACGCAGACCCGCTCGGCCATTATTCCGAAGCGGCTTCTTCGGCCGGGGCGTTGGCCGCGGCTTCACGGGCGGCGCGCTTCTCGGCGCGTTCCTTGGCGGCCTTGCCGGGCTCGCCCTTCTTCAGGTTCTTGCGCTCGGATTTCTCTTTCACGCCGGCGGCTTCCAGGAAGCGGGCGACGCGGTCGGTCGGCTGCGCGCCCTGGGCCAGCCAGTATTGCACCCGCTCGAGGTTCATCTTGATGCGCTCTTCCGAATCCTTGGGCAGGAGCGGGTTGTAGGTGCCCAGCTTCTCGATGAAGCGGCCGTCGCGCGGCATGCGCGAGTCCGAGGCGACGATGGCGTAATGGGGGCGTTTCTTCGAGCCACCACGGGCCAGGCGGATTTTCATTGCCATTGCGTTTCTCCTTTGGAATGGCGGGGTTGCAGGATGCGCCGGAGCGCAGCCTACGGGTCGGGTTGCGGTTGGCAGGCTGCGTCTTGACGCATCCTAGGCGTGGTATCGTTCATGATGCCGGATCACTTCGGCGATCACGAAGTTCAGGAATTTGCGCGCGAATTCCGGGTCGAGATCGGCCTCGCGCGCGAGGCGTTCCAGCCGCTCGATCTGCTGCGCCTCGCGGGCGGGATCGGACGGCGGAAGGTCGTGTTCGGCCTTGAGGCGGCCGACGGACTGGGTGTGCTTGAACCGCTCGGCAAGCGTATAGACCAGGATCGCGTCCAGCCGGTCGATGCTGGCGCGATGCTCCTTGAGCAGCGTCGCGGCGCGGGCGGTCGGGTCACTCATTCGGGTCTCCGCTGGCTGAAATCTGGCTGCAGGGGGCATGTGCGCCGCCGAAGGACTTGCTCATGCCGCGCCCCTCATCGGATGGCGATAGACGAGGCAGGGTTCCTTGCCGGGATGCGCCGCATCCGGGTCGCGCACCGCGCCCAGCCTCTCGGCCAGGGCGGCCGAGCGGGCATTGGCGGGCAGGATATAGCTGACGGCGGTGGTCCAGCCGAGCTGCCGGGCGGCGAAGTCGCGGGCGGCCAGCGCCGCCTCATGCGCGATGCCCCTGCCCTCGACCGCGACGTCCCAGAGCGTCCAGCCCAGCTCGTGCTCGGGCCAACCATCCGGGAACCAGGGCCCGACCAAGCCGAGCGGCGCGCCGCCGTCGCGATCCGTCACCACGAAGGAGCCGAAGCCGCGCAGCACCCAATGGCCGACGATATGGCCGAAGGCCCGCCATGCCTGTCCCGGCTCGACCATCGGGCCGCCGATCCAGCGCGCCCGCTCGCCGATGGCGAAATCGCGCCATGCCGGCCAGTCGCCGGCCTGCGGGGCACGCAGGACCAGTCGCTCGGTCGTCAGCACGGGCGTGTCGGAGAGCGTGACCACTTATTTCTTCCCGAACAGTCCCGAGAGTCCGCCGGGCAGGTTCAGCTTGCCCAGATCGCCGCCCAGCCCCTTGGGGTCCTGCAACATCTTCGTCGCCTCGGCCATCTTGGCCGGATCGACATTGGCCATGTCGGGCAGCCCGCCGCCCTTGCCGGTCATGGCGCGCATGGCCTGTTTCAGCATGCCGCCCTTGCCCATCTTGCCGAGCTTCTTCATCGTGTCGGCCATCTGCTTCTGCATCTTCAGCAGCTTGTTCAGTTCCGACACTTCCATGCCGGCGCCGGCGGCGATGCGCTTCTTGCGGCTGGCCTGCAGGATGTCCGGATTGGCGCGTTCCTTCTTGGTCATCGAATTGATCAGCGCGATCTGGCGCTTGATCGCCTTGTCGTCGAAGCCGGCGGCCTCGGCCTGCTTGGCCATCTTGCCCATGCCCGGCATCATGCCCATGATCGACTGCATGCCGCCCATCTTGAGCATCTGCTCAAGCTGGCCCCGCAGATCGTTCATGTTGAACATGCCCTTCTGGAAGCGCCGCATCATGCGCTCGGCCTGCTCGACCTCCAGCACTTCCTGCGCCTTCTCGACCAGGGCGACGATATCGCCCATGCCGAGGATGCGGCCGGCAATGCGCTGCGCGTCGAAGGCTTCCAGCGCGTCCATCTTTTCGCCAAGGCCGACGAAGCGGATCGGCTTGCCGGTCACGGCACGCATCGACAGCGCCGCGCCGCCGCGGCCGTCGCCGTCCATCCGGGTCAGCACCACGCCCGAGATGCCGACCTTGCCGTCGAATTCGCCGGCGACGTTCACCGCGTCCTGGCCGGTCAGACCGTCGACGACCAGCAGCGTCTCGCGCGGGTTCGCCACGTCGCGGACCGCCTGCACCTCGTCCATCAGCACTTCGTCGATATGCAGCCGGCCGGCGGTGTCGAGCATATAGACGTCATAGCCGCCCAGCGTCGCCTGCTGCTTGGCGCGTCTGGCGATCTGCACGGCATTCTCGCCCGGCAAGATGGGCAGGGTATCGACGCCGATCTGCTGGCCCAGGATCGCCAGCTGCTCCATGGCGGCGGGACGGTTGGTGTCCAGCGAGGCCATCAGCACGCGCTTCTTCTCGCGGTCCTTCAGGCGCTTCGCCAGCTTCGCGGTGGTGGTGGTCTTGCCCGAGCCCTGAAGCCCGACCATCAGGATCGGCGCCGGCGGGTTGTCGATGCGCAGCGCGTCGGGCTCGTCCTCGCCCTGCAGGACCTTGATCAGCTCGTCATGGACGATCTTCACGACCTGCTGGCCGGGAGTGATCGACTTGGTGACCGCGGCGCCGGTAGCCTTCTGCGTCACCGATTTCACGAAGCTGCGCGCCACCGGCAGCGAGACGTCGGCCTCCAGCAGCGCGACGCGCACCTCGCGCATGGCGGCGGCGACGTCCTCCTCGGACAGCGCACCCTGCTTGGTCAGCCGGTCGAAGACGCCGCCAAGGCGGTCGGACAGGTTTTCAAACATCGGCGGCCCTCCTGATGGTTGCCGTTGCCCCGGGTATGGGGCGCGAATAAACAGTGACGCCCCCGTGGGCGCAACGCGCTGACGGGGGGCGATCCCCGGCGGGCGGGGACCGGAAGGGCGGACCTTCCGGGAATCCCGGTGTGGATAGGCCGAAATCGAGGCCAAGTCAACCGGAGGTCAACTTCTTGTTGACTGCAACTCGACTGTAATGGTGCCAATTCAACTTAGAACTGATCTCAGTTTGACTTGTTAACTTAAAGGTTAGCCATGCGTTGACTTGAGATTAGTGTCGACCAATCGCTCTCGCCCACGGATTGACCCTGCCCCGGCTTTGGTGAAAACCTCGGCCCCCGGAGGACCGAGCCATGACCCATTCCATCAGCCGCTTTCCCGTGCCCTCGCTTGACGAGATGCCCGAGGACATCGCCACGCGCATCCGCAAGGTGGCCGAGAAATCCGGCTTCGTGCCGAACGTCTTCCTGGCGCTGGCGCATCGCCCGGACGAGTTCCGCGCCTTCTTCGCCTATCACGACGCGCTGATGGAGCGCGAGTCGGGCCTGACCAAGGCCGAGCGCGAGCTGATCGTGGTCGCCACCTCGGGGCTGAACCAGTGCCAGTATTGCGTGGTGGCGCATGGCGCGATCCTGCGCATCCGCGCGAAGAATGCCTTCATCGCCGACCAGGTGGCGGTGAACTGGCGCAAGGCCGACCTGTCGGCCCGCGAACGCGCCATGCTGACCTATGCCGAGAAGGTGGCACTGAACGCCCAGCAGATCGGCGAGGCGGATCACCAGGCGCTGCGCGAGGCCGGGTTCGACCAGGACGAGATCTGGGACATCGGCGCCATCGCCGCCTTCTTCGGCATGTCGAACCGGCTGGTGAATGCCGGCGACATCCGGCCGAACGACGAATTCTACATGCTGGGCCGCGGCTGATGGCCGAACTGTCCGCGGTGCCGCAGATGCAGCGCGAGGCGCTGCAGGGCCATGCGGCGATGCTGCTGTTCTCGGCCGCGATCGCCGGCTCCTTCTCGCTCGGCGCGCGGGCGGCGAACCTGATCGACCCGGCGGCGATCTCGGCGGCGCGCTTCGCCATCGCGGCGGGCGTGGTCGGCGGCGTGGCCCTTGCCGGCCCCGGCATCCCGCGCGCAAGCTTTCGGGCACCCTGGCGCTACCTTCTGCTGGGCGGGCTTTTCGCCGCCTATTTCGTGCTGATGTTCGAGGGGCTCAAGACCGCTCTGCCGGTCTCGGCGGCGGCGGTGTTCACGTTGACGCCGCTGATGTCGGCGGGCTTCGGCTGGCTTCTGATGCGGCAGCGCATGACTGGGCGCATCGCCGTGGCGCTGGCGCTGGGGGCGGCGGGCTCGCTCTGGGTGATCTTCGGCGGCGACGCGGCGGCGCTGATGCGGCTGGAATTCGGCCGCGGCGAGGCGATCTACCTGGTCGGCTGCGCGGCGCATGCGCTCTATACGCCGATGGTGCGGCGGCTGAACCGCGGCGAGGCGCCGATCGTGTCGACCTTCGCCACGCTCTGCGCAGGCGGGCTGATCCTGCTGGTCTGGGGCGGAGAGGCGATCCTGCGCACCGATTGGGCGCATCTGCCGGCCATCGTCTGGGTGACGCTGCTCTATGTGGCGATCTTCGCCAGCGCGCTGACCACGGCATTGGTGCAATTCGCCACCATGCGCCTGCCCTCCTCCAAGGTGATGGCCTATACCTATCTGACCCCGGCCTGGGTGATCGGGCTCGAGGCCGCATTGACCCGCGGCCTGCCGTCGCTCGCCGTGCTGCCCGGGGTGCTGGCGACCGTCGCCGCGCTGCTTCTGCTGCTGAAGGACTGACGGCGCGGCCGCGATTTGGGTATTTGCACAACAGAGAAGCCGAAGGCACGGCTCCCGGACTTCTTCGTTCCTCAAATACCCATGCGGCCGTGCCACCGGATCAGGCGACCGCCTCCTCGGGCTCGACCAGGGCCACGATATCCATCATGATCCGGTTGAGCTCGAAATCCTTGGGCGTATAGACCCGCGCCACGCCCATCTTCAGCAGCCGGGCCGCGTCCTCGTCGGGGATGATGCCGCCGACCACCACCGGGACATGCGAAAGACCGGCGGCTCGCATGCGCTCCATCAACTCCTCGATCAGCGGCAGGTGGCTGCCCGACAGGATCGACAGGCCGACGACATGGGCGTTGTCCTCGGCGGCGCGCGTCACGATCTGCTCGGGCGTCAGGCGGATGCCTTCATAGGTGATGTCCATGCCGCAATCGCGGGCGCGGAAGGCGATCTGCTCGGCGCCGTTGGAATGGCCGTCGAGCCCGGGCTTGCCGACCAGGAATTTCAGCCGCCGGCCCAGGCGGCGGCTGACGGCGTCCACCGCCTCGCGGATCGGCTCCAGCCCCTCGGTGCGGTTGGACGGGCTGGCCGAGACGCCGGTCGGGCCGCGATATTCGCCGTGCACCTGGCGCATCACCGCCGCCCATTCGCCGGTCGTCGCACCCGCCTTGGCCGCGGCGATGGAAAACGGCATGACGTTCTGGCCCCTCTGCGCGGCATCGCGCAGCGCGGCGAGGGCGGTCTCGACGGCCGCCTCGTCGCGCGCCTGCCGCCAGGCGTTCAGCCGGGCGATCTGGTCCTGCTCGACCGCCGGATCGACGACCATGATGCCGCCGTCGCCCGCGGTCAGCGGCGAGGGCTCGCCCTGCTGCCAGCGATTGACGCCCACGACCACCGTTTCGTTCGCCTCGATGCGGTTCAGCCGCTCGGCGTTGGATTCGACCAGCCGCGACTTCATGTATTCGATGGCGGCAATGGCGCCGCCCATCTCGTCCAGCGTCGCCAGCTCCGCGCGGGCGCCGGATTTCAGCTCCTCGACCTTGGCGGCGATGGCCGGGTTGCCGTCGAAGAGGTCGCCATATTCCAGCAGGTCGGTTTCATAGGCGACGATCTGCTGCATACGCAGCGACCATTGCTGGTCCCAGGGGCGCGGCAGGCCCAGCGCCTCGTTCCAGGCCGGCAGCTGCACCGCGCGGGCGCGGGCATTCTTCGACAGCACCACCGCCAGCATCTCCAGCAGGATGCGATAGACGTTGTTTTCCGGCTGCTGCTCGGTCAGGCCCAGCGAGTTCACCTGCACGCCATAGCGGAAGCGGCGGTATTTCTCCTCCTCGATGCCGTAGCGGGTGCGGCAGATCTCGTCCCAGAGCTCGGTGAAGGCGCGCATCTTGCACATCTCGGTCACGAAGCGGATGCCGGCGTTCACGAAGAAGCTGATGCGCCCGACCATGGCCGGGAAATCCTGCGGCTCGACCTTGGTTTTCAGATCGTCGAGCACCGCGATGCCCGTGGCCAGCGCATAGGCCAGCTCCTGCTCGGGCGTCGCCCCCGCCTCTTGCAGGTGGTAGGAGCAGACGTTCATCGGGTTCCATTTCGGCAGGTGCTTCGCCGTATAGGCCGCGACGTCGGTGATCATCCGCAGCGAGGGTTTCGGCGGGCAGATATAGGTGCCGCGCGACAGGTATTCCTTGATGATGTCGTTCTGCACCGTGCCTTGCAGCTTGGTGACATCCGCGCCCTGCTCCTCGGCCACGGCGATATAGAGCGACAACAGCCAGGGCGCGGTGGCGTTGATGGTCATCGAGGTGTTCATCTGTTCCAGCGGGATCTGGTCGAACAGCGCCCGCATGTCGCCCAGATGGCAGATCGGCACGCCGACCTTGCCGACCTCTCCCCGCGCCAGGACATGGTCGCTGTCATAGCCCGTCTGCGTCGGCAGGTCGAAGGCCACCGACAGGCCGGTCTGCCCCTTGGCAAGGTTGCCCCGATAGAGTGCGTTGGATTTCTCGGCGGTCGAATGGCCCGCATAGGTGCGGAAGAGCCAGGGTTTGTCTTTCTCGGCCACGGGATTTCCCTCGCAACATTATTACGACAGGCATAGCGATAGCGTAATAATCCTGCCCGGTCAATTCGCCGCATCGCAGAGAGAACCTGACGCTGCGGTCGGTGCGATGTTCTCGGTCGATGCCGTGGAAAACGGCAGAAAACCGGGAAAACCTGCGGCCGCGGCAAATAATGCAGTTGCAGCGTTGGCGGCGGGAGGGGCGGATGCTAGCCTTGGCCCCGACGGACGAGGCCCACGGACGAGGCCCATCGACAGGAACGGAGCGCCCCATGGTGCTGACCCGCCGCTCGACCCTTGGGATCCTGGCCGCTCTGGCGGCCCGGCCGGCCGGGGCGCGGCCCGGATTGCACGACCTGGCCTATTCCGATGCCTCGCCCCGCAACCGGCTGGACATCCATCTGCCGCAGGGCGGCGGACCTTTCCCCTGGCTGCTCGACCTGCATGGCGGCGGCTTCCGCGCCGGCGACAAGCGGCTCTTGCCGGTGCCGCCCGAGCTGCTGCGGGCAGGAATCGCCGTGATACGAATGAATTACCGGCTGTCGAATGAGGCGCTCTGGCCGGCGCAGGAACAGGATGTGCTGGCCGCTCTGGACTTCCTGCGCCGTGACGGGCCCGATCTGGGCCTGAAGCCGGGGCGCGGCGCCTTGGGCGGGCGTTCGGCCGGGGCGTTCCTGGCGGTCTCGGCGGCGCTGACGCTGGCGATGCAGGGCCGGCCGCCGCGCGCGGTGGTCGATTTCTACGGGCCGATGGACTTCGGCAGCATGGATGCCGACATGGCGCGGCTGGGCGGCGCGCCCAGACGCCTGCCCGCCGATTCGCCGCAAAGCGCCGAATCGCTGCTGGTCGGCTATGCCGTGGGCCAGCGCCGAGACGAGGCGACGGCGCTGTCGCCGGTCGGCCGGCTGGGCGCCATGCGTCCCGGCACGCCGCTGCCGCCGCTGATGATCCGCCACGGGGCAGAAGACCGCATCGTTCCGCCGGGCCAGGCGCGGCGCCTGCGCGAGGCCTGGCTGGCGATCGATCCCGGTGCGGCCGTGGATTTCGCCATTCTGCCCGATGAGCGCCATGGCAGCGCCGGTTTCACGGCTACCCGCACGCAAGAGGCGCTGGCCGGTTTCCTGCTGCGGCATCTGGCGGGGTAAAGACGCCCGATCTGCGCTGCATTGCGGCGCCTCGCAAATCCGTTACGACAGATTATTATAATTTCTGCATCTGGAATGTTGCATTGTTGCGCGGACGATCTTACAACCTGCCCTGTAACCCGCGCTGATTCTGCGCCGCGGCGGAACCCCCGGCGCAAGGAGGCGGCAAGAGAGGACTCTGAGATGGCCCTGGACCAACCGACCCCGATCGCGCCCTATGACGCACCGGAAAAGGACCTTTACGAGATCGGCGAGATGCCGCCTCTGGGCTATGTGCCCAAGCAGATGTACGCTTGGGCGATCCGGCGCGAACGCCATGGCGAGCCCGACAAGGCCATGCAGGTCGAGGTGGTCGAGACGCCGCCGATCGACAGCAACGAGGTGCTGGTCCTGGTGATGGCGGCGGGCGTCAATTACAATGGCATCTGGGCTGGCCTGGGCGTTCCGATCAGCCCCTTCGACGGCCATGGCGCGCCCTATCACATCGCCGGTTCCGACGCCTCGGGCATCGTCTGGGCGGTGGGCGACAAGGTCAAGAACTGGAAGGTCGGCGACGAGGTCGTCATCCACTGCAACCAGGACGACGGCAACGACGAGGAATGCAACGGCGGCGACCCGATGTATTCGCCCAGCCAGCGCATCTGGGGCTATGAGACGCCGGACGGCAGCTTCGCGCAATTCACCCGCGTCCAGGCCCAGCAGCTGATGAAGCGGCCCCGCCACCTGACCTGGGAGGAATCGGCCTGCTACACGCTGACGCTGGCCACCGCCTACCGGATGCTGTTCGGGCACGAGCCGCATGAGCTGAAGCCGGGCATGAACGTGCTGGTCTGGGGCGCCTCGGGCGGGCTTGGCAGCTTCGCCATCCAGCTCATCAACGCGGCGGGGGCGAACGCCATCGGCGTCATCAGCGACGAGGACAAGCGCGAATTCGTCATGTCGCTGGGCGCCAAGGGCGTCATCAACCGCAAGGACTTCAAGTGCTGGGGCCAGCTGCCCACGGTGAACACCCCCGAATACAAGGAGTGGTTCGCCGAGGCGCGCAAGTTCGGCAAGGCGATCTGGGACATCACCGGCAAGGGCGTGAATGTCGACATCGTCTTCGAGCACCCGGGCGAGGCGACCTTCCCCGTCTCGACCCTGGTCTGCAAGAAGGGCGGCATGGTGGTGATCTGCGCCGGCACCTCGGGCTTCAACTGCACCTTCGACGTGCGCTACATGTGGATGCACCAGAAGCGCCTGCAGGGCAGCCATTTCGCGCATCTGAAACAGGCCAGCGCCGCCAACAAGCTGATGCTGGAACGCCGCATCGATCCCTGCATGTCCGAGGTCTTCCCCTGGGCGGAAATCCCGCAGGCGCATCTGAAGATGCTGCGCAACCAGCACAAGCCCGGCAACATGGCGGTGCTGGTGCAGTCGCCGGTCACCGGCCTGCGCACCTTCGAGGACGCGCTGGAGGCGGGGCGGCGCTGACCCGGCCCCGGCGCATGCCGACCGCCCGGCGCGGGGAGGCGCCGGGCGGTCTTTTCGTCTGCGGAAAGGCGCGGAAAAGCCTGCTGCTCTGTCAACAGGCAGAATAAAATCGCGTTACTCTTTGATATTCACCGATTTATTATCGGGTCGGCACAGCATTCCGCCGAAAACTTCGGCATTTTGCCCAAATATTGCGCCTGCCCCATTCAAACTGCCTGAACCTTGGGCTAAGGAGCCTTCCGACCCCAAGGGAAGGATTCCGCGACATGCCGCAGATCGATGACAAGCTTGCCCCCATCTACGAGGAGGTGGTCCGCCGCAACGCCGGCGAGCCCGAGTTCCATCAGGCCGTGCGCGAGGTGCTGGAAAGCCTGGGCCGGGTGGTCGCCAAGCGCCCGGACTACCTCGAAGACGCGCTGATCGAACGCATCTGCGAGCCCGAGCGCCAGATCATCTTCCGCGTGCCGTGGACCGACGACAAGGGCCGCGTGCAGATCAATCGCGGCTTCCGGGTGCAGTTCTCCTCGGCCATGGGCCCCTACAAGGGCGGCCTGCGCTTCCACCCCTCGGTGAACGTGGGCATCATCAAGTTCCTCGGCTTCGAACAGATCTTCAAGAACGCGCTGACCGGCCTGCCCATCGGCGGCGGCAAGGGCGGCTCGGACTTCGATCCCAAGGGCCGCTCGGACGGCGAGATCATGCGCTTCTGCCAAAGCTTCATGACCGAGCTTTACCGCCACCTGGGCGAATATACCGACGTGCCGGCCGGCGATATCGGCGTCGGCGCGCGCGAGATCGGCTATATGTTCGGCCAGTACAAGCGCCTGACCAACCGCTACGAGGCCGGCGTGCTGACCGGCAAGGGGCTGTTCTACGGCGGCTCGCTGGCCCGCAAGGAAGCAACCGGCTACGGCAACACCTATTTCACCCAGGCCATGCTGAAGACCGGCGGCACCGATTTCGACGGCAAGACGGTCGTGGTCTCGGGCTCGGGCAATGTCGCGATCTACACCATCGAGAAGGTGCAGGAATTCGGCGGCAAGGTCATCGCCTGCTCGGACAGCTCGGGCTATATCGTGGACGAGTCCGGCATCGACCTGGCGCTGGTCAAGGAAATCAAGGAGGTGCGCCGCGGCCGCATTTCGCAATACGTCCGGATGAAAGGCGAAGGCAACGGCGCCTATTTCGTGAAATCCGGCGAGGGCTCGATCTGGGACGTGGCCTGCGAAGTCGCCATGCCCTCGGCCACGCAGAACGAGCTGACCGGCAAGGACGCGGCCAAGCTGGTCAAGAACGGCGTCACGGCGGTCGGCGAGGGCGCGAACATGCCCTGCACCCCCGAGGCGATCCGGGCCTTCCAGCAGGCCGGCGTCAAGTTCGGCCCCGGCAAGGCGGCGAATGCCGGCGGCGTCGCCACCTCGGCGCTGGAGATGCAGCAGAACGCCTCGCGCGACCGCTGGTCCTTCGAGAAGACCGAGGCGAAGCTGGCCGAGATCATGCGCGACATCCATGACAGCTGCTACAGCACGGCCGAGGAATTCGGCGCCCCGGGCGATTACGTGATCGGCGCCAACATCGCCGGCTTCATCCGCGTGGCCGAGCCGATGCGCGCCTTCGGCGTGATCTGATCCCCTGCGCGGGCCGGCACCCCCGGCCCGCCTTGCCAGCCCGGGACAGGCCCGCTAATGCGCATGGGTGTTTTCGTCCATGGGTTGTCCTGTTCATGCTGATCTTTCTCAAGCCCCGCCTCGTGCTGCTTTCGGTTCCCAAGACCGGCACCACCGCGCTGGAAGAGGCGCTTTCGCCGCAGGCCGAGATCGCCTTCCGCTCGCGCCCGGAAATCAAGCACCTGAACCTGCGGCAATATCTCAACCGCATCCGGCCGCTGCTGAACCCGCTGGGCGGGCCGGAATTCGAGACGGTGGCGGTGGTGCGCGAGCCGCTGGACTGGCTGCGCAGCTGGTATCGCTTCCGCGCCCGCGACGGGCTGATCGGCCATGCGAACAGCACCGCCCATGTCAGCTTCGAGGCGTTCGCCGCCGATTACCTGCGGCCGGGGAACCGGCCCGAATACGCCCGGCTGGGCCGGCAGTCGGAATTCCTGATCGACCATGACGGCGCCATCGCGGTCGATCACGTCTTCCGCTACGAGGCGATGCCGGCGCTGGTCGAATTCCTGTCGCAGCGCCTCGGCACCCGGATCGCGCTGCGGCGCAGGAACATCTCGCCCCAGGCCACGACGGACCTGCCGCCGGCGGCCGAGGCGCGGCTGCGCGAGGCGCTGGCGCCGGAATACGCGATCTGGCAGGCCGCCCGTCAGGTCCCGTAAAGCGCCTTGGCCCGGTCCTCGAAGGCCCGGACGATGCGCGACATCGCCTCGCCGAAGACCACGCCGATCACCTTGCCGAGAATGGCGTTGCGGAATTCGAAATCGACGAAGAACTCCACCCTGCAGCCGCCTTCCGGCAGGTCCGCGAAGCTCCAGCCGCTGCGCAGGTACTTGAACGGCCCGTCCAGATATTCGGTGTCGATGCGCCTGGTCTCGGGCCACAAGGTCACGCGAGAGCCGAATCGTTCGCGGAACACCTTGAAGCTGATGACCAGGTCAGCCTCGACCACTTCACTGCCCGAAGCGCCAGGCCGGCGCGCGCGGATGCGGGCGGCGGTGTTCCAGGGCAGGAACTCGGGATATCTTTCGATATCGGCCACCAGCGCATACATCTGGTCGGCGGTATAGGGCAGGATGCGGCTGTCGCTGTGCTGGGGCAAGGAAATCGTCCGGGGCCGTATTCGTTTCGGGCAGCACTAGCAAAGGAAAGGGGCGATGAACAACCTCATCTGGCTGATCCGGGCTTCACGCTGGGCAAGACACCCGCCGAAGCCGCGCACCGTGATGCTGGTGCTCGCCATCATCGCGGCGGGCCTGCTGCTGGCGGGGCTGGAACATTTCGGGCTCTGGCCGGACTGGGCGACCATGGACCGGCCGCGCGGCCTGCACCTGCAGCGCCCGTAAGGCCGCTCCGGCCCCCTTTCCCCATACCCCCGCAACGGCGTCCTCAGGCCCAGCGCCCGGCTTCTTCGTTCGGCAAATACCCAAGCGGCCGCCTACATCCCGGCCGCCTTGAACGTGTCGCATTGCGCCATCTGCCCCGAGGCGAAGCCGCGCTTGAACCAAGTCTGGCGCTCGGCGGCCGAGCCATGGGTGAAGGCGTCGGGCACCACCGCGCGGCCGGCGCTTTCCATCAGCGTATCGTCGCCCACGGCGGCAGCGGCGTTGATCGCCTCGTCGATGTCGCCCTCCTCGATGCTGCCGAACTGCTCGCTGGCCTGCCTTGCCCAGATCCCGGCATAGCAATCCGCCTGCAGCTCGGTCAGCACCGAGAGCCGGTTCGAATCGCGCTGGCCGACGCGGGCGCGCAGCCCGTTCACCTCGCCCAGCGTTCCGGTCAGGTTCTGCACGTGATGGCCGATCTCATGCGCGATGACATAGGCATAGGCGAAATCGCCTCCCGCCCCCATCTTGCCGGCCATCACCCGGAAGAAATCCGTGTCCAGATAGACCTTGCGGTCCCCCGGGCAGTAGAATGGCCCCATCGCCGCCGAGGCGCCGCCGCAGGCCGACTGCACCGCGCCCGAGAACAGCACAAGGCCCGGCTCCTGATAGCGCATCCCCGCCTGGTCGGGCAGCACGCCGGCCCAGACCTCCTCGGTATCGGCCAGCACCACCGAGACGAACTGGCCGATCTCGCGCTCTTCCTGGGTCAGCTCGCGCGGCTCGCCCTGCCGGCCGCCATCATCGATGGCGCCGACGATGGGCGAGATGTCGATACCGAAGAAATAGCCCACCGCCAGCACCACCAGAACGCCGACGACGCCCATGCCGCCCGCGCCCGCCGCCCGGCCCATGCCGCGCCGGTCCTCGACATTCCGGCTGCCGCGTCTGCCCCGCCATTCCATCCGCCACCCTCCCCGCCGCGATCCGGCCCTTCACGCCAAGGTTACCGCAACCTCGTCCCGGCGCAACACCCGCGCAGGGTTGACAGTTCCGGCCCCAGCCCGCAGCAGGGTCCGAAACGAAAGGGGCAGGCATGTTCGACTGGGTGGTTTCGACGATCGAGAGCTGGGGCTATCTCGGCGTGCTGATGCTGATGGTGGCCGAGAACGTCTTTCCGCCCATCCCCTCCGAGGTGATCATGCCGCTGGCCGGCTTCCTGGCCGGCAGCGGCCGCATGTCGCTGACCCTGACCATCCTGGTCGGCACCATCGGCTCGGTCCTGGGCACGCTGATGTGGTATTACATCGGCCTCTGGTTCGGCGAGGAGCGGCTGAAGCGCTTCGCCGCCCGCCATGGCCGTCTGCTGACGCTCTCGCCCTCGGATATCGACGCGGCGCATGACTGGTTCCAGCGCCACGGCGCCATGGCGGTGTTCTTCGGCCGCATGATCCCGGCCATTCGGACGCTGATCTCGGTTCCCGCCGGGCTGGCGCGCATGCCGATGTGGAAATTCCTGCTCTATACCGTGATCGGCAGCGCGCTCTGGACCGGGGTGCTGACATTCGCCGGGCTGATGCTGCACGAAAACTATGCGCTGGTCGCGGATTGGGTCGATCCGCTGTCCAAGCTGGTGGTGGTGGCAGTGGTGGCGATCTATCTTTACCGCGTCGTCACCTGGAAGCCGCATTGAGTTCACGCGATTGGCACTTGCCGGCCGCCGCGCGCGGTCCTAACCGAAAGCCCATGAACGGATTTTCGAGCAAGCATATCGCCGTGACCGCCGGCGCGGGTTCCGCCGCCCTGCTGGCCGCCGCGCTGACCTTCCAGAGCCTGGGCTATGCGCCCTGCGAGCTCTGCATCCTGCAACGCTGGCCGCATCTGGCCGCCGCGATCATCGGCGGGCTGATCTGGTTCTTCGGCTGGAAACGCTGGCTGGCGGCGCTGGGGCTGATCGCCGCGCTTTGCGCCACCGGCCTCGCCATCTACCACGCCGGGGTCGAGTTGCAGATCTGGCAGGGACCGCAGCATTGCTCGGGCGGCGTGTCGGGGCTGGCCACCATGTCCACGCAGGACCTGATGGCGGCGCTGCAGCAGGCGCCGGTGGTGCGCTGCGACGAGGTGGCCTGGAGCCTGTTCGGCATCTCGATGGCGGGCTGGAACGCCATTCTCTCGGCCGGGCTTGCGGCGCTGTGGCTGGCCTCGGTCCGCGGCCGCCGGCGCGAGGCCGGGCTGGCCTGAGGCGGG
The DNA here is from genome assembly GCF_000518925.1 of Paracoccus sp. J39. Taxonomy (NCBI): domain Bacteria; kingdom Pseudomonadati; phylum Pseudomonadota; class Alphaproteobacteria; order Rhodobacterales; family Paracoccaceae; genus Paracoccus; species Paracoccus sp. J39. The sequence continues at coordinate 100,258 of NZ_JAEN01000002.1, read as the reverse complement.
ATTTCCCGCCCGGCCGCGCCCCGTCAAGATTGCACCCAAGGCGGGTATGGGATAGACCCATGCCCAACAAGATCTTGAGGTTTCCCCGTGGCTGACATCCCTGAAAACGACGACGATACCCCCGAGAACGGCGGATCGGAGCGCGCCGTGATGCATCACGACGGCCCGGTGATCGACATCTCGCACGAGATGCGCTCCTCCTATCTCGACTATGCCATGTCGGTGATCGTCAGCCGGGCGATTCCCGACCTGCGCGACGGGCTGAAGCCGGTGCATCGCCGGGTGCTCTTCGCCATGCACGAGACCGGCAACACCCATGACAAGCCCTATCGCAAGTCGGCCCGCCCGGTCGGCGACACCATGGGTAAGTATCACCCGCATGGCGACGCCTCGATCTACGACGCGCTGGTGCGGATGGCGCAGGACTTTTCCATGTCGCTGCCGCTTCTGGACGGCCAGGGCAATTTCGGCAGCATGGACGGCGACAGCCCGGCAGCCATGCGCTATACCGAGGTGCGGATGGACAAGCCCTCGGCCTATCTGCTGATGGACATCGACAAGGACACCGTCGATTTCCAGGACAATTACGACGGCAAGGACCGCGAGCCGACCGTCCTGCCGGCGCGTTTCCCGAACATGCTGGTCAACGGCGCCGGCGGCATCGCCGTCGGTATGGCGACCAACATCCCGCCGCACAACCTGGGCGAGGTCGTGGACGCCACGCTGGCGCTGATCGAGAACCCCGACCTGCCGACCGAACGGCTGCTGGAAATCGTGCCCGGCCCGGATTTCCCGACCGGCGGCATCATCCTGGGCCGCTCGGGCGTGCGCAAGGCCTATCTGGAAGGACGCGGCAGCATCGTCGTGCGGGCCAAGACCCGGATCGAGGAGACCCGCGCCGGCCGTCAGGCGATCATCCTCGACGAGATCCCCTTCCAGGTGAACAAGGCGACGCTGATCGAGAAGATCGCCGAGCTTGCCAAGGAAAAGCGTATCGAGGGCATCGCCCATGTGCAGGACGAATCCGATCGCGTCGGCGTGCGGGTGGTGATCGAGCTGAAGCGCGACGCCACCGCCGAGGTGGTGCTGAACCAGCTGTTCCGCTTTACCCCGATGCAGACCAGCTTCGGCGCCAACATGCTGGCGCTGAACGGCGGCCGGCCCGAGCAGCTGACGCTGCGCGACTTCCTGACCCATTTCATCGCCTTCCGCGAGGAGGTGGTCGCCCGCCGCACCGCCTATGAACTGCGCAAGGCGCGGGAACGCGCGCATGTGCTCTGCGGCCTTGCCGTCGCGGTCTCGAACGTGGACGAGGTGGTGGCGACGATCCGCAGCTCGGCCGACGCCGCCGAGGCGCGGGCGCGGCTGATGGAGCGGCGCTGGCCGGCGCATGAGATCGTGGAATACCTGCGGCTGATCGACGACCCGCTGCATCCGGTGAACGAGGACGGCACCTACAACCTGTCCGAGACCCAAGCCCGCGCCATCCTGGAACTGCGCCTGCAGCGCCTGACCCAGCTGGGCGTGCAGGAGGTCACCGACGAGCTGAAGACGCTGGCCGATTCCATCCGGGAATTCCTGGCCATCCTCGCCTCGCGCGAGCGGATCATGGGCATCATCTCGAACGAGCTGACCGAGGTGAAGACCCTCTTCGCCGTGCCGCGCCGGACCGAGATCACCGACTGGGCCGGCGATCTGGACGACGAGGACCTGATCGAGCGCGAGGACATGGTCGTCACCATCACCTCGGGCGGCTATATCAAGCGCACGGCCCTGGCCGAGTTCCGCAGCCAGCGCCGCGGCGGCAAGGGCCTGTCCAGCATGGCGACGAAAGAGGACGACGTGGTGACGACCCTGTTCGTCGCCAATACCCATACGGAGCTGCTGTTCTTCACCACCGACGGCATGGTCTATCGGATGAAGACCTGGCGGCTGCCCTTGGGCGGGCGCACCGCCAAGGGCAAGGCCATCGTCAATATCCTGCCGATCCAGCCCGGGGTTTCCATCGCCGCGCTGATGCCGGTCGATGCGCCGCAAAGCGAATGGGACGGCTATCAGGTGATCTTCGCCACCTCGGAAGGCGACGTGCGCCGCAACGCGCTGTCGGATTTCGCCAATGTCATGCGCAACGGCAAGATCGCCATGAAGCTGCCCGAGGGAGTCGAGCTGATCGGCGCCCGCATGGCGACCGAGAATGACGACGTGATGCTGGTCACCGCCGCCGGCCGGGCGATCCGCTTCCCGACCACCGACGTGCGGGTGTTCAAGGGCCGCGATTCCACCGGGGTGCGCGGCATCCGGCTGGTGAACGACGGCGACAAGGTGGTCAGCATGTCGGTGATCCGGCATTTCGAGGCCGGGTCCGAGGAACGCGCCGCCTATCTGAAGATGCGCCGCGCCGTGGCCGGCGCGCTGGACGACGGCGCCGAGGAGGACGAGGACGAGGATGCCGTGGCCGAGACCGCGATCTCGCAGGAACGCTATGCCGAGATGTCGGCCGCCGAGGAGCTGATCCTGACCATCACCGCCAAGGGCGCCGGCAAGATCAGTTCGTCGCACGACTATCCGCTGCGCGGCCGCGGCGGCCAGGGCGTCATGGCAATGGACAAGGCCATGCGCGGCGGGCCGCTGGTCGCCAGCTTCCCGGTCGAGGGCGACGACCAGATCATGCTGGCGACCTCGACCGGCCAATCGATCCGGGTGCCGGTCGAGGGCATCAGCTTCCGCTCGCGCTCTGCCGGCGGCGTGCGCGTCTTCAGCACCGCACCCGGCGAGGAGGTGGTTTCTGTTGCCCGCATCGCCGAGAATGGCGAGGATGAGGCCGAAGCCTGAGACGGGGCCGGGGCGCGCGCATCGCGCCCTGCCGCCGACAGCATGAGGGGATGGGATTGAACGGGCGGGACTCGCATCTGGGCGAGCGGTTGCAGACCGGCTTTCTGGGCGTGATCGCCTTTGGCCTGATCCTGTTCCTGCTGGTGCAGGCGCGCTTCATCCTTATCTGCCTAGTGCTGGCCATCATCATCTTCTCGCTGACCAGCGACGCGATTTCCGCCTTTGCAAGGCTGAAGGTGCCGAACTGGCTGGCGACGACGCTGGCGCTGATCGCCATCGCCATCGGCCTGCTCTGGGCGGCGACGGCGATGGTGGCGCAGGTGAACGAGGTGGTCTCGACCTCGATCGCCTATGCCGACCGGGCGCAGGCGGCGCTGGCGCGGCTCAGCCAGCGCTGGGGGCCGAACGTGCAGGAGGCGATCAGCACCTTCATGGGCAATATCGATGTCGCCGGCTGGATCCGCTCGGCGGCGGCGCAGGCGTCGAACCTGATCTCGGGCTCGGTGCTGATCCTGACCTTCGTCGGCTTCATGTTCAGCGAACGGATCTGGTTCCCGATCAAGATCGAGCGCCTGACTGGCGACCCGGACCAGGCCCGGCAGGTGCTGGAAACGGTCCACAAGATCATGCGGCGGGTGAACCGCTATCTGGTGGTCAAGGCAGCGATCAGCGCCGTCACGGCGGCGCTGATCTGGACGATCTTCCGGGTGCAGGGGCTGGAACTGGCCGGGGCGGTGGCCATGCTGACCTTCATCCTGAACTTCATCCCGACGCTGGGCTCGATCGCGGCCACGGTCATCACCATCGCCATGGTGCTGGCGCAGACCGGCGACCCGGCAACGACGCTGACCGTGGGCGGGCTGACCGTGGCGGTGCAATTCATCATCGGCAATGTCTTCGATCCGATGCTGCTGGGCCAGACGCTGCGGCTGTCCTCCTTTGGCATCGTGCTGTCGCTGGCGTTCTGGGGCGTGGTCTGGGGCATCGCCGGCACCTTCCTGGCCGTGCCGATCATGGTGGCGATCATGATCGTCTGCGCCCAGATCCCCTGGCTGCGCCCGGTGGCGATCATGCTTTCGCAAGAGGGCCTGCCCGAACAGGAGCCGCCCAGCGGCCTGCGCCGCTAGGCGCAAGAGGCGGGCGCGGCGCCGGCTTGAACCGGACGGGGCCTGGGACGCGGCCGGCGGACCATGCGCAAGGCGCGGCGCCTTCTCAGCTGCTGCGGCCGGTCGGGTCTTTTTCGTCCTGCGGGCCGACGGAGGAGAGGGCGGCAGGCGCCTCGCCCTCGGCCTGGTGCAGGTAGATATCCTGCGCGCCGCGCGCGCTGCCGGGCAGCGCGATCCCCGCCGCAGCAAAGCGTTCCAGGATCTGATGATTGATCTCGGAGACGATCGAGGTGCCGCCGTTGATGTCGGAAAGCACGGCGCGCAGTTCGTAATTCTGTCCCGTGGGCGTGATGCTGCGCAACAGCACCGCCGGGGGCGGGTTCACCAGCACCGTCGGCTGGTCCTCGGCGATCTCGCGCAAAAGCGCGGCCACCTGCCGGCTGTCGGCCGTCACCCCCACCGTGATCGGCACGATGATCCGCCCGGCCAGGCTGCCGCGCGTCCAGTTGGTGACCGGCTGGGTGATCAGGTTCGAATTCGGCACGATCACCTGGGTGCGGTCGAAGGTCTGGATCTGGGTGGCCCGCACCGCCATCTTCTTGACGATGCCCTGCTGGCCGCCGACCTCGATCCAGTCGCCGACCGCGATCGGCCGCTCGACCAGCAGGATGATGCCCGACACGAAGTTCGACACCACCTGCTGCATGCCGAAACCGATGCCGACCGACAGCGCACCGGCGACGAAAGCCAGCGAGGTCAGGTCGATCCCGGCCGAGGTGACGGCAAAGACCGCCGCCAGCGCCACGCCGACATAGCCGATCATCGAGGAGACCGCGTTCTGCCCGCCCGCATCCAGCCGGGTCTTGGGCAGGATCGAGCTGCGGAAGGCGCCCTGCACGAAATTGGTCAGGAAATAGCCGATGGCAAAGACGATCAGGAAGGTCAGGATCGCCATCGGCGACAGCCGCACGCCGCCGAAGGCGAAGCCCTGCTGCGCCTTGCTCCAGGCCTCGGCCAGGTCGCTGGCGCGGGCGCCCCAGATCAGCGCGAAAAGCGGCAGCGACAGCAGGATCAGCGCAAAGCCGACCAGCACCGGCATCAGCGCGTCGCGCGCCGACTGGTCGCCGCCCTTGGCCATGGCGTAGAAGTCGGCGGTGAAGTCCTGCAGGATGATCAGCAGCCCGACCAGCGCCAGGGTCAGCACCAGCGCCCAGAGCAGCGCGTTGCCCGCCGTGACATAGCCCGCCGCCACCAGAACCGGCGCGACCAGCGCCGCCAGCCGCCCCACCATGGCAAGGAAGCTGACCACGCGGATGCGGTAATCCGGCGTGTCCGAGCCCTCGGCCGCCCGCAGCCCGCGCAGCATGTTGCAAAGCTGGAACAGGCAGAAGGCGCCGAACAGCACCAGCAGGAAGTGCCAGACCCCAGCGGAAGCCTCGCCAAGGCGCTGGGGCACGGTATCGGTGTCGTTCTGGCTGTTGAAGCCGGAAAGCGGCAGGATCGAACGGGCGAAAAGCTGGTGCAGCGCCAGGGCCGAGGCCAGCAGCGTGGCCCGCAGCCGCGCCTTGGCGCGGTGCTCCTCGCTCATCGGCAGCGGCGGCTGCACGGCGGTGTCGGGCGCGGGGAACAGCCGACGCGCCAGCCAGATGCCGCCGAAGAAGGACAGCCCCGCCGCTGGCACCGACCGCAAGAGCGGCATGCCCCACTCTTCCAGCAGGTCGGTCGAGGCCAGCGCCGCCGCGAACAGGATCACCCCGATCAGCGGGATGGCGATCTGGCCCAGAGAGACGCCGAAGATCAGCGCCGCCCGCGACCGCTCGCTGGCGCGCGCCGACAGCCGGGACGGCAGGGAATCGACCCAGTGCCGGCCGCGCGACAGCAGCAGCAGGGCCACCAGCAGGAAGCCGCCGATCAGCGGCAGGCGCGCGGTAAAGCCGCTCATGCCGCCGGTGCTGTCCCAGCGGTTGCGCGCCTCGGCATAGATCTGGCCGGCGACATGGCCCGCCTCGGCCATGGCCGGCCCCCAGTTGGCCGGGTTCAGCGGCGAGGGCGTCTTGCGGATCAGCGCGAAGGTCTGGCGGGCGCGCAGGGTCTGGTCGATCTGGGTGACGATGCCGTCGGCCCGACCGTAGGATTCCACCGCCTGCAACCCCGGTGCCTGCAGGGTCGAGAGCTGCTCGTTCAGCTCCTTCCGGCGGGCGGCGATGTCCTCGGATTCCGTCTGGCCCTCGGCCGGGGGCGGGCCGAGCGCGGCGATCTGTTCCTTCAGCGTGGCGATCCGCGTGGCGTTGATGCCCTGCGCCGCCTTAAGCCGCTCGCGCCATTTCACCACCTCGTCGCGGATGGTCTGCAGCCGGACGTCATTGGCCGAGCCGGATTCCAGGATCTGCTCGGCCTGCTCGGCCAGCTTGTTCCAGGCGGCGAAATCCGGGGCCTCGGCCTCTTGCTGCGCCAGCACCGGCAGGCTGAAGGCCAGCAGGAACACGGCCAGCAGCGTCGCAAGGCGGGGCAGCGCGGCAAGGCGGGACGAAAGGCGGGGCATGGGGCGGGTCAGTCCTGATACACCTCGGGCAGGTCCGCCGGCTGGCGCGTCATCCATTCCGGCACCGGCAGGCCCTTGGCCCGCAGGAAGTCGGGGTTGAAGAGCTTGGTCTGGTAACGCGTGCCATAGTCGCAAAGCACCGTCACGATGGTGTGACCGGGACCCATGTCCTTCGCCATGCGGATCGCGCCGGCGACATTTATCCCCGACGAGCCGCCCAGGCAGAGCCCCTCGTATTCCAGCAGGTCGAAGATCACCGGCAGCGCCTCGGCATCCGGGATGCGATAGGCGAAATCCGGGGTGAAGCCTTCGAGATTCGCGGTGATGCGGCCCTGGCCGATGCCCTCGGTGATCGAGGAACCGGGCGATTCGAACTTGCCCTCGGTATAGAAGCTGTAAAGCGCCGCGCCCTCGGGATCGGCCAGGCCCATCTTGACGCCCTTGGGCTGCAAGGCCATGGCGACGCCCGCCAGCGTCCCGCCCGAGCCGACCGCGCAGATGAAGCCGTCCACGCGGCCGCCCGTCTGTTCCCAGATCTCGGGGCCGGTGGTTTCCAGATGCGCCTGACGGTTGGCGACATTGTCGAACTGGTTGGCCCAGATGGCGCCGTTCGGCTCGGACCTGGCCAGCTCCTCGGCCAGGCGACCGGAATAGCGCACGTAGTTGTTGGGGTTCTTGTAGGGCTGCGCGGGCACCTCCACCAGCTCGGCCCCGGCCAGCCGCAGCATGTCCTTTTTCTCCTGGCTCTGCGTCTCGGGGATCACGATGACCGAGCGGAAGCCCATCGAGGCGCCGACCAGCGCCAGGCCGATGCCGGTATTGCCCGCCGTGCCCTCGACGATGGTGCCGCCCGGCTTCAGCTCGCCCCGCTCCAGCGCGTCCTTGATGATATAGAGCGCGGCGCGATCCTTGACCGACTGGCCCGGGTTCATGAACTCGGCCTTGCCCAGGATCTCGCAGCCGGTCTCTTCCGAGGCGCGACGCAGCCGGATCAGGGGAGTGTTGCCGATGGCAGAGGCGAGGTCGGGGCAGATGCGCATGGGCTTGGCCTTTCGCAGGATGTTCCCGCCCGGTTTACACGCCGCCCTATGACGGCGGCAACCCCGCCGGGGCGGTCTCTGCCTCCAGCCCCAGTTCACGGCGGATTTCGTGGCGGCGCAGTTCCAGCCACAGCGCCAGGTTCAGAAGCGGTCCGTTGCGGATCTCGCCCGCCAGCGCCATGCGGGTCAGCTCGGCCCGCGGGATCAGATGCGAGCGGATATCCTCGTCCTCGGTCGCAAGCCCGCCCAGTCCGGCGCTGTCATCCGGCAGGTCGGCGATGCCGACATAGAGATAGAGGTATTCCGCCACCGCCCCGGGGCTGGGATAGTTGTGCGGCGCCGGGAACAGGCGCGTCACGGCGATGCCGGTTTCCTCGACCGCCTCGCGCCGGGCGGCCTGTTCCGGGGTCTCGCCGGCATCGACGCGGCCGGCCACGGTCTCGTAAAGCCACGGCTGCGCATCGCCGCGCGCCAAGGGTCCGGCGCGCAGCTGGTCGATCAGCATGACCCGGTCGCGCAGCGGGTCCCAGGGCAGGACGACGGTCGCATCGCCCGAGACGAAGACCGCGCGCAGCAACGGCGGCGTCCGGCCGCCATCGTTGCGGTGCTGGCTGAGCCGGATCGCCTCGACCGAGAAATAGTCGGCATAGGGCTCCTCGACCGAATCGATGCGGGTCCGGTCGATGGCGGCAGGCCCCACATGCGGCAGGCCCGCGGTCTCGGCCAGGGCGCGCTGGCGCGAGGCGACCCAGCTGGCGATCATCGGCAGGCGCCTGCGGATCGCCTCGGCCGGCTGGTCCCAGGGCAGGGCCAGCACCCTGTCTGCCATCGCGGCCGCCAGTTCGGGCTGCCATTCGGATGCGGCCTCGGCCGGCTCGCCCAGGCCCAGCACCTCCCGGCCCTCATGCCGCTGCGGCGCCAGGCCGAAGATCGCGGCATAGCGGCGCAGGGCCGGCGTCCAGTCGGCCTGCCAGAGCGGCAGGCTGTCGCTGCCCACGGCCAGGCGGGGCCAGCCGTCCGCCGCGATCCCGGCCATGCGGCCGCCGATCAGCCTGCCCTGCAACGGTTCGGCCTCGATGGCTTGGGGGGCCAGGCGGGCCCGCAGGAGCGGATGCGCCAGCGGCCCGATCAGCAGCGGCATAGCCGCGGTCCCCGGATGCTTTCGGCCTGCCCGGCCATGCCTGTTTCTGCCATGATCCCTCCAGGGACAAAATTTTCGCGGTTTTCGCGCGAAGCCCCTTGCGCTTCAACCCCCGCCCGTCTAAATCGCCGCCACCACCCGAAAGCGCGGAGAGGTGCCGGAGTGGTCGAACGGGGCGGTCTCGAAAACCGTTGAGCCTTCACGGGTTCCGTGGGTTCGAATCCCACCCTCTCCGCCACACTCCATTGATATTTATAAGAAAAATTGCCGTTCAGGCGACACACCCGCCATCACGCCCGCCTTTATATTTGCGGTTGGCTGCTACCGATTGCGGTCGTGAGCGATGCGGATTCGCCACGCGATGGGATAGATTGGAGCTAGCATCTGCAGCGCATGCGGGATCTGTCGCTGGGCCGTGAGCGCACCAGGACGGTTGCCCCGTGGCGGCTGCTTCCGATCTGCCCGGCGGCGATCCAGTTCATCACCGTGCGGCGCGGCCCGCCGATCAGCCATCGCAGGCACAGCCGACGCCTTTGCGGCATTGCTTGTCCCGGCTGATGCAACTGTCACCGCAGGCTTTGCCCTTGCTGCACATCTTGCAGCAGGCGGCATCCAGAAGGACGGCATCAGGGCCTCTGAGGTCCAGCAGGCGTTGCCGGGCGTCCTGGATGTCCTCTGTCATCAAGGCGCCGAGGATGGGCACGGCGCCGTCATCCGCAAACGAGGGCAGGGAAAAGCAGACGAGGAAAGCAATGAGGGAAGGGCGCATCGGACTTTTTAACGATTTGTTAACCTTTCCCTGATAAGCGGCTTTCCGCCGATTCGCCAAGAAGCAGGGGCAGTCGCCTGGGCCTCTGGATCAGGGGTTCCACGTCGAACTGACAAACTGACAGAACTGACAGAACCCCGCCCGGCTCGCCTTAAGAGCGCATGCCGCCGTGCGACGCTCCCGGAATCCTCCCGCCCAAGCGAAAGCCCCCGCATGATGCGGGGGCTCTGTCGGCCAATGCGCTCATGTTCACCCCCTTCCGGGTTGGGCCGAGAAATCAGCGGTCAGGCATGCCACGGCGATGGCGTGGCGCTGCGAAGCCCCGAGGTCGCCAGCACCAGCGGCGGCTCCCTGGGAAAGGACCGGATATCGAACCACTTGAAACAGGTGCCGTCCGTGTTCATCCGGTCGCCCGAGGAAATGGGATAGCCGTTCGAGGCGTGGCGGATCAGCCCGGCTCGGAAAGCCCGCAGATCCAGCAGCCACCACAGGTCAAAGCCCGTCCCGACGGCATTGGCATGGCCGTAGAACAGCCAGTCTCCCTCGCCGTTCACAATCTTGGCCAGCTCGGTCGGGTTGCCCGAGGGCAGACGCGAGCGGATGGTGAAGTCATAGGGATAGCGGCCGGCATAGCCATGGCGGCGCACCCTGGCGGCGATGCGCATATCACGGCCATCAAGCATCAGCAGATCGGTGGCATGGCGGGTATCGAGGTAATCTGGCGCGACCTGCAAGAGATGCGCACCAACGATGCGGCGGATCTCGGGAATAAAACGATCCGACCAGTGCCGATTGATCGAATAGGCCGTGTCCATGCTGATGCGCCCTCGCGCCGGTTGAAGATGGGATGAAGGAATGGAGGCGCCCGACCGGGGCCGGGCGCGGTGGTTGTCAGGCGACAAGTTCGCGGGTCTCGGGCCTATGGGCGGCAAGCTCGGCATCGTGCAGTTCCTGCGCCTTCTTAACGCGATCCGCGACGACTTGGATCAGGTTGATGATGCCCGAGCCGATGGGGGTTTCGTCCTGCGTCAGGAAGTCAGTGGCCACATTATCCAAGATGCACAGCAGCCCCCCGATGGTATGAAGCTCGGCCTCGGTGTCGCAATGCGCGTTGAAATAGCTCATACTATGGCCCCCTTCGGCAGGTTTACGATGTCCAGACCGTTGTTCAGACCACGGCTGAGGTTGAACGCCTTTTCCGCCAGCTCAGTCATCAGAGCGCGGGCGTCTTCCTCGTCGCGGGTGGACAGGGCGCGCATGGCCCGAGCGATTGCTTCAAGAGCAGCAGCGTCGTCCTGCATCTTATCCAAATAGGTTTCGAGCGCGCTCATGCCGCACCCCCGATCAGCGCGCGGGCTTCGGCCCAAAGGTCATGGCGACCGCAGCTATCTTCGATGGAAAAATCCCCGAAGCAGGTCCATGCCATGACCTTGAGCGCCCAATCGCCCAGCCCCTCGCAAGGCGCGGCGATCAGACGTTTCTCCACGGCCGTCAGGCGATCCGTCGCCGCGTCGCACATGGCGCATTCGCCCGTGTCGCTTTCACGAAAGGCCACCACTTCGGCATCGTGGGCGACCTGCCATTCCCGGAACAGCTTCATCACCGGGGTTTCCTCGACCCCTGCAGCCCCGCCTGCCGGGGCAGCACCGGCCACGAGCGCAACCGGCGCCAGTCTCATCAGGTCACGACGTTTCATCGTCAGTTCTCCTTGTTGAAAGGTTCATCCGCCGCCAGTTCGCGCAGGGCGAGTTCCAGCGGCAGCAGAGGGATGGCCAGCACCGCGCCTTGCGCCTGAGCCTCGGCCACGGTGATGAAACCGCGGATCAGCGCAGCCGCGCGATGATGCCGGTCATGGACAGCGGCAGCGCTCATGCCTCACCGCCCAGCCGCGCGAGGCGGCGATGCGAGGCCCGGATGGCGTCTCGCTGGAAACGCACAGCTTCGCGGACTGACCGCAGATCGCCTGCGCCCGTCTCGACTTCATCAAGGGCCAGCCGCAGACGCTCCGCGATGAAGGCGCGCTCCGTTGCCGGCAGGACCGATCCTGCACGGCCGTTCAGACATGCGGGCTCTGTCGCCCTTTTCAGGTCGTTGTCGATCATCATTAGCTCCATCCGGCAATCTGACAGCCACTTAGGCGAGGTAAATCATCACAGGGCATTGAGTTATTATGCCACTGTGCTAAGAAAGTAGCGTCAAGGCATACCCATGTCAACACTCTGGCATAACTTTTTTACACAGGGACATAACATTGACCCCGGAGCAGGTTCGGATGGCACGAGCAGCACTGCGGATAGGCGTGCGAGACCTTGCAGAAGCAGCAGGCGTCACCCCAGCCACAATCACGCGGTTCGAGACCGAAAAGGGCGGGCTACAGCACGCCAGTGCAGAGGCCATCCGCAAGGCCCTTGAGGCCCAGGGCGTGCAGTTCCTCGAAGGTGGTCAGGTCGCGGCGGGGCCTGGGGTGGCCATGAGGGCTGATGGGTCCGATACGGCTTGAAACCGTGCAGCTTTGCATCGCCGCGTCCCTGAAGAACAATGCGATTGCTTTGCGCTCCGCCCTTCATCCTGCTTGCATTCTGACGAATGCTGCCATCCACTGTCCGCAGCATCAACCCAAAGATGAGAGACGGTGATGACTGACAAGCTTTCGGCGCTACAGCTCTATGCAATCGGGGCCCTGCGCATCGTCGCCGGGCTGCTCTATTTCGAGCATGGAACCCAAAAGCTGTTCGGCATCCCCATCCCCGGCCCCGAGACCCTCGGCATGCTGTCGCTCGTCTCCGGGCTGCTGGAGGTCATCGGCGGCGCACTGATCATCCTCGGCCTGTTCACCCGGCCGGTGGCATTCGTCCTGTCCGGGCACATGGCTTTCGCCTATTGGATGGCGCATGCCCCCAAGAGCGTTTTCCCCGTGGCCAACGGCGGCGATGCAGCCATCCTGTTCTGCTTCGTCTTCCTGTTGCTCGTGACCACCGGTGCCGGGGCGCTGTCCATCGACCGGCTCAAGGGCCGCTGAGAAGCTCTGCAGGAGCATCCCGTCTCCGGCGCAGTTAAATGCGCTGGAGGAAGCAACACCATGACCTCCAGCACCAGCGCCCCACGGGCGTCAGCGGCAGTTACGCAGATCACCGGCAGGGGAAGGCGATGTTGAAGGCACCGCGCGTTAGCCTTGAGGCCGGCATATGCCGGGCGGCGGGAAACTTAACCAGATGCGCGCAAACCACATCTGCCAACTGCCCGAGGGTCACGCCATTCGGAATGCAAGCATTTAACTCATTAGTGTTCTGGTCAGCATCCACCATCCAAAGGCCATCCGTGAATCCTGCCAGATACCCGACCACGAAGTTCCTGTTGGAGCGGCATAAGTCGTGCAGTTCATTGCCGGTGTAAAATCGGTCCTGCCCCAACACAGGCCCTGCCACCACCAACCCCAACACAGCAGCCACTAACCGCATCACAACCTCCTGGCGAATCTCATACCACCGTTATCATGACCGGCAGAATCAGCGAGCCGCTTTTAATAAGCATCGGCCGAAACGATGGCATCCTCCCGTGTGGCGACCGCCGCTTGACTCTCCGCCGCTGCTACGCTGACCTCGTGCAAAACGGAGAGACTGGCTATGCGTTTGACTATGGCAACATTTCTGGCGGCGGGCTTGGCAGTGCAGGCTATGCCAGCGTCGGCGGCTTTGAGCGGCTACTGGGATAGCTCGAAAATCCTGCACGCGATACTCGGCGACAACCGGCTGGCCGACGCCCTCAAGCAGCAGCCCATCGAGCGCATCGAAAAGACAGCCGAGGGATACGAGGTCAGCAGCCGGGATTGCGCGGTGCAGGTCAAGGTGACCTCCATTGCGCCTGACCATCCGGGGCCGACCCGCCACACCATCAGCATTGGCAAGGGGCGGTGCCAGCAGTAATGCCCGAGTTGAGAACCGAGGAAGTTGAACAGATCGAGGCAGCCGCGCGCGTGGTGCTGGGGCTGCTGCGCTTGCAGACCTTGCAGTCGGGCGCCGTGCCCTTGAGCGACCTGCCGCAACTGCTGCTGGCAGCCGCCGAGGAACGCCACCGGAATGGCGATTTCGGCGCTGAGAGGATGCTGTGCGAGTGGGCGGATATGCTGAGGGATTGGGAGGGGTGAGGAACAGGATTTGGGAGTCATTGAAAGGGGTTTGGCGACACGGTATCGTCTTAGGTGATGAGTCGCGCCCTAATTTTTTCCGATGAAGCGGGATGTTTTGCGTTTTGCAAGAATGACCGCGCAAGTCGTTACTTCATGGTCTGCACGGTGTCCCTTCCCTCATGGGAAGCAGGCGACAAGATGCTGGCGCTCAGGCGGGACATGGCATGGAGAGGGCTTCCAGTAGGAGAGCAACTCCATGCGACAGCAGATAAGAATGACGTTCGCCGCGAAGTGTTTAGCCTTCTTTCTGGGCAAGATTTTCGTATAGATGTTACCATCCTAGAGAAATCTAAAGCACAACCACACACCAGAAAAAGCCCGGACACGTTCTACAAATACGCTTGGTTTTACCACTTCAAGCACGTGGGGCCCGCGTTGCTAGCTGGCGTTACCGAAGCTCACATATTCGCGGCAGCCCTCGGAACCAAAAAGGGCCAAGCTGTCTATACCGCTGCCGTCAATGACGTGATCCAACAGATCGTTCAACGTCAACAGTGGGCTACATCCTTTCCGCGCGCAGCCGCGGAGCCGTGCCTGCAAATCGCTGACTACTGCGCGTGGGCTATCCAACGGAAGTGGGAGAGGGGCGATACTTGGGCTTACGATCTGATCTCCAACAAGATCAAAACTGAATATGATCTGTGGAGAATGGGGGCTAAGCACTACTATTAAGCCCCAGAAAAAGTTGCGGCCCGCAATCTCAGCTATCCCGAAGGAAGCGCCCGAGGGGGCTTGTCACTGAGCAAGGGCCGCATCTGAAATATAGCCGATCACGCCGCCCAATGCAACGATTCTGGGCCACATAGGGCCGTTTCGGACCATTTTGGAACGCCGCCCAGCCCCGCTCCGGCGGGGCTTCGTCATCCAGGAACATCGCAGCATTCTGGTGGTTGGTTACCCAGGAGGACCAATCATGGCCAGAGAACATCCCACCGAGAAAGACAACCCGGCGACCGACCCAGAGCGCCAGAACGCCCAAGGCAAGCACGAAGGCAGCCCACACTCGCCCGAGGAGTTCACGAAAGCCGACCCCGAGGCTGGAAAGGAATGGCCTGCCAAGCACCGCGGCGCCAAGCCCAACACCGCGATGTGCGAGGACAGGAGCAAGCCTGGCATCGTGGACAAGAGCGAGGACTGCTAGTCTCGCAGATCCCGGCTCATGGCGGCAGGTCCATCTGCACCAGTGCGAACAGATACAGCAACCAAGGGGCTAAAACGGCCCCGCCCAGCAGAAAAAGCACGTCTCTCTGCCACCCGCTGCGGATTACGGCCATCGAGATGGCGACCGCTGCGGCTATGGGCAACAGCAACAGAATAGGCATCGGATAATGATAGCGAGTGCCAACCGCCGTGACCTCATGAAACGAAGCGGCCGCAAAGGCTTGGCCGAAACCTGCCAGAACTGCACGGTAAGGTCGGCAATCGCTCGCCATCATGGGCGATTGCTGGTCTTGCCCCACAGACCGGCGGGTTAAAGCCGCAGCAGCTGCTCAACCTCCCGGCTCTCCCGCACGAGGGCCATGACCTGCGCCCGCAGCGCCATGGCCTCTTTCGTGCGCTGGCCGTGCCGAAAATTCGGATGGGCGGGCCCAGGCTTCGCGCCGCTGCGGGCACCATGCATCCGGCAGACGGTCCAGCCCTTCACCGCAGGATTGCAGCACCGGACCCCAGATCGCTTCGACATTGCCGTGCAGCGGGGAGAGCTGTGCATGGGGTAAACGTCAGCTTTCGCCATGACCCCGCCCCCCGTGGTTGACGTTCCCGACAACGGCCTGGGCGCCGCTCTCGACCGTGACCCGCTCGACGCGCACCACCTGCTGGCCCTTGGAGCGATACCGTTTCAGCGCCTCGACCTGGGCGGCATAGGTCCGCGCCAGCTTGTTCAGCGCGCGCTCGGCAGAGTCTTGCTGCAGGATGTTCTCAACATGATTCAACCTGCGCGCCATGTGCATGGTCGCCTGATGGATCGCTGCCATCTGGGTCAGCAGCAGCGCCTCGGTCGCGTCCTGCGGCTCCATGCTGTCCACGAACCCCAAGGCGAAATTGGAGGCATTGGCGTCCGTCTTGGTGCCGGGCGAGCCCAGGATTGAAATCTGCCCCAGCAGCCCGTTCTTCACTGCCGGGTTGCCGGTGGCTTTGCTAATGCGGCTGAAATCGCCGTCGATGACCAGCCTGACACTCCGGTCCTCATGCCATTCGATTTCCATCGTCGGCGGGGTCCGTTTCTTCTGAGATGCCGGCGGGTGGACGGTATCCGCTGCGGTCGCCAGCTCCTGGACAGAAGCGCCCGTATCGTTCCGCGCCTTGTCTGCGCTTGCCTGTGAGTGCATGAATCTGGCCCTTTCAATCAGTTGCGATGGTTCGCGGCAGGGCATAGGATCCAGCCATGAGCATGGCCGAGATGTTTACCGTCGTCATTGCCGCGAACATGGTCACCATCGTGTTCCTCTATGCGGTCTGGCGGATCAAAAAGAACGAGAACGATTGGCCTGCCATTGGGCTCGCGCTGTTTTGCTGCCTCATTGCGGGCGTAGCCAGTTACGCAACTCTCCTGCCGACGTAGGCAGAGAGGCGGCGCCAAGCGCATTCAGCGCGTTAGTGACGCCCCGCCCCGCCCCCGGCAGGATCGGGAAGGCCGTGCGCGCCGCTTCCAGCGCGTTCAGCGTTGCCAGCGCGTTCGGGCGGGTCAGCACGTCTGCAAGCTCGTTGCGCACACCGCTCTTGGCGCGCTGGATTTGCGCAGGGGTTGATCCCGTAACGCGTTGCCAGATGCCCTTGGCGGTGTTCACCGGCTCGCCGCGAGCGAGCGCCCCCGGCTCTAGGCTGTCATCCAGCATCTGCCCGAACTGCTGACGCCCGAAGGTGCGGCTGTTCGTCGCCACCCGCGCCCGCAGCCCGAGCGCCTGCGCCGTGTCGTCCAGCGCCTGCTTGAGCGGTTCCCAGTCCTTGCCCAGAAGCAGCCTCATCTTGTCCTGTGAAGCCCGCGACGTGAGCATGGTATAGGACTTGTAGGCCTCGCGAGCGTCAATGTTCGGATCGCTGGCAACCGCCCTGACATTAGCAACTGCGTCGTCAATGCTTTGCCGCAACCCGCGTTTGACCGCCGCGCGCTCGGCTTGAGACATGCCGTCAAGCAGCGCCTCTGCCTCGGCCCGAGTCACACCCGGAGCGAGAAGCGTTTCGCCCGTCTTGATCGCCTTGACCTGCCCGATGATATCGCCCGCCGTATTCACGGCATAATCATACTCCGGCACGGCTTGCCCAAGGTTGCGGCGAATGTCCCGCGCCAGACCCTGATAGGCAGCCCCCATGCGGGTTTGTCCACCAAGCGCCCCGGCGCCGTCGCCGCTTTCCGCAAGCCCGTCCAGCGCCTGCTTGATGTAGTCCCACTGACGCACGTCGGGCGGGTTGGTGAAGGTCACTGTTCCATCGTCAGCAATGGACGCCATGATCTGCTTGGACTTCTCACCGTTCATCCGCATCAGCTTATTGGCGTAGCTGATCGCATCAGCAGGCAGGCGCGGGCTGATATCGTCCAGCAGCGCTGCCCCTTGCGGGCTGGCGTAGTCGATGGGCTGCGCATAAGCGGCGTCATAGACCGCCTTGCGTGCGGGGGCGGTTGCCGACCGAATATCCCCTTGTAAGCGCGCCGTGTCGCTGAACTGCCGAGAGGACGGGGCGCCGACGCTGTTGCCGGTCAGGCTGCGATCAAGCTGGCCGCTGAGACGCTGGCCTGCCGCCGTTGCCCGGTCGTCAATCCGCCCCAGCGCCGTGCGCGCGCCCTCTCCGGGCGATTGAATGACCGCATCAAGCGCGCCTTGCGTGGACGGGCCGGCATCGGCAAGCATCGCGTCGGGGCGTGCCAGAGCATTCCGCATTCGGGCGGCATCGTCCATTTCCAGCGTATCGGACAGCAGGCGGCCAGCGCGGCGGCTGATACCGAGGTCGTCGGCAACCTGTCCAATGCCGCGATATTCTGCCAGGGCGTTGCGTGCACCGCGATAGGCCGCGCCAACACCTTGAGCAACGGCAGGGATGGCGGCACCGACTGCACCGCCCAGCACCATATCGGTGATGCCGGTCCCGAACCGCTCATTCGCATTATTCTCGCCGCGTCCGAAACCTCTCACGACGCCCTCGCCCATCCCCAAAAGGCCACCGCGCAGCATGTTGCCACCGAGGCTTTCGGCAGCAATCCCGGGACCTGCCGCCATGAGCGCGGGAACCGTGGCCGTGATGCCCCCAGCGAGTTGCAAGCCCGCGCTTTGCCACGGTCTTTCCTGATCCATCGCCTTCGAGGTAGCGCGCCAGGCATCGCGGGCCTGATCGCCATAGACCGCGCCGACCGCTTCATCGGCATAGGTGCCGATAAACGGCACGCCTTCCACGGCCTTCGCGGCCCGTGCAGCGACCGGGTTCTGGTCTATGATGGCCTCGTTCCATCCAGATTTGGACACATCGGCCGGCGTGGCGCCCTCCATCAGCTTCGCCACCTGATCCGGGTCGCTGGTGCTGTAGTTCGGGCTGCTGAACACGCGCTGACCGCTGGACAGTTCCCAGATGGTGCCGCCGTCCTTGGTCGTCGCGACGGCCCTACGCCCGGACGGCTGGTCCTGTGCCGCGGGGGCGAAATCCGCCCAGGGCCCATCCTCTTGCCCCGTCTGCGGCTGAAAATCTTCCCAGGGACCGGCCATTATTGCTTCTCCCAGCTGTTCGGGTCTGCCGGATCACCGCCGCGAAAGCGGTATCCCTTGCGCACTTCGCCCACCTGCGGAGGCGGAGGCCTACCGCCCGCTTGATGGGATTGCGGCGGGCTTGAAACAGAGGCTGATGGATTGGCGGCAGACGGCACTGGCGCCCGCTGGGGCGCAGATCCGGGGGAAAGCGCCCCCTGCTGCTTCGCCATTTCTACAAGCCGCGCTTCAGCAGCGCTCTGCGGCGCGCGAGTCTGGACATAGCGGCCATCCGGGCCAGTAACCAGGATAGGTGCAACAGGGCCGGAAGGCGCACCTTGGATCGGGCGCGAAGGTGGCTGCTGCGCAGCGAGGGGAGCGGACATGGCGGGGCCAGCGTCCGGCGAATATTGCGGCTGTTGAACCGAGGTCGCTACCGCCGGCTGTGACGGGCTGGCCCAGCCATAGGACGGCAGCGCCAAGTCGGGATTGATGCCCCACTGCTGGGCGATGGGAAGATATTCGTCACGCACCGAGCCGAACCGATCCGACGACGCCTGATAGATATTGCCCGCCTGCTTGAGCATGTCGTCGCGCTGCTTGGGCGACAGGCGCTCGCCGCTGATGATACGGTTCCACTGGTTGCGAATCTGTTCCGGCACACCGGCCGCGTTCTGGGCCGTCGCAAATTCGCCTTCTCGAACCACGCTGCCGGGGTCCAGCATCTTCATGAAGTTGAAGATCAGCGCCAGGTCGCCTGCCGCGCTCGGGTCTTTCTTCGATGCCTCGATGCGCTCCATCGCCTGGGTCTGGTCGATGAACATCTTCACGTCGGGAAGGCCAGTGAACTCCTTTCGAAGGCTTTGCGTGGTGTCGAAGTCGGCGCCCTGGCCTTGCATCCCCTTCATGGTATCCGCCCATGACAGGTAGCCTCTGGCTTTCACGGGGATATCATCCCAACTGTAGTCGTCGGGGTTGCCGCCTTCCCTTGTGATGAAGTCGGCTAGGCCGGCCTTGTCGCCGCGATGATAGAAATCGAGCGCAATCTTGGCCAGGCGTTCCGCCTCCTGCGCGTCCTTGAGCGCCTGCGCCTCGCCAACACGCTGAATGTGCTGCTGGACGTTGAGTTGATACTGGTTTTCCAGACGCGATTCCTGCCGGTCGGCGCGCGCGTCCAGCTTGGCATCGCGCTCTTGCCGATACCGCTGGTCTTGCTGGCGGCTGGTCATGTCGAGCGCCAACAACGGATCATACTGATACAGCGCATTCAGGGCATTGGTATTTCCGCTGGCGAGCGCAGGGCCGCTTTCTTTCAGGAAGCCGGCCAGCGCGTTCTGCTGGCGCTGCTGGTTCACCTGCTGGGCAAGGGCGTTGCCGCGCTCAAGGGCGCCGAACACGTCGGCGGTCTGCCCGGCTTGCAGGATCAGGCTCGGGTTCATCATCGCCATCACGGCCTCCACGCGCTGTAGGTCGGGGTAAAGCCTGCCGGCTGCTGACGGCTGAGCCCCTGTTGGTAGCCCCACAGGTTGATGCCGCTATTGATGCCATCCTGAATGGCGTTGTTGAACCCTGCCGCACCCCCAGCCAGGGCATTGCCCTTGTTCGCCAAAGCGCCGCTGCCCATCTGCGCGAAGGCGTTCGACGCCTGCGCCGTGTTCGCCGCGCTGGCCTGCCCCATGTCGGTGAGGCCGGAAAGCCGCGCCAGATAGTTGCCGTATTCCTCGCTCGCGATGTTCTGGTTGTAATCCGCCAGAGCCTTGAGCGTCGCCCCGCTGTGCAGGCCGCCACGGGCACCGGCAAGCGCGTTGATGCTGTCATTGCCGGATTGCAGGCGGAACTCATAACCCGGTGTCGCGGTGAAGCCGCCATAGGCACTGCCCCCGGTCGGATTGGCCCGCGCCCATGCATGCGCCTCTTCCAGCGTGTTGAACGTCTGGCCGCCGACGCGATACTGCGTGCTGCCCGGCGTCGTCACCATCCGCGACATGTCCTCGCCAAGGCGGCCGTTGCGGTTGAAAAGACCCATCGACGTGGGGCCGAGGCCGGAGCTTTGCGTGGTCGTGCTGCCGGGCGTGGTGATGGTCTCGATCTGCGGCGCGGTCCCGCCCACGGTCGGCGCGGCACCCAGCCCCATCTCATACATCAGGGCTTGCAGCGCCGTGGAGCCGGCATCGCGATAGCCGCCCAGATCCTCGCGGGTCTGCTGATACATACGCTCTTGCAGGGCAAGTTGCTGGTCAGCCGACTTTGACTGTGCTTTCGCCGCCTTCGACGCAGACGAGGCTCCAAGCAGAGACGACCCGGCGATAACGCCGGTAACGGGATCAGGCATTGAACTCTCTCCAAAGGGTTTCCGGCGTCTCGCCATAGGTCCGGTAAATCTCGGGGCCGACCTCTGCCGCCCAGTCATCGCCGCCGGCCAGCCACGCCATCAGGTGCCAGACGGTATAAATGCCGGCGCGCAGCATGTAGGCTTTCGCCACGTCGTTGCGGTCGCCCCGGTCCAGCACGTTGGCCGCCCGCCATTGCAGATACATTTGCAGCATGGCCGGGCGCAGAAGATGCGCGTGAGCCGCGAAATACGGCTCGTATTCCTTGCCCCAGCCCAGCCAGGACAGAAGGGCATTCATGCCCTCGCAAGCGCCTTCGTCTTCAAGGTCGTCCCACTTCTGGCAGGCCTCGAACAGCTGGCGGGCAAAGCGGATGGCCAGGTCGTCGCCCTGGAACCAGCGCGCGAAGCGGTGAACCAAGGCGGTTTCGGCGCCCTCGATTGAGGACGCCACGCCAGAGGTCGCGAGTGTCTGTTGATCGGTCAGCATTGCCCCATACCGCTACCGTCGCTTGTGGTATTATATTACCTGATACAGCTGGAAATCTCAAGCTTTATGCCCTCCCCGCAGGTGGCAAGTTCACGAGCTTGGCCGAGGGTGAGAGGCTATTGCGCCAGGCGGCAAAAAGCGCTGCGGAGCGCGCCGCCCCCACACGACACTGAGGTGGAATACTTGAAGGGCCCTCCTGCTGGACGGCAGCATATGGCATGCCGTTGTCATCCAGCACGACTGCGAGCCATACCCTGTCCGACCAGTCGGAATGCGGAGCGAATCCGGGGAAGCCGGTCGCAGCCTCCAACGTGACCGGCCGCACGATTTCCGAGCGTCCACTGCGGAGCATGTCAGCAATCGCGCGCTGCAAAACCTCAATCATCGCAGCATTGCAGATGCGGACCACGCCGCCGCCCGCGGGGACCATGAACCCGCGGGCCATCATTGCCGCCGTCCGGTCAGCGTTTTGCCGGCCATATTTTCTCAGCACCCGATTCACGACGAGAGCCCTCCCTGTTTCATGTTGCGGAAAAATGCAGCGCGGGCGGCTGGATCGAGCGTATTGAACGCCAGCGAGCGCAGGGCGTCATGCCGGCCCGTCCGGTCAAATTCCGGCGACTGATCGCCTGGGCGCACCAGCACCGCGAACCGGCAAAACCCTTCCCGGTCCACCCCGGCGGCCAGCCATGCGCCGAGTTGCAGCCGTTCACGCGCGAATTCCTCTATGCTCATGGAATAGTCGCCCGTGACGAACCCATGCCCGAAATATGCGAAGACCGGGCTCGGCTTTACAAAATCAGCTTGGCTGGGAAAGGACAGCGCGGCGTCCGGGCTGATCCGTTCGACATGATCCACACCACCCCGGCGCAGCACGACCTCATAGACCCGGCGCAGGGCCTCGATTGCCGCCGGGTCGCGCACCGGCACGAACTCCCCCCGGTAAACGTCCTGGCTGTTCTCGGCCCATTCCTGTGCCGTCGCTTCGGCATTCATCGCCAGCGCCTCGCGGAATACCCGCCGGCCGACACGGCCCAGGCCGTCAAGATAACCGCTCATCGTTCATTCTCCATGTAGATGTTGCCCAGCGCGACTGCCCGCAGCAGATCTGCCGCGAGACAAAGGGCTGCGCTGGGCGTGAGGGGGATTGCCGCCAACTGCTGGCCATCCTGCCAGACGTGAAGGGCGGGGCCTGGGCGGACTGTGACAAGAATCATGCCCATGCCCTCGTATCCTGCGGATCGTTCATCGCCTTCCAATCCGTGAAGGCATCTGCCACGCCCGTCCTGATCACCTCAGGCGGATGGCTGTGGCCCGACCATGGCGCTGCGGTATGTGCTGCCGGGACTGGCTCCCCGCCGAGCTGACGGACTGATAATACTGACAGAACCTCGGATTTGGTGTTTTTCCCGGACGGAATCGCCTGTGCAGCGGGGGTTTCGTCAGTTCTGTCAGTTCTGTCAGTTTGGCAAAGACCTGCGGTTGCCGCTTGAAGCCACCGGGTCATGCTTCACCTCGGACAGCAGGATTGACCGAATAAAGCCGCTTCGGCGCACCGCCCTTTGGGCTCGGCGGCAGTTCGACGTTGCGGATCAGGTCGGCGGTTTCCAGAACCTTGATGGCAGGGTTGATCCTCTCCATGTCCTGGAGGTGGGTTCGTTGCTTGCGCCGCACATCGCGCGCGGTGAAGCTCCGCCAGCTTTCTTCGCGGATCAGAGCCAGAAGGGCGCGGGCAGACCGCTGCGCCGGGTTCCCGGCGTTCTCTGCATAGGCGCGTTTCGCCATCGGCAGCAGATAGGCCTCGACCAGATGCGCAGCGCGTCCGAAGTGGTTGATCGTGATTTCCTGCGGTTCCTGCGCTTCGCCCGATGCCCATTCCATCAGCGCCAGCACGAGCGCCAGGCGCACGGCGACGCCCGGCAACTTGCCGATGAAGGAGAGCATCAGCCCCTCGGTATCGATTTCCCAACTCCGAACGGCCTGCCGGAAACCATCCAGAAGGTCGCGCGCATCATTCGTGAACGGCACGAACCATGGCCGGCGTTCGCCGTGTTCGTCGGCGGGCATCTGCAACGTCAGCAGCCGCGCGATGGCATTCTCGATGAAGGTTTCGTCATGGAATACCTCGGGGCGCTTCACGGGCGCCGGATGCGGCCAGACGGGCATCAGACGGGCCAACAGGCCGTCATCATCGGATTTGATCAGCAGGCTGCGTAGCCGGTCGGGCTGGATACCGCCCAGCACGCCCAGCGTGAGCCTGTCGATATAAACCGGATCGCGGCCCATGCGCTCGACCGAATAGGCGCGGCCCCCATAGGCTTCCAGCCAGAACGGACGATCAGAACCACCACCGGAATAGCGGCTCATGCCCTGCAACCATCCGGCCAGTTCATCGCGGGCCAGCAGGGTGCCGCGCGGCTGGCCCGACATGATGACCGCCAGCTTCTCGACCGTGGCATCGGAAACAGCCAGGCGGGGCATCACGGGCTCCGGGCCGGGATTTGCCGATTCCGGGCGCGAAGGCGGTTCCTCTCCGGCCTTGATTGCCGCCTTGACGGCCTCCTTCCAGGTGGATTCGGCTAGGCGGGCGACCTCGGCCTTCGCACGCCAGTCGTTGATATCGGTCTGCGCGGATTCGCGCATCTGGCGTTCGAATTTCTTGAGCGGCATCAGGACGGCATCAAGGCCGGGGCTTTTGCCCGCGGAGGGATTGCCGATAACCATGAACCACGGAACGGGCGGTTCGGCCCACCCCTGCCAAGGCGACGCCCAGCGGGTATTCCCAATGAGAGAGCCGCAAACTGACAGAACTGACGCAACCACATAGTCGGCCGGCGCCCCCTTGCATTCGGCGGCCTTGCGCATCCAGTCTGCCCAACGCACCGAAAAAACCTGATCCAAAGGCAGGGGGGGCGGTTCGGGGATTTCAGCTTGAAGCAAGCGCAGATCAGCATCGGGCCATTTTTCCGAGAAGGGTATGGCGGCGGGATGCAACTGTTCGGGCATCGCGTTCATGCGGCGGCCCCTTTCTTGTTCAGGATATCGTTCCAATCCTGCCCGTCAGGAGCAGGCAGAAGGCTGACGGACCAGCCCAGGGCGCTGGCGCGCTCGGCCAGCTTGCGACCTGCGGCCTTTCCCGGTTCGTCGCCATCGGTGGCGATGGTCAGGCGATGCGGGCTATCGGGAAGCCGAAGCCCGGCCATGCCCGAGGTGGACAGGCAGGCCCAGACAGTCGCGGGCCGGCACAGAAGCCCCGAGGCCAGCGAAAGCGCGGTCTCGATACCCTCGGCCACCACCAGCGGCCCTTGTGCAACTGTCAGCCGCACGGCGCCACCGAGCGCCGCGCCCAGCATGGCCTTGGGCGGGTCCAGATCGGCCTTGCCGCTGCCATCGGGACGCAGATAGGTCCGATGCACCGCCAGCCGGGGAAGCCCGTCGATCCGGGCCACCATGGCCGGCGCGCGCTGGGCGCCGGGATGCCAGCAATCGGGATGGAAGCGCAGGCTGTCCGGCAAGGTGCAGGTGATGCCCCGGCCGCGCAGGTAGGTTTCCGCGATGGAGCCACCGATCGGTTGCGCCTCGCGCCAGCAGGCCAGCGCGCGCTTCTCGGCCATCTGGGCGGCAGCCTCGTCCTCGGCCTTGCGGCAGGCCATCTCGGCCGGGCTCAGCGGCTCAGGGCGATAGTCCCGCGACAGCATGCCCCGCGAGCGCAGGGCATCCAGAATGTCGATGAAGGCGCAGCCGGTCTTGCAGTTCAGCAGCAGGCGCCCATCCGGGGCATCGGCCAGCGAAAGCGAGGGCTTGCGGTCGCCATGGGCCGGGCAGCAGGCAAGGCCATAGCGGCCATACCACTTGCCGCCCAGCGATTGCGTCAGGGTGCGGGCGTCAGTCACGGCCGGCCCCCCAGATCAGGGCAGCCAGCATCGCGGCGCGGTCGTGGCTGATGCCGTAGCGGATGCAGAGCCGGGAAATGCGAAGCGCCATCATGCCGCACCGCCTTTCCTGGCCTTGCCCAGCGTCTCCAGGACGGCCGGCAGCAGATCGAGCCGAAAGGCCAGTCCCTGCTTGCCGGGGCGCATCTCCCCCGCATCGTCGCGATACCAGACGCGGATATTGACGATATCGTGGCCCTTGAAGGTTTCCGCCGTGAAGCGGATTTCCTCACGGGCGTTCTTCTGCACAATGCCCAGGTCCGTCATGCCGCAGCCTCCCGGCCGGGGGTCACGCTGGACCGCAGGACATAGCGCGCATGATGGCCGGGAAACGGCCCCTCATGGCTTTCGTGGATCGTCTCGATGCAGACGCCGGCCTTTTTCAGCTTGAACACGTAGGCCGACCAGCGCGGGCCGGGGTGATCGATGGGCGTGCAGCCCCTCGGGCCGGCTCGCATCAGGTTTTCCAGGGCCCAGCGGTCCCGGCCCTTGACGACGACCACGCGGGGATCCGCTTCCCCGTCGCGAATGGTGAATGCCCGTGCGGGCCATTGCTCTTTGAAGGACATAGCCTTGCCTCATCTCTTGCGGGCAAGGGCGCCGTGCGCTATATTTGCGGTATTCCCTTACCGCCAAGCGAATGCGCCGCCGCCCTTTGCCTCGGGGTGGCGGTTTCGTTATGCGGCGCCTGCCATTTCAGCCCGGCGCCGCTCCCAACCTTCAAGCTCAGAGAGCTTCCAGCGGGTGCATCCGGGCGTCAGCGTGACGGGTTTCGGAAAGGTCGGATCGGTTCTTGCCCAGCGCCAAGGCGTTTTCGGGTGAACCCCGTAGCGGGCGGCAATCTGAGCGGCTGCAAGGTAGGTATCGGCCATGATGCTCTCCAATCTGTAGCGATTGGGAGCAACTTGAAGCTTGACGGCCCTTCCTTCATGCCGGACATTGTTCAGTTTTTTCCGTCACCCTCAATTCTTGCTTAGATGATGGGGATAGCTGGGTGAAAGTGCATTCATTATCCCTTTTTCTTGCTTTTCTCGCCTTTTAGCGAGTTCACCATTTACGGCGGCCGCAAGAGAATCATAAAGAATCCGAAATTTTTTGTTAGTCCAGACGTCTTTTACAGCACGATAAGTCACCTCGTGCCGCCCACAGGACGCGAAGGCTTCGGCTATCAAATCGCAAGCCGATATTCTGGGACTCACATCGTTTCTGGTCGCAGTAATACCAAAATCATCAACCAATGTTGCCAACATGGAAACGATAAAGACGTCCCTCTCGTGGTTCTCAGAGAGAGACCGCCCGCGTCGTTTAGGCAGTGATGGAGCGGTTCCATCCAAAACCGATGCTGCAAACCACCCCTCGCCTTCACTAAGAGGAACTCCTGAATAGAGCTTGGAGGCTATAATACCACAAAGCAGTTTCCGCGCCTCTGCGTCATGCTTGGCAGCAGAGACCAGCCATGCCCGCATGCTGTCATACATAACGATATAGGAACCGCGCGGGCCGGTGCGGTAATCACACCCCAATTTCCACCACAATAAATTTTCGCCAGGCGACCTCCTATTGATCGGCGCCGAGGCAACCCACTCTGCGACCTCCTGTGTTGCAAACTCTGCGGCAGTCCTCCCAATATGATGATCCATCACCTTGCCTTCACCATCTTCGCTCCGCCCTGCTTCTTCCCGGTCAGGAAATCCGCCCAAGCCGCCATCATCGCGCGGCGCTTCTCAACCATGTCTCCGCGCCGATACGACGCCTCGACCGCGTTCCCGACCTTATGGGCAAGCGCGACCTCGGCCATATCGCCGGGGAAATGGGTTTCCTCTGCAATCCAGTCCCGGAAGGTCGACCGCAGGCCATGGGGCACCGCAGGGCGCTTACTGGCCCTGTCGATGAAACCGGGGCCGTCCTCGGCCAGATCAGCAGCATGCAGCCGCTTCATGGTGGCGCTCAGCGTCATGTCGGACATTTCCCCGCCACGGGGCGCCGGAAACACCAGCGGGTTATCCGCGAACCTGGGAAGCGCCTTGAGCAGATCCACGGCGTCCTTGGTTAGGGGCACCCGATGTTCTCGATCCATCTTCATGCGTTCGGCCGGGATGATCCACATCGCCGCCGCCAAGTCGATTTCGGCCCAGCGCGCGCCCCGCACCTCCTGCGACCGGGCCGCAGTGAGAGCGGCAAATTCGAGCGCACGGCTTCCCATGCCTTCCCGCTTCCGAAGTGCAGCGAACCAGCGGGGAGCATCCGCGATCCGCACCGCAGGGTGATTTCCCTCCTTCGCGACCTTGGAGGGCGCCGGCAGCAACTCTTTCAGATTGCCGGCCCACCGCGCCGGATTGTCGCCCACACGGTGCCCGGCCACCGTCGCCCACGAAAGAACCGCCTCGATTCGCCCGCGCAGGCGCGATGCCGTTTCGGTTTTGGTCGACCAGATCGGCTGCAACACGCGCAGCACGTCCTGCACGGTGATATCCTGAACCAACAGCGCCCCCAGGCCGGGAATGGCGTAGCTCTTGAGCGTATTGCCCCATTGCTGCTTGTGCTTCTCGTTCTTGAAGGCGTCCAGTTTCGCGGCAAGATACTGGTCGACGGCATCCGCAAACGTCAGGCCCCGAAGCTGCGCAGCTACAAGGGCCGCCTTCGCCGCTTTCCTTTCTTCGACCGGATCAATTCCGTTTCGGATCTTGTCCTTTGCTTCGCGCGCGCGCTCACGGGCCATTGCAAGGGACACCTCCGGGAAGCCGCCCAGCCCGATTTCCCGGCGCCTGGCGCCGACCATCGCCCGAAGCAGCCATGTGCGGCCACCTGCGGGCGTGATCTGCAACAGCAGCCCAGAGACGCCCCCGACCGCGAACGTGGCATTGCCCCCTTTGCCAGGGTGCTGCAATCTTTTCACCTCAAGCGGCGAAAGTTCTTTGGCGAGACGCGGCACTCAAAGCCCTCCATCATACCCGCCATCATTGTTGCTGCCGTCCGCTACCAAACGCAACCGCATACTACTAGGGCGGCAGATATTTCCTAGGAATCCTTGGCTTAGGAGCTTCTGATTGCTACCGGGATGCCCTGACTAATGGCGGGCACCCTCTCCGCCACTTTCCCCAGCAGCATCAGCAAAAACAGCCACTTAGGGAAAGACAGTGGCCCGTTTTGTGTCCCAAACGTGACCCAATCCAACCGCTTTCGGAACGCCCGAACCGCCGCGCGGAATTGCCCGTCGCTTTGGTGATCTGCGACCGCACCGGCCGGGGCCGCGCGGTCTACCCCGGTCAGTCGGCGGTGGCCGTCGCGACCCGCCTTGGGGCGGTGGACTGGACCAGCGAGCCCGCCGGGGTCGCCTCGCGGACATTGATCGAGATGCGCACGGGTAGCTGCTTTGCCGTCTTTGAGCGGCCTTCCCTTGCCGGCCGGGGCGCGCAGACCGCTCCATGGAGCTTTTGCAAAGGCCACAAAAACGCCCAGTCAGCAAGCCCGGGATTGCCTGCTTTTGGCAGCAATCATCCTGCGATTCCGCGAATCTCGGCCGTCGGATCGACAGAAGGGCAGCCCGGCTTCTTGCGGCAGCGGTGCATCGCAACCCGCTGCGATTTCGTCGCGAGAGGCGAGCCGAAGCCTTGTGTCCCGGCCGGGTATGTGGATCAGTCGAAGCATGACGGACGCACAGGCTCCTCAGACGGCGATCCCATCGCATGCGGCGAGGCTATGGCTGGCCCTGCTGCTGGTTCTGCTGGTCGTCATGTTGCCCGGACCACAAGTCACCGCGGCGGCCAGCCAGTCCCAGCAACTGAGCAAGCCGACCTTGGCCCTGACGGCGATTCATGGGCGCGACCTGATCGCCCGCAAGGATGCGGTGCAGATCCGCCCGCTGGCCGCAACTGCGCTGCCGCCGTCGGAGCCCCCACCGCCACTGCCGCGCATAGCGGCGGCGCTCGCCTTCGCCGATCACCCGCAAATCGGTCTGTGCGCCGGCGCGCTGGTTCCCTGGGCCCGCGCGCCGCCGTCCCTTCGCATGACCGCCTGACATCGCTCTGCCACCGATTCCGGGCTGGCAGATCATGACCCTTGCGTTCACGAGGACGACAGATGAATTCCCATGAAGACGAACCGGCGGCACGCCGGACGCCGTTTGCCGAAAATCCAAAGACCGGCGTTGCACCGCCTGAGCCCGCAGAGCCGCCCGCAACCGGACAGGCCCAGTCCGGCAAGGCTGTGCTGCTGAACTGGTGCATCATGCTCGCCGGCTTTGGCGCCATTGCCGCTGCCGCCTATTGGCTGCTCGGGTGAGGCGACGCCCCTGCGGAGATCGGTCCGCGGGGGCGGTCCCGGGCCAGCGCAGGGTCAAGCGCCTCTGTCCTGCTCATGCTTGGCCCACAAATAGCCGACGAACGCCCCCTTCACGAGGCGCAGAATGATCAAGGTCAGCAGGGTCATCGCCACCCCCACCACGATCAGCAGCGTCACCGGGTCTGGCCGATAGATCGCCCAGGTGAAGCCGATCATCGGGATCAGCAGCAGGAGCATGATGGTCATGGTGAAGAAAGCCGGACCATCTGCGGCCCGATAGAGCCCCAACGGTTCGCCGCATAAGTCGCACTCTTGCACGATGGTCAGATATCCCTTGAACAGCCGGCCCTTGCCGCAATGCGGGCACCTGCCCATCAGCCCTCTTGCCGCCGCGGCCCGCTCGTCCCGTTCCTCTGTCATGGTTGTTCGCTCCGATTGCTCCTGCCAGAGAGGAACGTCATGGAACGAGGTTTGGATGCCGGGACACCCGCGGCAAAGAGGATGTTTGTCGCGCGCATTGCACATGCCGCAACCCTCGATACGCTTCGAAGCCAAGTCCATGCCCGCCGAGGTCGGGAACTGCTACGCCGCGAAACCTTGTATGTCTGCAATTTCGCACCCACGCTGGGAGAATAGCAGCATAGGGCTTCGCGCGTCACCTGCTCACGCACAGGTCCACGCCGCTCCAGCATGTCATGCACCTGGCTCCTGCCGCTGGTCCGTTTCGCCAGCGATCTGCCTGGCGTTTCTGCCGCCGTGAAGCTTGCAGCGCCGCTTGCCCGGCTCGGACTTGCAGCGGCAGGGCACTCCCTTCCGCGGACCACAGGCGACAGGGCGGGTTGCCTCGGGCTGGGATTTTTGGGGCCAACATGGCGGCAGAACATGCCAGCAACGACAACGGAGCGGCGGCCATGCCGAACGGCCCGGCCTGCCACGACATGACTTCTGGCAGACCGGGCGGCAAGGCTATCCGATACGACAGACGCGGGCCCAGACGCCGAAACCGGATCGAGATCAAGTTCAACAGATCTGGGGATTGGCGCCGGATCGCAAGCCGCTACGACAGATGCGCCAGAGCCTTTCTTTCGGCCCTCGCTCCCGCCGCGGCCGTCATGTTCCGGCTTTGAGGATCAATGGGGCTTGACCCTTGCGGGTAAGCCGCGCCGCCTCGGCCGCAGCCATCATCAGCGGCCCGACGCCCTTGGCATCATCGGCCACCACCGCTTCGGTGAGGTAATAGCCGGGCGAGCCGTCGCGATAACGGCCTGAAAAGCCGCCGAGCCCCGCGACATGGCAGATGCCGGTCAGCTGCGGGCGGCCGTCCACGGGTGCAACCCGCAGTTCGAGCGCGGCCAGCGCGCGCAGCCCCGCCTGACGCAGACGCTCGGACTCGGCACCCGCGACCAGCCCGAGCCGCGCGGCGCGCAGGAAGGCATAGGCGAACATGGCCGAGGCCGAGCTTTCCTCGTAATTCCCGCCCAACTCGGGCTGGTCCAGCACCTGCGGCCAAAGACCCGACCCGGCCTGCCGGTTCTCCAGCGCCCGCAGCATCGCCACGCAGCGCCCATGCAGGCTGGCAGTGGCCGCGTCGTGCGGCAGAATCGCCAGCACGTCGACCAGCGCCATGGCCAGCCAGCCCATTGCCCGTGACCAGACCGCCGAAGACCGGCCGGTGACCGGATCGGCCCAGGCCTGGGTCCGGCTGTCGTCATAGCCATGCGCGTAAAGCCCGCCCGGCACCGCCGTCAGCACCAGCGCGGTGGCGAATTGCAGCAGCGCATCGGTGATCCGGGCGCTTTCCCCGGTGGCCTGCGCATATTCGATCTGGAACGGCAGGCCCATATAAAGCCCGTCCAGCCAGAGCTGATGCGGATAGCGCTGCTTGTGCCAGTAATTGCCGGCCGGGATGCGCGGTTGCCGATCCAGCTGTCCGATCAGATGTCGCGCCGCCGCCATGTAGCGCGCATCGCCGGTCTGGCGGGCCAGCGGGAACAGCACCCGGCCGGCAAGGATGTTGTCTATGTTGAAATCCTCGGCCGCGAAGCCCTGCAGCGCGCCGTCCGGCGCGATCTGGGCATCGATCAAACGGTGCAGATGCGCGGTCCAGCGCTCCTCGCCGGTTGCCTCGGCAAGAAGCTGCAAGCCGCGATAGATGCAGCCGTCCTCATAGCACCAGGGCCCACCCTTGTAGGGCTGGTAAGCCGTGGCGAAACGGTCGAAATAGGCGGAAAGGCTCATCGTTCTGGCTCATCTGGGGAAAGGGTGATGGGGGTGGGATCGATCAGGGCGGGATCGTCGCAATCGATCTGCGCCGCCTCGGCGCTGATCCCGGCATGGCGCATGGCGCGAACCCGGTCGGCCATGATCGGAGAGGTCGCGCACGCCTCGGGGTCAAGCGACAGGATGCGCAGGTTGCGGATTCGGATATTGCGGATCGGCGCTTCGGGCAGGCCCAGAAAGCAGCCGGCGGCATGGGCCAGGCCCTGGACCTCGACATCCTCGATGGTGATGCCGTCGATCAGCGGCGTCCGTTCGGTGACCGGGGCGGGTGCGCGGCTTTGCACCCAGTCGGCATGGCCGTCGTGGTCGCAGAAATAATGCGCATTCGCGGCCAGCGCGGTCTCGACCCCTTGCATCCGCACCCGGCGGAAGGTGATGTCGGTGACCGCCCCCCCGCGCCCGCGCCGGGTCTTCAGCCGCAGGCCGCGGTCGGTGCCGATCATGGCGCAATCCTCGACCAGCACCTCATGCACGCCGCCCGACATTTCCGAGCCGATGACCAGCCCGCCATGGCCGCGCTCCATCAGGCAATGGCGGATGGTGACGCCGCGCGTCTCGGAGAGGTGCTCGGCCTCGCCCGCATCGCCGCGCTTGCCGGCCTTGACCGCGATGCAATCGTCGCCGACGGAAAAGCGGACGCCCTCGATCCGCACGTCGCGGCACATTTCGGGGTTGAACCCATCGGTATTGGGACTGTCGGCCGGCGCCTCGATCGCCAGGCCAAAGGCGGATAGCCTCTGGCAGCCTTGCGGATGCAGGCTCCAGCTGGGTGCATTGCGCAGGGTGAAGCCCAGCAGCGTGACGTCCCGGCAATCGACCAGATGCAGCCCGCGCGGACGGCGGGCTCCGCCGCGGGTGTCCTTGGGCCAGGACCACCAATCGCCCTGCCCGCCCGAGCCGTCCAGCGTGCCGGGCCCCTCGATCACCAGCCGCTCGGCTGCGACGGCGTGCAGCGGCGCCTTGAAACAGGCGGCGGGCAAACCCTCCCAGCTGCCGAGCATGCGGCCGTCCGGCGCCCGCGCGGGCAGGACCGGCCAGTCCGTGCGATCCGAGGGCGCACGCAGCACCGCCCCGGCCGAGAGATGCAGGATCATATCCGACCGCAGCGCCACCGGCGTGGCGAGCCAATCGCCGGGCGGCAGGACCACCGTGCCGCCCGGCGGCAGCGCCGCGATGGCGGATTGCAGCGCCCGGGCATTGGCCCGCGCCGCGTCCAGGTCCGCAAGGCCCGACGCCGGCAGAAGATCCGGCGCCACCGTCCCGGCACAGGGCGGGGTTGCGAAAGCGACCGGCGCGAAACCCTCGACCTCCAGCCGCCAGTCGCGGCCGGGGGTCAGCGCGTCCAACACCAGCACCGCCCGGTCGGTGCGCCCGACCCGCGGGACATCACCGCCCGACAGCCGCCAGCCGCGCGGTTCGGGCAGATTGTAAAGCGCGCCGGCAACAGCCAGCCGCAGCGCCGCGCAGCGCGGCGTGACGGTCAGAACAACGGGTATCATGGTCTTCCTGTGGATGGCCGCTGAAGCGAAAACGCTTGCGGCGGGCGAGCGCAGCGTTAGTTATCAGGCGTCAGTCGTATTCAGCCAGGACGTCGTTGGTGCCGTCGATGATCTGCTGCGCGGCATCCAGCGCGTCGATCTGGCCATAGGCATATTCTTCCAGGGTATCAATGAAATTGCCCCGCACCTCGGGATGCTCGTTGAAGGGCGAGATGGTCGGGCCGCTCGCCGCCATGGCGATCGCATTGGCCGCGGCGACATTCGGATCGCCCTTGCCTTGCAGCAGCGCCTGCGCCGCCTTCGAGGCCGGCAGGCCGCGGCTGTCGTCCAGCGCCAGGACGCCTTCGGGCTCGTTGACCAGGCAGTTCAGGATCTGCGCCGCCGCCTCGGGATGCTTGGAGTTCTTCGAGATCGCCAGCAGCATCGACGGCTTGCGATAGACGCCGTCGGTCACCGCCCCGTCGATGCGCAGCATCGGCACCGATTTCAGCACCTGCCCGTCCTGCAGCGGGTCGGCGTATTTCGACCAGGTGCTGTCCCATTCATAGGAGCCGGCAATCTTGCCCGCCGCCCATTGCGGTTTCTCGAACAGGTTGACATTGCCCTCGGAGGCCTCTTCCTTTTGCGACTTGATCGCGCCGATCTCGACCAGACGGCCCAGGAAGCCGATGCCGTCGGCCAGTTCCTCGGGGGTCCACGCGACCCGGTTGGTCGCGGGATCGACCAGGTCCTTGCCAGTCTTCTGCACCACGACCAGCGTGACCAGAAGCTGCGCGGTTTCCTTGACCGCGTTGAAG
Organism: Paracoccus sp. J39; assembly: GCF_000518925.1. NCBI lineage: Bacteria > Pseudomonadati > Pseudomonadota > Alphaproteobacteria > Rhodobacterales > Paracoccaceae > Paracoccus > Paracoccus sp. J39. The sequence goes on along the minus strand of NZ_JAEN01000002.1, from coordinate 66,361 downwards.
GTGAAGGTGTCCTGCCCCAGCTTTTCCTTGATGACCGACGTCGCGGCCATCAGTTCGCCCCAGGTCTTCGGCAGCGGCACGCCGGCCTTTTCGAAGGTGGTGGTGTTGAACAGGAACACCCGCCCGGTGGTCGAAACCGGGATGCCCTGCACCACGCCGTTCATCGAGACCGAGGCGAGTTCATCCTCGGTGTACTGGCTCAGGTCCAGGGCCGGAAACTGGCGCAGGTCGGCGAAGCCGGTGCCGTTGCGGGAAAACAGCGGCAGCCAGGGCCAATTGACCTGCAGGATGTCGGCCTCGGTCCCGCCGGCCATCTGTGTGGTCAGCTTTTCCAGGTAACCGTCGAAACCGGTGAATTCGCCCTTGATCCTGTGGCCGTGCTTGGCGCCGCAGGCCTGCAGCGCGGCCTGGGTCGCGACATGTCGGCTGTCACCGCCCCACCAGGACATGCGCAGCTCATCCGCCATCACGGCTTGGCCCGAGACCAGTGCGGTGCAGGTCAGCGCGGCAGCAAATCGGTTCAATCTCATGTGGTCCTCCTCGGATCGGGGTCAGGCCGCGATGCTGCCCTCCCGCAGCGAGACGTTACGGCCGTCGTCCTTGTTGAAGATGTGGATATGCTCGGGCGCGGGGCGCAGATGGATGCGGTCCGACTGGCCCAGCCGTTCGTATTCGGCAACGCCGATCACGGCGACCAGCTTCCGCCCCTCGAGGTCGGCGTGCAGATAGACCTCGTGGCCCATGAATTCGGCATTGGTCAGCCGCGCCGCAAGCCCGGTTTCGGCCAGCGCCAGATGCTGCGGGCGGATGCCCAGAACCGCATCGGCGGGCCGTTCCGCAAGCCGCACGGCCACCTCGGGTCCAAGCGCCAGGCGCTGGGTGCCGATGACGAAATCGCTGCCCTCCAGATGGCCGTCGATCAGGTTCATCTCGGGGCTGCCGATGAAACCCGCGACGAACAGGTTCGCCGGGCGGGTGTAAAGCGCCTTCGGGGTCGCGACCTGCATGATCCGCCCGGCCTGCATCACGCAGATGCGGTCGCCCATGGTCATCGCCTCGGTCTGGTCGTGGGTCACGTAGATCACCGTCGAGGAAAGGCCCTCGGCCTTGAGCCGCCGGTGCAGGTCGGTGATCCGCACCCGCATGCTGGCCCGCAGCTTGGCGTCGAGGTTCGACAGGGGCTCGTCAAACAGGAACACGCCCGGCTTCTTGATCAGCGCCCGGCCCAGGGCGACGCGTTGCGCCTGCCCGCCCGACAGCTGCTTGGGCAGCCGGTCCAGCAGCGGCTCGATCTCCAGAATGCGGGCGACATCGGCGATGGCCGCCTCGATCTCGGGCTTGGGCTTGCCGGCGATCTTGAGGCCAAAGGCCAGGTTGCCGCGCACCTTCATATGCGGGTAAAGCGCATAGTTCTGGAACACCATGGCAATGGAGCGCTTGCCGGGCGGCAGATCGTTCACGCGGGTGTCACCGATCACAACCTCGCCGCCGGTGATCTCTTCGAGCCCGGCGACCATGCGCAGGGTGGTCGACTTCGCGCAGCCCGATGGGCCGACGAAAACCATGAACTCGCCATCCGCGATGTCGAGGTTGATGCCATGCACGGCCTTCACGCCGCCGCCATAGACCTTTTCCAGATTGTTCAGCTGAACGCGTGCCATTAGCCCTTCACCCCGCCGGAAGAGATGCCCTCGATGAAATAGCGCTGCGCGGCGAAGAAGATGATCAGCGCCGGCGCGATGGTCAGGACCGACATCGCCAGGATGCGGTTCCATTCGAAGGCTTCGGTTGTGTCGATGGAAAGTTTCAGCGCGAGGCTGACCGGATATTTGTCGACCGAGCTGATATAGATCAGCGGGCCCAGGAAGTCGTTCATGGTCCACATGAACTGAAACAGGCAGACCGAGATCAGCGCCGGCGCCAGCATCGGCACCACGATATAGACCAGCGTCTGCAGGGAATTCGCCCCGTCCACGCGCGCCGCTTCCTCCATGTCGCCGGGCAGCGAGCGCAGGAACTGCACCAGCATGAAGACGAAGAAGGCATCGCCTGCCATTGCCGAGGGCACCCAGAGCGGCAGGAAACTGTCGAGCCAGCCCAGGTCGCGGAACAGCATGTATTGCGGGATGCGCGTCACCACGTTCGGCAGCAGCAGGATGGCGATGACGCTGGTGAACAGCAGCTTCTTGAACGGAAAATCGAAGCGCGCAAAGGCATAGGCCGCCATCGTGCAGCTGATCGCCGTGCCGATGACCTTGGGCAGGATGATCAGAAACGAGTTCCAGAAGAACCGCCCGAAAGTGTGGGGGGTCGAGGTCTGCCAGCCCTTCGCATAGCCGTCCAGCGTCGGGTCCTGGGGAACGAAACCCGCGCCCGAGAAGATCTCGGAATTGGTCTTGAACGAGGCACCGACCAGCCAGATCAGCGGGTAGAGCATCACCAGCCCCACTGCGAACAGCAGCACATAACGCAGCGCGGTCGAGATCAGGCGCAGCCGGGCGCGGCGCGCGGCCTGGTATTCGTTGAATGCAGCAATATCCATGACCGCCCCTCAGCTCCGCTTGTCGCCGGCGTAATAGACCCACTTCTTCGAGGACCAGAACGCCAGCAGGGTCAGCACCATGATGATGGCGAACAGCACCCAGGCGATGGCCGAGGCGTAGCCCATGTTGAATTTCTTGAAAGCCTCGTCATAGATGTAGAGCGGCAGGAAATAGGTCGATTTCAGCGGGCCGCCCTGGGTGATGATATAGGGGCCGTTGAACTCCTGGAACGCCTGGACCATCTGCATGATGAGGTTGAAGAAAATGACCGGCGTCAGCAGGGGCAGCGTGATCGAGAAGAAGACCCGGGTCTTCGAGGCGCCGTCGATGGCCGCAGCCTCGTAAAGCGAGCGGTCGATGCTTTGCAGGGCAGCCAGGAAGATCACCATGGCCGAGCCGAATTGCCAGCAACGCAGCAGCGTGATGGTGAAGAGCGCATTCCCGGGGTCGCCGAACCAGTCCACCGGGCCAAGGCCGATCAGCCCGAGCGCCATGTTCGCCAGCCCCTCGGTCGCGAAGATATAGCGCCACAGCACCGCGATGGCGATCGAGCCGCCCAGGATCGAGGGCACGTAGAAGGCGGTGCGGAAAAAACCGATGAAGCGCAGCTTGTAGTTCAGGATCGCCGCGATGAACAGCGCGAAGGCCAGCTTCAGCGGCACCGTGGCGAACACATAGATCAACGTGACATTCAGCGATTTCCAGAACGTGCGATCGCGGCTGAACAACCTTTCGAAATTGTCGAAGCCGACCCATCGCGGCGCGGACATCAGGTCGTATTTCGTGAAGGCCAGATACAACGACGCAACGAAGGGAATCGCGGTAAAGATCAGCAGGCCGATGATATAGGGCATCATATAGGCCAGGCCAAAAACGCGCTGGCCCTTCATGACGCCCGCCCTGCCGCCCGGCCGCCCGCCTGCGACCTCTCTCGGTAAATGCTGGAAGTATCTGGCAATTTCTCCTCCCCTAGTCCCAGCCGCGGCAAGGGCCGGAAGCCCCGTCCCGGACTGCGGTTTCCCAACCCGGCATGCGGCACGCTTTCGCGTCAGGGGTGACTAGACGGCATTTTCCTGCGACATTGAATTGACGGATCCGGAGAAAAAGATGGACGAAATCGAAGGTGGTATCCTGGCGGCGATTCCGGCCTCGGCGCTGGTGCTGTCGCTGACCCGCTCGGCCATCAAGATGGAGCATTCCAGCACCTGGTCCATCGACAAGGAAAACCCGGTCGACGATCTGGTGATCTGTCTTTCCGGCAGCGGCCGCTACCTGATCGACGGGGCGCCGCGGCTGATGCAGCCGGGCGATGCGATGCTGATCGCGCGCGGGCAAAGGTTCCAGGGCTGGAACGAAGGCCCCGAGATCTATCGCGGCGTGGCGCAGCATTTCACGCTGAGCCTGCACGGCCGGCACGACCTGCTGACGCAGATGGAACTGCGCCCACAGGTGCGGCTGTCGCGCTGGTCGCTGCTGGAGCCGATGGTGCGGCACTACCGGCAAAGCGCGCCGCCCGCCTCGGTCACGCTGGGGCAGCATCATCTGTTCATGGTGCTGCTGATCGCCTTCATCGAGGATGCCTTCATCCGCTGGCGCCGCGATGCCGCCTATCCGATGGCGGGCACCGATGCGATGGATCTCGCGGTGATGAAGGCCGCGACCATGATCGCCGCCAATCCGGTGGCCGAGGGCATCGCCGCCCAGGCGGTCGAGGCCGCGCCCTACAATGCCGATTATTTCCTGCGCGAATTCCAGAAGCGCATCGGCCTGACGCCGCGCAAATATCAGGAACAGCAGCGGATGGAGCGCGCGATGCACCACCTGGAGGCCGGGATGTCGGTCGGCGCCACCGCGGCCGAACTGGGCTATGCCGATCCCTATTATTTCTCGCGCATGTTCAAGCGGGTGACGGGGCTGTCGCCGCGCGACCACATGCGTCGGGTCGAGCGCAGCCGGCACGGCCGGCTTCTCGCGCTGGACGAGCCCGACCAAGCTGCCCGGCTGGCCGCCATGGCCAAGGCCGGGCCGGCCGGGTGATCAGACGGGCGGCAGGCGATATAGGTCGATGGGATTGCGCACCAGGACCCGGTCGCGGCAACCCTCGGGCAGCCAGCCCAGCACCAGTTCGGCCAGCGCCACCTCGTCGGGATAGTCCGCGCTGTTCCGGACGCCGTTATGCGGCCAGTTGGTCCCCCAGACGATGCGCTCGGGCGCATGGGCCGCGATGCGGCGCGAGGGTGCAGCCACATCGGCATAGGGCCAGCTCTCGCGGCTGCTTTCATAGACGCCGGCGAATTTGAACCAGCAATTGCCGCGGTCGATCAGCCGCAGCACCGCCTCGATCTCGGCGCTGTCCGGGGTGACGCCGCGAAAGAACTTGCCGTGGTGGTCGAAGACCCAGCGCGAACGCAGCGCCTGCAAGCGCGGCAAGTGATCCAGCAGGTCCGAACCGTCGAACTGCACCGCAATCATCCATCCCGCGTCATGGGCAATGTCATCGACCGCCTCAAGCTGGTCCAGTCCCGCGGCCCCGCCGGGCAGATCCATGATGCGCGCGCCGACGATGCGCCGCGCGGCGAGATCCGCGATCTGCGCCGGAGTGATCTCGGGCGTGACGACTGCCACGCCCCAGGCACATTCGCCCATCGCCTCCAGGCAGGCCAGAAGGTTTGCGTTGTCGCGCTGATGCGCATTGCCCTGGGTGACGATGACCCGGTCCAGCCCCATCCAGCGCATGACGCTGCGATAGGCCGCGGGGCCGGGCAAGGGATCCTGCGGCAGGCCGGGCCCGCCCGGCTGCGCGGGAAAGCCCGGCAGATACATGTGCATCTGCGTATCTGTCGCGCCACGCGGAAAGGGCAGCGCAGGCGGGGCACCGGTCAGCTTGCGGGTGATCATGCGTCCCTCATGCGGAATTCGGTGAGCGCGTCGCGGTTCACCTCGATGCCGAGGCCGGGGCCGTCGGGGATCGCCACCACGCCCTGCTGGGCCTCGATCGGCGTAGTCAGCACGGCCTGGCGGAAGGGATTGTGGGTGCGGTCGAATTCCAAGATCGGCTCGACCGGATTCATGCGCACCGGGTCCGGCACCATCGCCGCCATGAATTGCAGCGCCGCCGCGATCTGGACGCCGGTGCCCCAGACATGCGGCACCACCCGCACGCCATGCAGGCTGGCCAGGGTGGCGATCTTCTGCACCTCGGAGAAACCGCCCGCGCCGCAGAGGTCAGGCTGCAGGATGTCCACTGCCCGCTGTTCGATGGCCGGCCACATACCCCAGCGGGAGTGCCATGTCTCGCCTCCGGCGACCGGAATCGGCTGGCCTGCCCGCACGGCGCGATAGGCCGACAACTGCTCGGGCACGACCGGCTCTTCGAACCAGTCGATGCCGCATTCGGCGGCGGCCTGGCCCAGCCGGATCGCCTCGGTGACGCTATAGCCGTGATTGGCGTCGATCATCAGCCGCATCTCGGGGCCGATGGCCTCGCGCACGGCGCGAATCACGCGCAGATCCTCGGCCACATCGAAGCCGATCTTGATCTTGCAGGCGTGAAAACCCTGCGCCCGACGCTCGGCCATCTCGCCGGCATTGTCCTCGACCCGATCCACGCCGTCGCGCTTGAAACTGCCGGTGGCATAAGCGCGCACACGGTCGCGCCAGCGCCCGCCCAGCAGGACCGAGACCGGCTGGCCCAGGACCTTGCCCTTGACGTCCCACAGCGCGATGTCGATGCCTGACAGCGCCGTCACCGCCAGCCCGCGCTGGCCCTGGTCGCGCAACGCATTGTAAAGCACCGCCCAAAGCCTTTCGGTTTCCAGCGGATTCTGTCCGACCAACCAGCCCGCATAGGCCTGGACCACTGCCGCGTTCGGGCGCGCCGGGCCAAGGCATTCGCCCCAGCCCACCGTGCCGTCGTCGCATTCCACCTCGACCAGAACATGCGCCCGGCGGTCAAAGCGCATCGAGGCACTTTCGAACGGCACCTCCAGCCGATGTTCCAGCAGATGGGTGCGGACGGCGGCGATCCTCATGGCGGCCTCAGCGTTTCCAGGGGGCGATCAGGGCAGCAAGATCAGCTTGGTCGCGTTCGGTCAGGTCCGTCAGCGGCGAGCGCACCGGCCCGGCGTCGAAACCCTGCAGCCGGACCCCGGCCTTGACGGCGGAAACAGCATAGCCCTTGGCGCGGCTGCGGATCTCCATGAAGGGATAGAAGAACTCGTTCAGGATCCGCTCGCAATTGTCGCGCTCGCCGGCGCGCAGCGAGGCGTAGAATTCATTCGCCAGCCCAGGCACGAAGTTGAACACCGCCGAGGAATAGGTGGTGAAGCCCGCGCCCAGATAAGCCTCGGCGAACAGCTCGGCCGTGGGCATGCCGCCCAGATACATCAGCCGGTCGCCCATCTTGGCGGTGATCTGGCGCACCAGGCCGATGTCGCCGGTGCCGTCCTTGAAGCCGATCAGGTTCGGGCATTCGTCGCAGAGCCGCGCCAGCGTGTCGGCCTGCAGCACGGCATTGTCGCGGTTATAGACCATCACCCCGAAATCGACCGACTGGCAGACCTTGCGGACATGCTGGAACAGCCCCTCTTGCGGGGCGTCGATCAGGTAATGCGGCAAAAGCAGGATGCCGTCGGCGCCGATCTTCTGGACCGATTGCGCGATCTCGACCGCCATCTCGGTGCCATAGCCGCAGCCGGAGACGATGGCGGTGTCGCCCGCCACCTCCTTCGCGGCGGCGACGATCTCCGGCACCTCTCGCGGGGTCAGCGAAAAGAATTCGCCCGTGCCGCCGGCGGCGAACAGCACCGGCGCCTTGTAGCCTGCCAGCCATTCGACATGCGCGCGATAGGGATCAGGAGCAAAGCGGCCCCCCGCGTCGAAGGCGGTGACGGGAAAGGACAGCAGACCGGAGCCGAGCTTGGCCTTGAGCGCATTCGGAGTCATGTCGGTAATTCCTCTGACTGGAAGATTTCGCTCCAAAGACCATGCGGCGATAAAGTTGTCAATGATTTATCATATGATTTGTATGATAAATCATCGCGCCAGCCAGCCGCCATCGACGTTCAGCACGGCACCGTGCACATAAGCAGCCGCCTCCGAACACAAATAGACCGCCGTGCCGGCGATATCCTCGGGCCGGCCCCAGCGCCCGGCCGGAATGCGCTCGAGAATCGCGCGCGAGCGGTCGGGGTCGTTCCGCAGCGCCTCGGTGTTGCTGGTCGCGATATAGCCCGGGGCGATGGCGTTCACGTTGATGCCCCGGGCCGCCCATTCATTCGCCATCAGCTTGGTCAACCCGGCAACGCCATGTTTCGAGGCGGTATAGCTCGGCACCCGGATCCCGCCCTGGAAGGACAGCAGCGAGGCGATGTTGACGATCTTGCCCGCCCGTCCCTGCGCCATCGCCTCACGCGCGAAGGCCTGGCAGGTGAAGAACAACGCCTTGAGGTTCACATCGATCACGTCGTCCCAATCAGCCTCGGTGAAATCGAGCGAGTCGGCGCGGCGAATGATGCCGGCGTTGTTGACCAGGATGCTGTAGTCCGCACCCGCGAACAGGTCCCGCGCCGCCATCGGATCGGCAAAATCGATGCGCAGCTCGGATCCGGTGCCGCCCCCCTCGGCAATCAGGGCCAGGGTCTCGGCGCAGTCGCGGCGGGCGGCGCAGACCACCTCGGCCCCGGCCCGCGCCAGCCCGAGTGCGATCGCTTGGCCAAGCCCGGTGTTGGCGCCAGTCACCAGCGCCTTATGTCCTTGCAAGGAAAAGGGATTCACCGCAGATCCTCCGGCTGGATGAAGTCCATGTCGGTATAGTCGACATTGTCGCCGGCCATCGCCCAGATGAAGGTATAGGAGCCGATCCCGGCCCCGGAATGGATCGACCAGGGCGGCGAAATCGCGCCCTCCTCATTGCCGATGAACAGGTGCCGGGTCTCTTGCGGCTCTCCCATCAGGTGCAGGACGCGGGATTTCTCGTCCATGCCGAAATACAGATAGGCCTCCATGCGGCGGTCGTGGATATGGCTCGGGATCGTGTTCCAGACCGAACCGTCCTCGAGTGAGGTATAGCCCAGGATCAGCTGGCAGCTTTCCATCACCAGCGGGTGAATGAACTGGTTGATCGTGCGCTTGTTCGAGGTTTCGGCCGCGCCCAGCTTGACCTCCTTGCTGTCGGCCAGCGTCACCAGCCGATGCGGATAAGCATGATGCGCGGGGCAGGAGGTGATGTAGAAGCGCCCCTCGCCCGCGAAAGTGACCGCGCCGGCGCCCATGCCCAGGTAGAGCACGTCGCCGCGCTGCAGGGTCCAGGTCTGGCCTGAGGCCGAGACGGTGCCGGTGGCGCCGATGTTCACGATGCCCATCTCGCGCCGGTCCAGGAAAGAGGGCGTGCGGGTCTCGGCCACCTCATCCAGCACCAGACTGCCGCCCGCAGGCACGGCGCCGCCCATCACGAAGCGGTCGTAATGGGTATAGATCAGGCGAATCTGGCCTTCGACAAACATGCCATCGGCCAGGAAATGCCGGCGCAGGGTGGGGGTATCCATGGTCTTGGCAAGGTCGGGGTGGACGGCCTGACGGGTTTCGACGGTCAGCATGGGTTCCTCCGGAAAGACAAATATCATATCTATTGACACTTGTCATATGATATGTTTCCAAGTCAAGCGGGATGACGGCCGGGCGCCAAGGCGCTTTCGCAGGCCAAAAGGAGGGGTCATGCATTTCCTTGCTCTGGGCGAGGTGATGATCGAGCTTTCGAGCGCGGGCGAGGACCTGTGGCGGCAGAGGTTGGCCGGCGACACGTTCAACACCGCTTTCTACCTGGCGGCGCTGCGACCGGACTGGCGCGTGGGCTATGCCACGCGGCTGGGACAGGATGCGATGTCGGATCAGGCGCTGGCGGAAATCGCGGCGGCCGGCATGCGGACCGATCGCATCACCCGCGACCCGGAGCGCGGGATCGGCCTCTACATGATCGCGCTGAAGAAGGACGGCGAGCGCAGCTTCGCCTATTGGCGCGCCCAGTCGGCGGCGCGGCTGATGGCCGACGACCCGGACTGGCTGCGCGAGACCTGCGGCGGTGCCGACACGCTCTATCTCTCGGGCATCACCCTGGCGATCCTCGCGCCCGATGCCCGTGCACGGCTCTTGTCGGCCCTGCGTGGCCGCCACGTGATCTTCGATCCGAACATCCGCCCGCAGCTGTGGGAATCTGCCGAGGCCGCGTGCCAGGCGATCACCGCCGCCGCCGGGCTGTCGCGTATCGTTCTGCCCAGCTTTGACGACGAGGCTGCGGCTTTCGGCGACGCGGACCCGCAGGCCACCGCGGCGCGCTATGCCGCCGCCGGCGCGGCCGAGATCGTGGTCAAGAACGGCAACGGCCCTCTGGTGCTGCGGTCGAACGGCCAAAGCCTGGAACTGCCCGCGCCGGTGCCGGTGCGGCCGGTGGACACGACCGGCGCCGGCGACAGTTTCAACGCGGGCTATCTGGCCGCGCGGCTGGATGGCGCCGACCCGATACGCGCGGTCGCCGCCGGCCAGCGCCTGGCCGCATTGGTGGTCCAGCATCCCGGCGCTTTGCTGCCGCGCCCCGTCCTTGACGCTTTCCTGCTGGAGAACGCCGCATGAACCAGCCGCTGATGAACCGACTTCTGCTCACCGGCGCCGCGGGCGGTTTGGGTCGCGCGCTGCGCGCCCGGCTGGCACCGCTGGCGCGGACGATCCGGCTGGCCGATATCGCGCCCATCGCCGACCCGGCCCCGCATGAAGAGATCGTGACCTGCGACCTGGCCGATGCCAGGGCGGTGGACCGCATGGTCCAGGGCTGCGACGGCATCGTGCATTTCGGCGGCGTCTCGGTCGAAATGCCGTTCCCCCCGATCCTGCAGGCCAATATCCTGGGACTCTATAACCTCTATGAAGCCGCCCGCCGGCACGGACAGCCGCGCATCCTGTTCGCGAGCTCGAACCACACCGTCGGTTTCTGGAAACAGACCGACCGGCTGGGCCCCGACACCACGCTGCGCCCGGACAGCCTCTATGGCGTCTCCAAGGTTTTCGGCGAGGCGCTGGCCCGAATGTATTTCGAGAAATTCGGCCAGGAGACCGCGCTGGTCCGCGTCGGCTCGGCCACGCCCGAGCCCGAGGATCATCGCATGCTGGCCAGCTGGCTGTCGCATGACGATCTGCTGTCCCTGATCGAGGCGGTGTTCCGCGTCGAGCGGCTGGGTTGCCCGGTCATCTGGGGCGCCTCGGCCAATACGCAGGGCTGGTGGGACAACAGTCATCTGGATTGGCTGGGCTGGACACCGCGCGACAATGCCGAAACCTTCCGCGCGAAGATCGAGGCGACCGTGCCCCGTCCCGCGCCCGACGAGGCGGTGGCACTGTACCAGGGCGGCATATTCACAGAATATCCCATTTATCAGGAAAAAGACGCATGACCTTCACCCCCCACGGCAAGCATCTGCTCGCGGGCGAATGGATCGCCAGCGAGCGGCGCTTCACCAGCGAACCCGCCCACGGTCCGGCGCATGAATTCGGCATCGGCACCCCCCATCTGGTCGCCCGCGCCTGCGAGGCTGCCGAGGACGCCTTCTGGACCTACGGCTATACCTCGCGCGAAACCCGCGCCGCCTTCCTCGACGCCATCGCCGACGAGATCGAAGCCCGCGCCGAAGCCATCACCGAAATCGGCAGCCAGGAAACCGGCCTGCCCGAGGCACGGTTGCAGGGCGAGCGCGGCCGCACCACCGGTCAGCTGCGGCTGTTCGCCGACCATATCCGCAAGGGCGACTACCTCGACCGCCGCCACGATCCCGCCCAGCCCGACCGCCAGCCCGCACCGCGTCCCGACATCCGCATGGTGCAGCGCCCCATCGGCCCGGTCGCCGTCTTCGGCGCCTCGAATTTCCCGCTGGCCTTCTCGACGGCGGGCGGCGACACCGCCGCCGCGCTGGCCGCCGGCTGCCCGGTCGTCGTCAAGGGCCACTCCGCCCATCCCGGCACCGGCGAGATCGTGGCCGAGGCGATCCATGCCGCCATCGCCGCCTGCGGCATCCATCCCGGTACCTTCAGCCTGATCCAGGGCGGCGACCGCCAGGTGGGCGCGGCGCTGGTCACCCATCCGCTGATCAAGGCCGTGGGCTTCACCGGCAGCCTTGCGGGCGGGCGGGCGCTGTTCGACCTCTGCGCCGCGCGACCCGAGCCAATCCCGTTCTTCGGCGAGCTGGGCTCGGTCAATCCGATGTTCATCCTGCCCGAGGCCGCCCGCACTCGCGGCGCGGAAATCGGCAAGGGCTGGGCGGGGTCGCTGACCATGGGCGCCGGCCAGTTCTGCACCAATCCCGGCATCGCGGTGATCGGCACCGGCGAGGCCGGCGACGCCTTCGTCAAGGCGGCAGCCGACGCGCTGGCACAGGTCGGCCCGCAACTCATGCTGACCGACGGCATCGCGCGCGCCTATCGCGACGGCCAGCAGCGGTTCGAGACTCGCAATGCCGTGAAACCGCTTGTTTCGACGCAAAGCGAAGGCCGCGAGGCACGCCCGAACCTTTATGAGACCGACGCCGCCAGCTATCTGCAGGACCACGCATTGGGTGAGGAGGTCTTCGGCCCGCTGGGTCTGGTGATCCGGGTTTCCGGCGCGGACGAAATGGCGCGGCTCGCCCGTGGCCTCAACGGCCAGTTGACCGCGACCCTCCACATGGACGATGCCGACCTGGCCGAAGCGCAATCCCTGCTGCCCGTGCTGGAGCGCAAGGCCGGCCGCGTGCTGGTCAACGGCTTTCCGACCGGGGTCGAGGTCTGCGACGCCATGGTCCATGGCGGCCCCTACCCCGCCAGCACCAATTTCGGCGCCACCTCGGTCGGCACCCTGTCGATCCGCCGTTTCCTGCGCCCCGTCAGCTACCAGAACTTCCCGGTGGAGCTGGTGCCCGAAGTCGAAGCGTGACAACATCGTGCCGCGCCCGGACCGGGGCGCGCCATTCCTAGCCCGCAACCGCACCGGACCCGCGCATGACCCAGCCTCCGTCCTCCCCTGCACCGACCCCGGCACCAGCGCCGCCGGGCCAGACGCTGGTTACCCAGGTACGCGAGGCGATCCGGGCACAGATCGCCAAGGGCAGCTACAAGCCCGGCGACCGGCTGCCTTCGGAGGCGCGGCTGACCCAGGAATTCGGGGTCAGCCGGACGGTGATCCGCGAAGCAGTGGCGGCGCTGCAATCCGAACGGCTGCTGGAGCCGCGCCAAGGCGCCGGAGTCTTCGTGCTGGAACCGCCCGCGCCCGAGGGGCTGGCCTTTCGCAACCTCGACCTGGCGCGGGTCTCGTCGCTGATCGAAATGCTGGAACTGCGCACCGCCGTCGAAGGCGACGCCGCCGGCTTTGCCGCCCTGCGCCGCTCGCCCGCGCAGGAGGAAAAGATCATCGAAGCCTTTGACGAGCTGCGCACCCGCGGCCGCGCCGGCCAACCCACGGCAGAGGCCGATTTCCGCTTTCACCTGGCCATCGCCGAGGCGGCCAACAACCCGCGCTTCCCCGAATTCCTGCAGCTGATTGGCACCGCGGTCATTCCACGCCGCGCCATCAGCAGCGAAGGCGAGATGCTGACGCCGCCCGATTACCTGGCTGTCCTGGACCGCGAGCATGAAGAGATCCTCTCTGCGATCCAGGCCAATGACGAGGAGGCGGCCCGCGCCGCGATGCGGCTGCACCTGCGCAACGGCCAGCAGCGTTATCGGCAATACCTGCGCGCCCTGCGCCGCTGAGGCCAGATAATGGCAACCGGGGAAAGCGCCCGCCAGGACGCAATGCCAATCTCCCCCGGCAATCTGGTCCCCGCGCTGCTGGCCCATGCGGCGCGGCGCGGTTTTCGACGCGCCCTGGCCGCGGAGGAGGATGCAGCGGCATGGCGGGACCGCACCCTGCCCCATGTCCGCGAATTGATCCTGCCGGACCTGCCGTCCGTCGATGCCGCGCCCATCGTGCTGACCGAGGCGGATCGCGGCGACCATGTCGTGCGGCTGTTGCGGCTGACTCTGGCCGAGGGCCTGACCGCCCCTGCGCTGCTGGCCTTGCCCAAGGGGGAGGGTCCCTTTCCGGCGGTGCTGGCGCTGCACGACCACGGCTCGGAATTCCGCATCGGCAAGGAGAAATGTCTGCCCCCGCCCGGCCCGGTGCCGCCGGTGGCACAAGCGTGGTGGGACCGCTTCTTCGGCGGCGCCCCCTTTGGCACCGCACTGCTGCGGCGCGGCTTCGCGGTTCTCTCCGTCGACGCGCTGAGTTGGGGCGGGCGGCAAGGCCAGGGCTACCAAGCGCAACAGGCGCTGGCGGCCAATCTGATGAACATCGGCCTGACTCCCGCCGGGCTGATGGCTTGGGAGGACATGCGTGCGGCGGAATATCTGGCCTCGATCCCGCAAGTCGACCCGGCGCGGATTGCAGCGGTCGGCTTTTCCATGGGGGCGTTCCGGGCCTGGCAGGTGGCTGCGCTGTCGCCGCATGTCGGCGCCATGGTCGCCGCGTGCTGGATGGCCAGCCTGGCCGGCCTGTTGGTCGAAGGCAACAACCATATCCGCGGTCAATCCGCCTGGTGGATGACGCATCCACTGCTGTTCCGCGATCTGGACATTCCCGACCTGGCGGCACTGGCGGCGCCGAAACCCGCCTGCTTCCAGACCGGAACCGAGGATACGCTGTTTCCCGCCGCAGCCGTGGACCCTGCCTTCGATCGGCTGGCGCAGGTCTGGGCCGCACATGGCGCCGGGCATCGGCTGCAGGCCCGACGCTTCGCGGGCGGGCATCACTTCCGGCCCGACCGGCAAGAAGCTGCCTTCGGCTGGCTGCAGGAAACCCTGTCCCAGGGCTTGCCTGCCCGGTCCGGTTCGGGCTAGCAATGGCATAAAAGATGTCAGACAACCAGCGGGAAGCCAGATGACAGACATGGCCAAGGTGTCGATGCAGGATGGCACGGGTTCGCTTTCGGCGCGGCTGGGCGTCAAGCTGCGCCATGCGCTGGGGACGGGGCAGTATCGGCCGGGCGACAAGCTGCCCAGCGAGGCTGAGCTGACCCGGATCTATTCCGTCAGCCGCACCGTTGTGCGCGAGGCCATCGCCGCCCTGCGATCCGACGGGCTGGTCGAGGCGCGCCGGGGTGCCGGCGTCTTCGTGTTGGACCCCTCGACCCGGCCGGGCCGGGCGTTCGACGACCTGACGACGCAGCGGATCTCCTCGGTCATCGAATTGCTGGAACTGCGCACCGCCTGCGAGATCGAGGCGGCGGCCTTTGCCGCCACGCGCCGCTCGGCCGTGCAGCTCGAGGAAATCTATGACGCCCATGCCACGGTCGAGTCCTGCCTTCGCGCCGGGCAGCCGACCCGCGATGCCGATTTCGCCTTCCACCTCGCCATCGCCGACGCAACCCAGAACCGGCGCTTTTCCGAGTTCCTGCAACTGATCCGCTCGGGCATCATTCCGCGCGGAGAGTTGCAGGGCGGCGCACCGGGCGCGCGGCCCAAGGATTACAACAAGCATCTGCTGGAAGAGCATCAGCGCATCGTCGATGCCATCGCCAGCGGCGACGCCGACGCGGCGCGCGACCGCATGCGCGAACATCTGCGCGGCAGCCTGGAACGCTATCAGGAATTGCTGCGGGCCGGGCGCCGCCAGCCCTGACCAATCTTGTATGATATATTTTGATAGGTTATAGGTTCAATTATCATCCAAGAAAGGCATGCCCTATGACCCTGCCCACTTATCCCGTCCGTGAACCCGATCCCGGTGTCCGCCGCCAGGTGCTGGCCGAATCGGCGGCGCAGATGGTGGTTTCTTTTCGATTCGAGACCGGCGCCAAGGGAAAGCTGCACAGCCATCCGCATGCGCAATCGACCTATGTCGCGAAGGGGCGCTTCGAATTCTACCGCGACGGCCAGAGCTATCAGCTGTCGGCCGGCGACAGCCTGGTGATCCCCTCGGGCATCGAACATGGCTGCATCTGCCTGGAACAGGGTGAATTGATCGACTGTTTCTCGCCGCGCCGGGACGATTTTCTGTGACTTCTGCTTGACTCCCCGCATCCTGAATGACAGGTATACTTAACTTGTAGGATAAGTTGTCGTTTCTGTCAGAATCGTCCGCGCGGGCGCCATGACGCCGGGGGGAACCATGACCGCATCTCGTCTTCGCCTGAAACAGGTGACCGAGCAGGTCGCGACCATTGCGATCACGCTGTTCGGCCTGTTGCTTCTGACCTTCGTCATCGGGCGCATGATGCCCGCCGACCCTGTCAGGGCCATCGTGGGCGAGGACGCCTCGCGCGAGACCTATGAGATGGTCTATCGGCAACTGGGCCTGGACCAGCCGGTCTGGATGCAGTTCCTGCGCTATCTGGGCGATGTCTTCACCGGAAATTTCGGCACCTCGATCCGTACCGGCCAGCCGGTAATCCAGGACATCCTGCATGTCATGCCCGCGACCATCGAACTGGCGACGCTCGCCATCCTGATCGGCGCCGGCCTCGGGATCCCGCTGGGCGTGGTCGCGGCGGTGAACAAGGACAAATGGCCCGATCACCTCGTGCGGGTGTTCAGCTTGTTCGGCCATTCCATGCCGATCTTCTGGACCGGGATGATCGCGCTGCTGATCTTCTATGCCGGGCTGGGCTGGGTCGGCGGCTCGGGCCGGATGGAGCAGTTCTACATCGGCCTGGTGGACGAGCACACCGGCTTCCTGCTGATCGACAGCGCGCTGGCCGGCGAATGGGACGTATTCTGGTCGGCGGTCAACCACCTGATCCTGCCAGCAGCACTGCTGGGCTATTCTTCGTCGGCCTATATCACCCGGATGACGCGCAGCTTCATGCTTGACCAACTCGGACAGGAATACATGACCACCGCAAGGGTCAAGGGCCTGTCGCGCGGCCAGACCATCTGGCGCCACGCCTTCGGCAACATCAAGGTGCAGCTGGTGACGATCATCGCCCTGGCCTATGGCAGCCTGCTGGAGGGCGCGGTGCTGATCGAGACGGTCTTCGCCTGGCCCGGCTTCGGCCAGTACCTGACCAGCAACCTAATCATCGGCGACATGAACGCGGTGATGACCTGCGTGCTGATCGTCGGCGTGATCTTCATCCTGCTGAACCTGCTTTCCGACATCCTGTATCGGCTGTTCGATCCGAGGACGAAATGACGACCATCACCCAACGCTTGCCGGCGCCGGTGCTGGCGCTGAAGAATATCGTTGCCTTCCTGTGGCGGACGCCGACCTCGGCCTTCGGGCTGCTGGTGCTGGGGACGCTGATCCTGACGGCGCTGTTTGCGCCGCTGATCGCGACGCACGACCCCTATGTGCAGGACCTGAACAACGTGCTGCAGCCGCCCGGCAACGGCCACCTGTTCGGCACGGACGAGCTGGGCCGCGACATCTTCAGCCGGCTGGTCTGGGGGTCGCGCATCACGCTGCGGATCATCTTCCTGGTCTCGATCGTGGTCGGTCCGCTGGGCCTTCTGGTCGGCACCACCGCCGGCTATATCGGCGGCCGCTTCGACACGATCCTAATGCGGATCACCGACATCTTCCTTTCCTTCCCCAGCCTGATCCTGTCGCTGGCCTTCGTCGCCGCGCTGGGGCCCAGCCTGAACAACGCCATCATTGCCATCGGCCTGACCGCCTGGCCGCCCATAGCCCGGCTCGCCCGGGCCGAGACGTTGACCTTTCGCAAGGCCGACTATATCTCGGCCGCGCGGCTGCAGGGCGCCTCGGCCATGCGCATCATCGTGAAATCGATCATGCCGATGTGCCTGCCTTCGGTGTTGATCCGGCTGACGCTGAACATGGCGACGGTGATCCTGACCGCCGCCGGCCTGGGCTTCCTGGGCCTCGGGGCGCAGCCGCCACTGCCGGAATGGGGCGCGATGATCGCCACCGGCCGGCGCTACATGATCGACAGCTGGTGGCTGGTCACCTTCCCCGGCCTCGCCATCCTTTGCGTCAGCCTGGCCTTCAACCTGCTGGGCGACGGGCTGCGCGACGCGCTGGATCCCAAACAGGTCAACCGGAGGTAAGCCGATGGAAAAGCCGATCCTTGACGTGAAGAACCTCTCGATCCGCTATCCCGGCGCGCCTTCGGACGCCGTGCGCGGCGTCAGCTTCTCGCTGGGATGCGAGCGGCTGGGCATCGTCGGCGAAAGCGGCTCGGGCAAGTCCACTGTAGGCCGGGCGATCCTGCGCCTGCTGCCGGGGGCCGAGATCCGCGCCGACGCGCTGCGCTTTCAGGACATGGACCTACTGACCCTGACCGAGACCGAGATGCTGAAAGTGCGCGGCCGGCGCATGTCGATGATCCTGCAGGATCCCAAGTTCAGCCTGAACCCGATCCAGCGTGTCGGGCACCAGGTCGCGGAAACCTATCTGCGGCATTTCAAATGCTCCAAGGCCGAGGCCAGGGCCAAGGTGCTGGAGATGCTGGCCGCCGTGAAGATCCGCGACCCCGAGCGGGTGCATGATCTCTACCCGCACGAGATTTCCGGCGGCATGGGACAGCGCGTGATGATCGCCATGATGCTGCTGGCCGATCCAGACCTGGTCATCGCCGACGAACCGACCAGCGCGCTGGACGTGACCGTGCGGCTGCAGGTCCTGAACATCCTGGACGGTCTGGTGCGCGACCGGGGCATCGGGCTGATCATGATCAGCCACGACCTGAATCTGGTGCGCAATTTCTGCGACCGGGTGCTGATCATGTATGCCGGCCGCGTGGTCGAGGTCTTGCAGGCCCGCGCCTTCGACCGCGCCCGCCACCCCTATACCCGCGGGCTTTTGGCCGCACAGCCGCGCATCGGCGGCGGCCGGGCGCCGCTGGCGGTTCTGGACCGGCGGCCGGAATGGAAAGAGGAGCCGCTGGCATGACCGTCGCCGTCGAAATCCGCGACCTGGAGATTTCCTTCGGCCTGACACGGGTGCTGCCCGGCGTCAGTTTCGACGTGCGGCCGGGCGAGTGCTTCGGCCTGGTCGGTGAAAGCGGCTCGGGCAAGTCGACGGTCTTGCGCTGCATCTCGTTGCTGAACGATTTCTGGACCGGGCGGGTCGGCATAGGCGGCCGCGACATTCGCAGCCTGCCGGTGCGCGAACGCTGCCGGATGCTGCAGATGGTGTTCCAAGACCCCTATGGCAGCCTGCATCCGCGCCAGTCGGTCCGCACCGCGCTGGCCGAGCCGCTGCGGATCCACGGCCTGGACGACCCGCAGCGCCGCATGCGGCAGGCCATGGTGGATGTCGGCCTGCCGATCGATTTCCTCGACCGTTTCCCGCATCAGCTCTCGGGCGGCCAGCGCCAGCGCGTCGCCATTGCCCGCGCGCTGATCCTCGAGCCGCAGCTGCTGCTTCTGGACGAGCCGACTTCGGCGCTGGACGTTTCGGTGCAGGCCGAGATCCTGAACCTGCTGTCACGACTGCGCGAGGAGCGCGGCTTCACCTATATCATGGTCACCCATGACCTGGCGGTGGTCGACCACATGTGCGACCGCTTTGCCATCATGCTGCATGGCGAGATCACCGAGGTCCTGCCGCGCGAGGCGATCCCCGGCAATGGCGCAACGCATCCCTATGCCCGCGAATTGATCGCAGCCTCGCTGGAATACGAAGGCCAGGTCTGACCCCCCTCGCCGTCATGGAAAAAGGGGCCGCGCATCATGGTGCGGTCCTTTTGCCTTGCGGGGCGCCCCGCGGCAGGCCGGGCAAACGGAAAAGGGCGCAACCGTCGAAAGGGTTGCGCCCGCGATCCGGCCCGGAGGATCGAGAGATCAGCGCTCCTTGGTCACCACCTCGAAGCGGGTCAGCCAGGGATTGACGGTCAGCCCCTGCACATCCGCCTGAAAAGCCGCCGTATCCACCGTCTCCGAGAAGGGCAGGATCGACATGACAGACTGATCCATATAGGCTTGGATATCCTCGTATTTCTTCTTCTGCGTCTCCAGGTCGCGCTCCAGAAGCGCATCCTCGATCATGCCGTTGAGCTTTTCGTCAAAGAAGCTGGTGCGCCAGCCCTGGTAATTGGTCAGCTTGGCCTCATCGGAATTGTCGGGATTGAAGGCGAGCGCCCGCAGGTTGCTATCGGGATGCGGCTGCTGGCCGCCGCCGCCCCGACCAACCAGCAGTTCGAAGTTGCGGTCGCGCATGGCGCCATAGATCTGGTCGCCGGAACCGGTAATCAGCTCGGCCTGGATGCCGGCCTGCGCCAGGGTGTTCTGAATCGCGGTGCCCGCCTTCAGGAACGGTTCCTCGGACAGCACCCGCAGTGTGGTCTTGAAACCGTCGGGATAACCTGCCTCGGCCAGCAGGGCCTTGGCCTTTTCCACGTCCAGCTTGTAGCCTGGATCCGGCAATTGGCCCAACGCGCCCGTGGTGATCGGCCGCTGGTGCAGCTTGCCATAATAGGGCATCACCGCCTTGTCCAACCCGTCATAGTCGATCAGCAGACGCAGCGCCTCACGCACCTTGCGGTCGGCGAAACGCGGATCCTTCATCGAGACCGCCAGATAGTAGAACCCGGCGCCGGGTGTGGATTCGATCCTGATCCTGTCGTTGCTCTCCAGCGCCTTCAGGTCGGGGGCCAGCAGCGAATAACCGACGTCGATATCGCCCTGTTCCAGCATCAGACGCTGGGATTGCGATTCCGGCAGATGGCGCATCAGCACGCGCTTCATCGCCGGCACCTCGCCCCAGTAGTCATCGTTGCGCGACAGGATGATATATTCGTTCGAGGCCCATCTGGTCAGCGTGAACGGCCCGGAGCCGGCCGAGTTCAGCGTCAGCCATTTCGCGCCCAGATCGCCGCCCTGCTCGTTCTCCAGCACCGTCTTGCTGTCCAGGATCGAGCCGGGCCCGTTCTGCGCCAGGACCATCAGGATCAGCTTCGGATCGTCCGGCTCGGGCAGGTTCAGAACGAAGGTATGGTCGTCCTGGGCCACGAAGAGCCTGTCTGCGGCCTCGGCCGTATAGCCGCGCGATTTCAGGAAGGACGATTGCGCCAGGTTCAACGTCAGCAGGCGCTTCAGACTGAAGACCACGTCCTGCGCCGTGACCGGGTTGCCCGAGGCGAAGACCGCGTCCGGCCGCAGCCTGAAGGTGATCTTCATCCGGTCGGGCGAGATCTCCCAGCTTTCGGCCAGGCGCGGATGCAGGTCCCTGTCATCGGGCGACAGCACGACCAGCGTGTCATAGATGTTGTTGAGCACCTGCACCGTCTCGCGTCCGG
Organism: Paracoccus sp. J39; assembly: GCF_000518925.1. Taxonomy (NCBI): domain Bacteria; kingdom Pseudomonadati; phylum Pseudomonadota; class Alphaproteobacteria; order Rhodobacterales; family Paracoccaceae; genus Paracoccus; species Paracoccus sp. J39. Next base: position 45,567 of record NZ_JAEN01000002.1, on the reverse strand, counting down.
TGATGGCGGCGGGGTCGAGCGTCAGGATATTGCTCATGACGGTGGCGACGATCAGCTGGTCGTCGGGCGTCTCGGCCAGGGTCGCCACGGGCGTGGCACCGCAGAACAGGGCGGCCAGCGCCACCGATGCGAAAAGATGTCTCATGCTTCCTCCCATGGACCGCGATCCAGGCTCGCGGCGTGCCGACTGCGGAAATCTCCGCAATTCCTTCCATTCGCTATTCGATCAGCGCCCGCACCGGGGCGACCAGCGCCCGGCCCAGCGCCGCCGACTGATCCGCCTCCAGGTGAACGCCATCGACCGGGGACGGTCCGACAACCTGCGCCGCATCGAAGAAGCCACAATCGAGCTGCTGCGCCAGCGCGGCATAAAGCGGGGCCAGGCGCCGCGATTCCGCGATCTCGCGCCCGCCGGCCGGCGGCAGCTCGCCCGCCATGCCGCAATGCGGTGGCGCGACGATCAGCACCTTCGGGCACGCGCCGCGGGGCTTGTAGGGGAAAGTCTCGATGATTTCGACCAGGCGTCGCATCCCGGCCTGGGCACCGACCGCCCGGCCGCCATGCACCGCCTTCAGGTCGTTGGTGCCCAGCATCAGGATAACCAGGTCCAGCGGCATGGCGGCCGCCAGCGCCTGCGGCAGCGATCTGGCGCCGTTGCGGCAGGCCGGCCCGCCATGATCGTCCCGGCAGGTGGTGCGCCCGCCGATGCCGTCGCCGATGACGCGGGCCTGGCCGCCCAGCCCTGCCTCCAGCACGCGCGGCCATTGGGCCTCCGCCGGGTGGCGCAGCCCCGTCGCCGGGTCCGCGCCCCATGTCAGGCTGTCACCGAAGGCCAGGATCTCCTTCATCTTCAGCCCTCTCGCCTAGCGCACGCGATTGTTCTCGATGAAGTCGAAGTCAATGTCCTCGCCCAAGCCGGGGCGGTCGGGGACATGCACATAGCCCTCGCCGTCCATCGGGTCCGAGAGCTGCCGGAGATAATCGAAACCGTCGTCATATTCCAGGAAGGGATGCAGCAGCCCGCGCTCGTACCAGCGGCAGTTCTTGGTGGCGGCGACGACATGCAGGTTCATCGCGGTATTACCGTGCACCTCGCATTCCATGCCAAAGGCCTCGGCCAGGTGCATGGTCTTGAGCGCCGGGGTGATGCCGCCCACGTCGTTCACGCCGGTGCGCAGAATGTCGCAGGCACCGGCCTTGATCCATTCCGCGCGGTGCCAATGCTTGCCCGCTGCGCTTTCCGGGCCGATCACCGGAATGTCCAGATTGTCGGCCAGCCACTTGTATGATGACATGGACTGCTCGTCCATAGGTTCCTCGATCCAGTCGAAGCCCAGCTTTTCCAAACCGCGGCCCAGCGCCAGCGCGTCGCTGCGCGGATACCAATGGAAGGCGTCGATCATCAGGCGGATGTCCGGCCCGACCGCCTCGCGCACCGCGGCGCAGGCCTTGAGGTCCATCTTCACGTCGGGCGCCCAGCTGACCGGGGGCATCCAGGTGTGCAGCTTGATGCCCTTGTAGCCGCGCTTGACCAGGGTTTCGGCGAAACGGCCGTAATCCTCGGGTGTGGCAAGCCCCCCCTCCATCTCGTCGCCGCACATGATGCTGCCATAGGCCAGCACCTTGTCGCGATACCCGCCGATCAGCTTGTAGACCGGCTGGTTCAGGGCCCGCCCCGCCAGATCCCACAGCGCGCAATCGACTACGGCCAGCGTCCGGTCGGTCAGCTGCGCCGCCGAGCCGCGCTGCCAGTGCGCCAGATCCTGCCACAACCGCTCCCGGTCGCGGGCATCCTGTCCGACAAGAACCTTTCGGACGAACTTCTCGATCACATGCGGGCGAACGATTTCCGGCGCGGTAAAGGAATGGCCTTCGTGGCCGTCTTCAGTGCGGATGGTCAGCATCGCCTGCTCGATCTGATGAGCCGGACCAGGATGAGCGTGACCCGCGCTATCGGAATGGCGGCGCGTGGTGGTCAGGAACACCCGAACCTCAACATCGGATATGATCATGGTCCGCCCCCGTTCTGCATGTTGCTTGATTCCGTTATGTCAAACATCTTCTAGTTTTCTATATGCTATATTGTCAATAGTTGTATTATAACTTTGCTGCAATCTGGACTCCCCGGGCGACCAGCCGCGACCTGCTGGAGGGATGGTCCCGCACCTGCTGCCCGGCATCGCGCCAGTCCAGTTGCGCGCTCCTTCCGTTATCCCGGTTGCCGGAAGGGGGGCAGCGCAGGTCGCCCGAGGATCCGATCAGATCGCCAGCGAGCCGCGCTCCTCCGCCGCCGCGTTGCTGGGCAACCAGTTATGGCCCCAGGGCGTCGGTTTGCTCATGCCCCCGACAGCCAATTCGCAACCCGAGTCCCCACTGTCTTCGGGCAAAGGGACCCGGACCGTCCCCGACCCGCACCGTTAGTTGTTGCCGGTCAATTGACCCCATCGCCGCGATCGTGCTTGAAATTGGAGCGAAGATTCCAGAGCATCTCATTTTTCTCGGATAGCCATGCCAACAACTCCCTCCGACATCGCAGCCATATCGCAAGCAGTCAGCGATGCCGTGACCAGGCGCCCGCCGCAACAGGCCCGCAGCCGGCGCTCGCAGGCCAAGGTGCTGGCCGCCGCCCGGCGTTTGCTGGAGGAAGAGGGCTATGAAGGGCTGACGCTGCAAAAGGTCTCACGCCAGTCGGGGGTCTCTATCGGTTCGATCTATGGCCGGTTCACCGGCAAGGACGAGCTGATGCACGCCGTGCAGGCGGTGGTAATGGAGGAGTTGGGGCTGGCGCATCGTTCGCTGCTGGACCCCTCGCGCTGGACCGGCGTACCGCTGCGCCAGCTGGTGCCCCAGCTTTTCGATGGCTTCGCCGATCTGTTGCGGCAATTTGCACCGATCCTGCGCCAGATGATGCTGCGCGCCACGCAGGACGCGGAAATCAGCCGTGTCGGCACCGAGGCCTATCAGTCGTTCATCACCCAGGCGATGGCGGTGCTGATGCAATGCGAAGGCGAAGTGCGGCGCGAGCCCCGCGACGAGGCACTACGCTTTGCCCTGTTCGCCGCCTTCTCGATCTATCGCAACCACCTCGGCTTCGGATCGGACAAGGGCGAGATGCCGGATATCGAATGGGCGGCGCTGAAACGCCAGACCAACGACATGGTCATCAGCTATCTTCTGGGCTGACAAACGGCCGGCATGCAAACGCCGCCGGAACGAACCGGCGGCGCGGCAGGGAAGGCATCACGCTCAGTGCGCCGCGGCCGGGGAGGCGGCCTGACGCGCGGCCTTCATGCGGCGGGTCTTGCCGATGCCGGCCAGGATCAGCGCCACTGCGATCGCCAGCGACACCGGGCCGAAGGTGCGGAAGGGCAGCAGCACGTCCCCGCCACCTATTTCGCGCACGGCGCTGAAGAACAGCGGGCTGACGAACATGCCGGCAAAGAAGGCGCTGCACCAGCAGCCCATGACCCGGCCGCGATGCTGCGGCCCGAACAGCGTCGAGACCCAGAAGATCATCGCGCTGATCGCCATGCCGGCGCCGATCTGCTGCAGGAAGGCCGAGACGCCCATCTGCACCACGTTGGTCGAGAGGCCGACGCCGATCATGCCCAGGCCGACCAGCAGTAGCACGATGCCCAGAACCTGCTCGGAAGAAATCAGCCGCGAGATATAGCCGAAGACCAGCGCACCGACCGGCACCGCAAGGCTGGCGAGCGACATCATCACGCCGATGCGCTCGGGCGATGCGCCGTCCAGCGAATGGAAGGCCGAGCCGCCGTTGATCGTGTAGATGTAATACAGCGCGGCGATGACAAAGGTCAGGACCATGACACCGATCATCCGGCCCCAGGGGAAGACGGTGTCATCGATCTCTGGCTCGTCGGCATGGCGCTCCTGCCCGGTCGGTTCATACATCCAGATATACATGGCGATGAACAGCACGAAGGCCGAGGCATAGATCCAGAACGCGCCGTTCCAGACGATGCCGGTCAGATAGCCTGACAATGCATAGACCACGGTGCCAAGTGCCGGGCCAATCACGCCCTGAACGGTCAGCCAGATGCGGCGACCGCGCATGTCGAAATAATCCAGCAGCATGGTGTTGGCCATGGTCAGCACCACCGCCTCGGACAGGCCGACACCCAGCCGGCTGATGAAGATCGGCAGCAGGCTGTCCACGTAAAGCGGCACCGTGCCGCAGATGCCGTAAAGCAGCGTCGCGCCCAAGAGCAGCGGCCGGCGGCCCAGCCGGTCGGCGAACCAGCCGGCAAAGGACGCGGTCAGCGCGATCATTAGGCCCGGCGCGGTGATCATCAGCGGGATCAATGTCCGCGCATGGGGCACATTGTCGAAATGCTGGATCAGGCTCGGCACCGCCGGCACCAACGAGATGATCGCCAGGATCGGCAGAAACGAGGTCAGCGCCATGACCAGCCCCTGCGGGATGCCGGCCTTGCGTGTAACCCCGGTCGACGGGTGTTCGGTTGACAAAACGTGTTCCTCCTCGAAAAGCGCGGGGCGGCTTACCGCCGCCGGCCGGGTCTCTGCAGGCGGCGCGTGCCGGTATAGCAGGCGGCCGCTTGAATCTGTCTGAGGATCGGCCCCGATGCTCGGCATGGCCGCGCGCGGCTGCGTCAATCGGTCGCTCCTCCTCCCTTCCGGCGGAATTACAACGCGCGGAACCGAATCGGAAATCATAACGGCACATGAGTGTATTCAGAATATGAATACTAATTTTGGTTGAGCTGGCAAGCTCATGAATACATTGTTGCACCGGATCAATTTTCCTTGGCTTCGACCTGCTTCTAGGGTGCGGCCGTCACGAATCGAAAGGGAGGTCAAGTGTCACATTTCGAAGTGCTGATCGTGGGCAGCGGGCCGGTAGGATCGGCGTTTGCCCGCCATCTCGCCGCCCGGGGCGCCGGCCGGAACATGCTGATGGTCGAGGCCGGCGCCGATCTGCAGCTCTCGGGCGGCGCCAACATGCGCAACCTGCCGCCCGCGGAACGCGAGGCCGCCTATGCCCAAGCCCGGGCCTTTCCCCTCGCCCGTGTGGGCGACGTGCCCGAGGGCGCGTTGAAGGCCCGGCCGGGCACTTTCCTGGCTCGGCCGGACGCCCTGCCCGGCGACCCGGGCATGCCTGCCGCCGCGATGTCGTCGAACCTCGGCGGCATGGGGGCGCATTGGACCTGCGCCTGCCCGCGCCCCGGCGACAGCGAATGCATCGGCTTCCTCGACCCGGAGCGGATGGACGCGGCACTGACGCGGGCCGAGGAATACCTTTCGGTAACGCAAAAGGGTTTCCCCGAGACCCGCGCCACCCGCCACGTCGTCAGCCGGTTGCGCGAAGCCTTCGGCGCCGGCCGCAGCCCCGAGCGCCAGCCGCAGCCGATGCCGCTGGCCTGTCGCCCCGACGGCGACCGGCCGAAATGGGCCGGTGTGGACATGGTGCTTGGTCCCCTCGCCACGCCCGAGGGCCGCGCCAGCGCCGGGGTCGGGCTGCGCAGCGGCACGCTCTGCCGCCGCCTTCTCGCCGAAGGCAACCGTGTCACCGGCGCCGAGCTGGTGGATCTGGCCAGCGGCCGGATCGAGAGGATCAGCGCCGGCGCGGTGATGGTCGCGGGCGACGCGCTGCGCACGCCGCAATTGCTGCATGCGTCGGGCATCCGGCCCGCCGCGCTGGGGCGCTGGCTGAACGACCAGCCGCAGGTCATCGCCCTGATCGAGCTGGACCTGGAAACCGGAACCCGCGCCGAGGAGAGGGCCCTGATGGACGGCCGCGACGGGGTTTCCGGCGTCAGCTGGCTGCCGTTCCACGACCCCGAGTTCCCGTTCCACGCGCAACTGATGCAGATGGACACCTCACCCATCGCGCTGCCACCCCTGCCCGATGGCACCACGCGGCCTGTGGTCGGGCTGGGATTGTTCCTGGCCAAGGACGTGCAGGAGGACGACCGCATCGTCTTTGACGAGGCGACAGACGCCTTGGGAATGCCGCGCTTCCGGCTGGACTATCGCCTGACCGAGCGGGACCGGGCGCGGGTCGAACTGGCGATGGACTGGGTAGAGCGCATCGGTGCCGCATTGGGCCGCATCGTGCCGGGTGGCGCGCCGATGCTGCTGCCCGCCGGCAGCTCGCTGCATTATCAGGGCACGCATCGCATTGGCCCGGCGGATGACGGCAGCTCGGTCTGCGATGCCGAGGGGCGGGTCTGGGGCTATAACAACCTCTATCTGGGCGGAAACGGCGCCATCCCGACCGCCACCGCCTGCAACCCGACGTTGACCGCCGTGGCCTTGGCGCTCCTGGCGGCGGATCGGGTCATCGAGCGGCACCTGTAAGCAAAGGCCCCGGCAGATCGCCGGGGCCTTTCTCGTTGGCGGAAGGCTCAGCCCTCCAGTGTCAGCTCGGTCTCATGCGCGGTGGTGGGTACGAAGGGCAGGTAGGAAATCCGCAGCCGCTCGGCCAGCTTCAGCTTGTGCTTGCCAGGCGCCAGGCCGCCCGGACGGGTCACCACGATCTCGGCCTTCTCGCCGAAATCCCAGCGGTCGTCATGGACGGTTTCCAGCTGGTCCAGCGTCCAGCTGCGGCCACGCAGGGACAGGCGCACGGCCTCGCGCGGCACGGCTTCGCCGTCCACGGTCACGGCCAGGTCCTCGATCATCGACAGGCCCAGGCCGCGGTAATAGGGCAGCCGCGCCAGGAAACGGAAGCCGGCGACCTCCCCGCTCTCGGTCACGTTGCGAAAGCCCTCGGGACAGATGATGTGCTGATCGAACATGATGTCTCTCCTCAGGCCGGAACGGTTTCGCCAAGCAGGCGCGCGAACATTTGCTGCTGCAGCCGGACCTGGCCGAGGCTGTCCACCTCCTGCGCGTCCTCGATCCAGCGGTTGCCCTCGTATTCCGAGCAGAGATAGCCCCGATAGCCCCCCTGCTTCAGCACCGCGACGACTTCGTCATAGGGGATCGACCATTCCTGGCCGTCCTCGGTCATCTCGTAGAACTTGGCGTGGATATTGTGGATGCGCGGCATGAACTCCAGCATCCGGCGCGGTTCATAGGCGGCGTTGTGGCGCAGTGTCTCGACCATGGCCATCTGCGGGCCCGGACCCCATCGCTGCATCACGTCCAGCACGACATATTCCGCCAGCCGCCGGTCCTCATAGGCTTTTTCGATGAAATCCGCGGCATCGCGCGGGCAGCCGTTGCGAATGAAGCGTTCCTTCCAGACGCGCGGGAAGCGGTGCAGGAACATGCCCATGTCGGGCAGGAAGCCAAGCGCCGTGCTGCCGGACTTTTCATAGGCCTCGGCGTGGCGGATGATCCAAGGGTGGTCGAAGTGCAGGGGCGCGTGGACCTCCAGCAGGATCGTCACGCCCGCCTCTTCCGCATAGGGTGCGGCCGCGACCAGAACCTCGGGTTCGACCGAGACCAGCGAGCGGATATAGGGCGCACCCAGCCGGCGGGCGAGTTCGATATCTTTGCGGACGCTGGCCACCTGTTCGTCGAAGGGCATCATCCTGCCCTTGTAACGTTTATAATCCAGCATGAAATCGTGACAGACCGGCACCGTGCCGTAAGCCGCCATCAGCCGGTGCCATTCGGCAATGCCTGCCTCGGGCATGCCGCGTTCGGGCCAACCGGCGAAGGTCTGCTCGCCCACCACCTCAATGCCCATCGCGCCCATCGCGGCGCATTCGCGGATGCAGTCCTCCAGGCTCATGCGCCCGAGGAAGGTGTCGTTCTGGAAACTGTAAAGGCTGACGCCCCGCTTGATCTGGTGCTCCATCGCGGCCCCTCCCCGGGCCTGCCGTTCACGACTGGACAAATATAAATCAGAATACTATTTCTAATAGTAATGCGGCGGACCGGCTGTCAAGCATCCGCGCCACAACCTCCGGTGAAAGAAATGATCCTGAACGAACGCCAGCGCAGCATGGCCGTCGCCGTCGTCGGTGCGGCCCTGGTGCTGGAGATCATGGATGGCTCCATCATCAACGTGGCCATTCCCCAGTTGCAGCAATCGCTTGGCGCCAGCGGACCGCAAATCGGCTGGGTGTCCTCGGGTTATGCGTTCTTTTTCGCCGCCCTGCTGATCGCGGGCGGGCGGCTGGGCGACATTCTGGGATACCGGCGCATGTTCATGGCCGGCATGACCGGATTCGGACTGGCCTCGGCCGGCTGCGGGCTGGCCGGCTCGGCCGAGATGCTGATTGCCATGCGCATCCTGCAAGGCGCGGCGGCAGCGATGATGGGACCGCAGGTGCTGTCCATCGTCCAGGTGCTTTATGCGCCGCACGAGCGTTTCAAGGTCATGGGCATCTTTGGCCTGATCGGCGGCGCCGCGGGCATCCTGGGCCCGATCATAGGCGGGCTGCTGATGCGGCTCGACCTGTTCGGGCTGGGCTGGCGGCCGATCTTCCTTGTCAACGTGCCGGTGGTCGCATTGGCGCTGGTGCTGGCCCGGCGCGTGCTGCCCAAGGGCGGCTCGGCCGAGGCTCGCGGGCTGGACGGCAAGGGGCTCGCGCTCGCCCTGCCCGGGCTGGCGGCGCTGCTGTTCCCGCTGATCGAGGGGCCGCGCCTGGGCTGGCCGCCGCCTCTGCGGCTGCTGCCCCTGCTGGCGGTCCTGCTGCTGGTGCTGTGCTGGCGTCACCTGCGGCAGAGGGCGGCCGCGAACCGGACGGTGCTGGTGCCGCCGGCGCTGTTCGGGGACGGGCTGCTGCTGACCGGGCTGGCGATGGTCATGCTGTACACCACCGGGACCGGGGCGCTGCTGCTGTCGGCCTCGGTTGCGCTGCAGCGCGGGCTGGGCGTCGACGTGCTGCAGACCGCGCTGATCCATATCCCCTTCGCGGCGGGTGCGGCGTTCTCGATCGCGCTGCTCGGGCGCAGGCTGCTGCCGATCCTTGGGCGCAGGATGATGCTGATCGGCGCCGCCAGCCAGATCTGCGGGCTGCTTTTGCTGTCGGAGGGCATGGCCGCGGCGGATCTGTGGCGCATCGGGGCCGGTTTTGCACTCTGCGGCAGCGGCATGGGGCTGATCTCGGCCCCGCTGCCGGCCTTTTGCTTCGTGCGCGTGCCGCCCGCGCAGGCCGGCGCGGCCTCGGGCCTGTTCACGACCTGTCAGCAACTGGGCATGGCGCTTGGCGTGGCGACGCTGGGCACCGCCTTCCTGGCGGCGTTGGATGGCGGCGCCGATCCGGCCCGCGCCTTTGCCACGCTGGCACTGTGGCAGATCGGCCTGCTGGTGGCGGTTGCGGCACTCAGCCGGCTGATCCCGGCGCGCGCGCACCTGGCCGCCACCACGGCCTGAGCCAATTATGGAATAAGAATATTCATTCTTGACAGAATCGCGCCCTCAAATATAGAACGACAATTCTAATTATCTGCACGGCCTTTCCCGGCCGTCCTTCGGGAGGAAAATCCAATGAAATTCTCGCTTTTCCTGAACGCCCGCGCCACGGCGCCGGACCAGGACCGCTTCGTCATGCAATCGGTCGTCGCCCATGCCCTGTCCGCCGAAGCCGCCGGATTCGAGGCCGTCTTTACCCCCGACCACCATTTCACCGGCTATGCCCCCTGGGCCTCGGACCCGATGATGTTCGCGGCCTGGCTGGCGCCGCAGTTCAAGAAAAAGACCACGCTGGGCTTTTCTGTCACCTCGGTGCCGCTGCACAGCCCGGTGCGCTTTGCCGAACGGGTGAACCTGCTGGACCAGATCAACGACGGCCGCGTGCTGATCGGCGTCGGTTCCGGCACCACCCCCGAAGAGATGATCGGCTTCGGCGTGAACTACAAGCAGGCGTCGGAAATCTCGGATCGCAACCTGGAGATCGCGGAACGGCTCTGGGCCAAGCAGCCCGAGGACCCGCCGGTCGAATACGAGAACGGCCCCTACAAGGGCCGCGTGCTGCAGCGCATCGCACCGGCCGCCTACAGCAAGGGCCATGCTCCGCTGATGCCGGTGGCGCTGAAGGATGCCTCGGCCCGGCGCGCGGCGGAGCACGGCTGGCCCGCCTTTATCCCGGCCTTCACGCCCCCGATGATCAACAACCTGGAACCGCTCAGGCACGTCACCACGCATTTCACCAAATATCGCGACCTATTGCTGGCCGCCGGCCACGACCAAGCCACGCTCGACCACGCGCTTGGCTGGACCACCCACACCTATCAATGCGTCCATGTCGCCGAGTCCGCCGATCAGGCCCGCGAAGAACTGGAAGTGATCCTGCGCGCCTATCAGGACGCCGTGAACCGCGAGAACGAATTCGCCAAGAAGGCCGAATCCAACGAGGCCAACACCAAGACCGACAAGATCTCCGACGCGCTCAGCGACGAATGGATCGCGACCTGGTGTCTCTATGGCACGCCGGAACAGGTGATCGAGCATCTGCAACCCTATGCCGACCTGGGCATCGGCAACGTGCTCTGCGGCACCACCACCGGCCCGCTGACGCAAGAGCGGCTGGACTTTGCCGAGCAGACCGTGCGCCTGATGGGCCGGCACGTCATCCCGCATTTCGCGGCCAAGCAGGCGGTGCCGGCATGATCCGGCCGCTGATCGTCGGCTTCGGCGGCACCACCCGCCCCGGCTCGTCGGGCGAAAGGCTGGTGCGCGCGGCCTTGGCCGCCTGCGAGGCCGGGGGCGCCGAGACCCGCCTTTTCGGCGGAGATTTCCTCGCCGAACTGCCGCATTACGCCCCCGAGCGGCCCGAGCGCAGCCCGCGCCAGACCGAATTCGTCGAGGCGGTCCGGCGCTGCGACGGCATCGTCATCGGCACACCGGCCTATCACGCCGGCATCTCGGGCCTGGTGAAGAACGCGCTCGACCTGCTCGAAGACCTGCACGGCGACGCGCGGGTCTATTTCGACGATCGCCCCGTGGGGCTGATCGTCTCGGCCGCGGGCTGGCAGGGCGCCGGGGTCACGCTTTCGGCGCTGCGCGACATGGTGCATGCGATGCGCGGCTGGCCCACGCCCATCGGGGTCACGGTGAACACGCTGGCCGGCCCGGTCTTTGCCGAGAACGGCAGCGTATCGGATGCGCAGCTGACCGCGACCATCGCCGCGCAGGCCGACCAGATCATGCGCTTTGCCCGCGCCTTCAAGGCGCGGCACGATATGAAGGGGGCCGCCTGATGTCCGGACTGAGCACCGATGACAAGGCTCTGCTGACCGCCGGCGGCGCCATGTGGTCCACCGCCACGCCCGGCGACGTGCCGGCGCTGACCATGGCGGACGGGCCGATGGGCGTCGCCTCGGGGCGCGTCGATGAACGCGACGTGGCGGTGCTGACCCCGGCACCGGTGGCGCTTGGCGCTAGCTGGGACCCGGACCTGGTGCGCCGCATCGGCGCCGTGGTCGGGGCCGAGGCCGCGCGCTCGGGCGTCGATGCGCTTCTGGCGCCGAACCTGAACCTGCCGCGCTCGCCGCTGTGCGGGCGGGCCTTCGAATATTTCTCGGAGGATCCCTGGCTGACCGGCGCGCTTGGCCGCGCCTGGGTCGAGGGCCTGCAGGCGCAGGGCGTCGGCGCCATTCCCAAGCACGTCACCTGCAACGACAGCGAGACCGACCGCAATCAGGTCGATGTCCAAGTGGACGAGGCCGCGCTGCGCGAGGTCTACATGCTGCCCTTCGAGATGGCCTTGGCCGCGCAACCGGCCGGTTTCCTGATGGCCTATAACAAGGTCAACGGCAGCTATTGCTCGGAAAACGCCCTGCTGATGAACCGGATCATCAAGCAGGAATGGAGTTTTGCCGGCCTTCTGGTCTCGGACTGGTTCGGGGTGCAGGATGGTCTGGCCGCGACCCGTGCCGGGCTGGACCTGGAGATGCCGGGGCCGGGCCGGCAGATGGGCAGCCATGTCGCCGCCATGGTGGCCGGGGGCAAGGTCGCGCCCGCGCGGCTGGAGGATGCCGCAAGCCGCGTCGAGCGAACCGCCCGCCGCTTTGCCGGCAAGGGCCAGACCGCGCCCCTTGACCGTGCAACGCTGGTCGAAGCCGCCGCCGCCGGCATGGTGCTGTTGAAGAATGACGGCGGGCTGCTGCCGCTGGACCCCGCGCGGCATCCGAAGGTGGCGTTGGTCGGGCCGAACTGGTTCGCGCCCTGCTATCAGGGCGGCACATTCGCCAAGATCGCCATCGACCCCGACCTGCCTACCCCCGGCCAGGCGGTGACGCAGGCGCTGGCCGGCTGCGCGGTTAGTTTCGCGCAGGGCTGCCTGCCGAAAGCGATCCTGCCGCCGATGCGCGTCACCCCGGCCCAGGACCTGCCCGACAGCCGCGGCTGCGGCATGGTGGTCAGCTATTACGACACGCAGGATTTCGACCGCCCGCCGGTGGCGCAGGAAACCCGCGACACCAATTCGCTGACCTGGTTTGCCCGCACCGGCATCGCCGCAGTGCTGGACAAACCCGCCGGCATCCGCGCCGAGGGCATCTTTACCCCCGACCATCCCGGCGCGCATGTCATCTGCGCCGGCGGCACCGGCGCCATCCGCGTGCTGGTCGACGGGGTCGAGCTGCATCGCAACGACACCACCTATGCCCCCGCCGACATCATGGGCCGGCTGAAATCGGGCGAAGCCGACCGGGTCGAGATCGACTTCCCCGACCGCGCCCCGCGCCGCATCACCATCGAGCTGCGCTATCCCCCGGCCTATGTGCAGGGGCTGTGGTATGGCATCGAGGGCCCCGAACGTGCCGAGGCCATGCTGGCCGAGGCCGAGACCGCCGCGCGCGACTCTGATCTGGTTCTGCTGATGCTGGGCGAAACCTCGGATGCCAGCGTCGAATCCAGGGACCGCGACAGCACCGCCCTGCCCGCACGGCAACTCGAACTGCTGCGCCGCGTGACCGCCGCCAATCCGCAGACCGTGGCCATCGTCAACGTCGGCCATGCGCTTGATCTGTCCTTCGCGGATCAGGTGCCGGGGCTGATGCTGGCGCTGTATCCCGGGCAGGAATTCGCCGCCGCCCTGGCGGAGGTGATCCTGGGCGCGCGCGAACCGGCCGGCCGGCTGGCCTTCAGCATCGCGGCGCAGGACGGTGACTATCCGGCCTTTGCCCTGCAACCCGACGCGCAGGGCCGGCTCAGCTATGCGGAGGGCCGGCTGATCGGCTATCGCGGCATGATGGCTGCCGGCAAGGCGCCGCCGTTCGGGCTGGGCGAGGGCATGGGCTATGCCAGCCCGGCGCTGGCCGAGGCGCGGCTGACCGGGGACGACCGGGTGGCGTTGCGGCTGACCAATGCCGCGCGCCGTGCCGGCAAGGCGGTGGCACAGCTTTACGCCCGCCTGCCGGGCGAGGATTTCGCCAGCCTGATCGGCTATGCCACCGCCACCGTCCCGGCCGAGGGCAGCGCCGAGATCGAGATCGCCCCCGACCTGCGTCCGCTGCGGCGCTGGCAGGGCGACGGCTGGCTGCTGCCGGACAGCGTCCAGCTGCATGCCGGCCTGTCCCTGCGCGAAGCCATGGGCAGACCGCCGCTGGTTCTGCGCCTCTGAACCGTCGGGGGCGGTCGCGGTATCGCCCCCGACCCATTCACGAAATCACTTTCGCAGATTTATCGAGATGATTTCATGAATGTCCCTTTTCCCCTTACAAGCCACAGCATCCGGCGGGTCGTGCCCGCCGCACCATCCCCGCAGGGCAGGCATCAGGAGGAGCACATGCGCATCATCGGACCCGACTATCTGGTCTTTGGCGTCGAGGATCTGGCCGGATCCGCGCGCTATCTTGAGGATTTCGGCCTGACCCCGGTCGATGTCGATGAAACCGGCGGCCTGTTCGAGGCGCTGGACGGCACCGGCGTCATCATCCGCCACCGCGACGACCCACGCCTGCCCGCGCCGCTGCCGACCCGCAACATGCTGCGCCAGCAGGTCTATGGCGTCGAGGATGCCGCTGCGCTCGACGAGATCGAGGCCGAAATGTCCAGGGACCGCCGCGTCACCCGGCTGGCCGATGGCTCGATCGAGTTCCAGGACTGCCTGGATTTCCAGGTCAAGTTCCAGGTCACCAAGCGCCGCACGCTGAACATGCCTGCGGAAAGGATCAACGCTCCCGGCGCCCCGGCGCAGCGCGGCCCGAACGAGCTTGGGGTGTGGGACGACATGCCGGCCCAGCCTCGCACACTCAGCCACGTCGTGCTGTTCGTCCCCGACCTGCCGAAGATGATCGACTTCTATACCCAGCGCCTGGGCTTCGTCATCACCGACGTGCTGGAAAATGCCGGGCCCTTCCTGCGCCCGCGTTCGAATGACGATCATCACACGCATTTCTTCATCCGCACGCCCGCCTACATGCAGGGCTGCGAGCACCTGGCCTTCCACATGGGAGGCCCGACCGAGCTGATGGTGGCAGGCGACCGCTTCATCCGCAAGGGCTACCAGTCCTTCTGGGGGCCGGGCCGGCACAGGTTCGGCTCGAACTGGTTCTGGTATTTCAACAGCCCGCTCGGCTGCCATTTCGAATATGACGCCGACATGGACAAGCACGACGACAGCTGGGTCGCGCGGCAGGCACCGAACGGCCCAGAGGCATCGCAGATCTTCCTGCTGCAATGGCGCGAGAAATGGGCGCCCGGCGGCGGTCCCGAGGGACAGGACGGTTCGCTGCCGGCCGGCATGTCCAAGCCCGGCGCAGGCCATTGAGGACAATCGGGGCCGAGTTCCTGCCTCTCTGTCACCGCGACGATGTGGCCATCGGCGCGGCGCGGGGCTTCCTGCCCGCACCCGGCGCACGGCGCAAGATCATCGTGCTGAACCGGGGCGAGGGGCGGTTCCTGGCCTATTGGGACGCCTGTCCGCATTACACCGGCGGCACGCCGATGGCCTGGCGGGCGGACGCCTATCTCAGCGGCGACGGACGGCACCTGTCCTGCCACGCCCATGGCGCGCTCTTCGACATCGAGACGGGCGATTGCATCGACGGCCCCTGCCTGGGGCGCAGACTGACCAGAGTTCCGCTGGTGATGGCCCCGGATGGCATGATCCATGTCCCCGCCCATCTCGCCGGCAAAGGGAGGGAGACATGACGGCAGCAAGCAAGGTTCTGGTGATCGGCGGCGGCTTTTCCGGCATGTCCGCCGCGATCATGATGGCGCGCGGCGGCATCGCGGTGGATCTGGCCGAGATCGATCCCGGCTGGCGCAGCTATGGCGCTGGCATCAGCCTGCACGGCGCCACGCTGCGCGCGTTCCGGACGCTGGGCGTGCTCGACAGGTTCTGCGAGACCGGCGCGGTGACCGACGGGCTGGTGATCCGCAAGCCGCATGATGACGAGGTGATCACCCGCATCCCGACCCCGCCTGCGCCGGGCGTGGACCTGCCGGGCAATGCCGCGATCATGCGCCCGGCGCTGGCCGCGATCCTGTCGCAGGCAACGCGCGAGGCCGGGGTGAACGTGCGGCTGGGTTGCAGCTTTGCCGGCATCGTGCAGGACGCGGATGGCGTGGACGTGAGCTTTGCCGACGGAAGCAGCGCGCGCTATGATGCGGTGATCGGGGCCGACGGCCTTTATTCGGCCACGCGCCAGGCGCTGATGCCCGACGCGCCCAGCCCCCGCTTCATGGGTCAGGCCGTGTGGCGCGCGGAACTGCCGACGCCCGAAGGCGTCGACACGCTGAACATGTGGCTGGGCCGGGGCGTCAAGGCCGGCATCAACCCGGTCGGCCAGGGCCGCAGCTATATCTTCCTGACCGAGGACAAGCCGGAAAACGACTGGATCGACGAATCCGAGCTGCTGCCGAGGATGCAGGCGCTGCTGGCGCGCTTCCCCTCGCCCATCCTGTCGGGGGTGTCGGCGGGGCTTTCGACCGACAGCCGGCTGATCTATCGCCCGCTGGAAGGGATGCTGCTGCCGCAGCCCTGGTCCGTCGGCCGCCTCATGCTGATCGGCGACGCGGTGCATGCGACCACCCCGCACCTTGGCGCCGGCGCCTGCATCGGCATGGAGGACGGCATCACCATCGCCGAGGAACTGCTGGCCCGAGCCAGCGTGGCCGGGGCCTTTGCCGCACATGAGGCACGTCGCTGGGAACGCTGCCGCATGGTGGTCGAGAACTCGGCGCGGCTGTCCGAGATCGAGATCACCGGCGGCGACCAGAGCGAACACAATGCCATCATGGGCCGCTCGGTCGTGGCCCTCACCCAAGCAATCTGAGGACGCGAACGAGAGGAAAATCCGCGAAACCAAGGCCGGCCCGGTCCCTGCTGGGGCAAGGACCTGCCCGGCCCGATCGCCGAAATCAAGCGGGCTGTGACGGAAAGGTCTGTGACGGAAAGGTCGGGGTGGCAGAGAACCTGGGCCGCTACCGACCGCGCCTGCCCTCCTCAGAAAAAGCCGCGGGGCCGACCCTGCGGCTGTTCCCGTTCCGGCCGGTCGGGAGGAGCGGGAACAGCCGGATACTCGGACCGGGTCAGATTTCGACCCAGCCCGCATCCCGGGCCGCGCTGTCCAGGCAGGCGGCGATGAAGCGCATCCCCAGCATGCCGTCGGCGATGCCCGGGACATGCGCGCCCTCGGGCGCAGGCGCGCCCGCGTCATGCGCCCGGATCAACGCAGCAGCCTCGGCATAGATGGTCGCGAATGCCTCCAGATAGCCCTCGGGGTGGCCGGCCGGCACGCGCAGGTTGCGGCTGCCTGCCGGCGTCGCCCCGGCACCGCCGCGGGTGATGATCCGGCGGGTCTCGCCAAAGCGGCTGAAGCGCATCTCGTTGGGGCTTTCCTGCGCCCATTCCAGCCCGCCCTTGTCGCCATAGACCCGCAGCCGCAGCGCGTTCTCATTGCCGACCGCGACCTGGCTGGCCCAGAGCGTGCCGCGCGCGCCCGAGGCGTAGCGCAGCATCACCTGCGCATCGTCATCGACGCGGCGGCCGGGGACGAAGCTGCTGAGCTCGGCCGCCAGATGCGTCGGCGCCTCGCTGGTGACATAGCAGGCAAGGTTCAGCGCATGGGTCCCGATATCGCCGATGGCGCCGCCGCCCGCGCGCGCCGGATCGGTGCGCCAGTCGGCCTGCTTGTTGTCCGCGCCGGCGGGTTCGGCCAGCCAGTCCTGCGCATATTCGACATGGACCGAGCGGATGGTCCCCAGATCCCCCCGCGCCACCATCTCGCGCGCCTGCCGCACCAGCGGATAGCCGGTGTAATTGTGGGTGAGCACGAACAGCTTGCCCGAACCCGCCGCCACGGTCTCGAGCTGCCGCGCCTCGTCCATCGAGGCGGCGAGCGGCTTGTCGCAGATGACATGGATGCCGGCCTGCAGAAAGGCGATGGCGGGGGCGACATGCATGTGGTTGGGGGTGACGATGGCCACGGCGTCGATGCCGTCCGGCCGGGCGGCCTCGGCCCGGGCCATGTCCGCGAAATCGGCATAGCTGCGGGCCGGGTCGATGCCCAGATCCACCGCCGATTGCGCCGCGCGCTGCGGGTCTGACGACAGCGCCCCCGCAACCAGATCCCATTGCCCGTCGATGCGCGCCGCGATGCGATGGACGCCGCCGATGAAGGCGCCGCGCCCGCCGCCGACCATGCCCAGGCGAAGCCTACGGCTCATGCGCGTCCTCCCTGCAGCAGACCCAGCATGGCGGCGATCTGCTGCCCGTCGACGCCGCTGGCGGCGAAATCGTCGAAGGTCTTGCCGGTGACCTCGATGATATGCCGCGCGATGAAGGGCGCCCCCTCGGCCGCGCCCTGCTCTGGCGATTTCAGGCAGCATTCCCATTCCAGCACCGCCCAGCCGTCATAGCCGTATTGCGCCAGCTTCGAGAAGATGGCGGGGAAATCCACTTGCCCGTCACCCAGGCTGCGGAAGCGTCCGGCGCGCTTCGCCCAGGGCTGATAGCCGGAATAGACGCCCTGGCGGCCGTCCGGATTGAACTCGGCATCCTTGGCGTGAAAAGCGCAGATGCGGTCATGATACCGGTCGATGAACGCCAGGTAATCCAACTGTTGCAGCAGGAAATGCGAGGGATCGTAGTTGATCCGCGCCCGCTCGTGACCGCCGACGGCGTCCAGGAACATCTCGTAGGTCGCGCCGTCGAAAACATCCTCGCCGGGGTGGAGCTCGAAGCCGATGGTGACGCCCTGCTCCTCATAGGCATCCAGGATCGGGGTCCAGCGGCGGCCCAGCTCGGCAAAGGCTTCCTCGATCAACCCGGCCGGGCGCTGCGGCCAGGGATAGAGATAGGGAAAGGCCAGCGAGCCGGTGAAGCTGACCGAGTTGTCGAGGCCGAGGCGGCGCGAGACCAGGGCGGCCTTCTTCATCTGGTCGATGGCCCATTCGGTGCGACCGGCCGGATTGCCGCGCAGCGCCGTCGGCGCGAAGCCGTCGAAGGCCAGATCATAGGCCGGGTTCACCGCGACAAGCTGGCCTTGCAGATGGGTCGAAAGCTCGGTGATCGCCACGCCCGCATCGGCGCAGATGCCGCGGATCTCGTCGCAATAGGCTTCGCTGTCATGGGCACGGTTCAGGTCGAAGAATCGCGCGTCGGTCGTGGGCAGCTGCACGCCCTTGTAGCCAAGGCTCGCCGCCCATTTCGTGATGCCTTGCAGGCTGTCGAACGGCGCGGCATCGCCGGCAAATTGCGCCAGGAACAGGCCCGGCCCCTTCATGGTCTTGGACATTCCATCCCTCAATTGTCGCTCAAGAGCGGCCCGGCAAGGCCGCCCGACTGGTCAGGCGCGCGCGTCCTGCAGGATCAGCTCGGCCGCACGCACCGCGATGGCCATGGCCGGGCCGTTCGTGTTGCCCGAAACCGTCGTCGGCATGGTCGAGCAATCGACTACCCGCAGCCCCCGCACCCCATGCACCCGGCATCGGCTGTCCAGAACCGAGGTCTCGGGATCGGTGCCCATGGAACAGGTGCCGGTGCCGTGCAGCCCGGGGCTGAGCATCCATTTCAGCTCTTCGGCGACGGCGTCCTCGGACTGGTATTCCGGGCCCGGCACCCGCTCCTTGCCGACAAAGGGCTTCAGCGGCTCGCTCGCCGCCATGCGGCGCAGGGTCGCGACCAGTTCGACGGCCATCTTGCGGTCGTAACCCTCGGGGTCGCTCCACCAGCCGGCTTCGACCTCGGGCGGCGCGTCCGGGTCGGGAGAGGTGATCGCCACCGAGCCGAGGCTCTTCGGCCGCAGGTGAAAGCCCGAGAACATGATCCCCGGCTCGTCCGAAATCGGGCCGCGCCCGGGTTCGGATTTCATCTCTTTCGACGAGCGCATGGCGAAGGGTCCCGCGCCCAGTTGGAAATCGGGCCATTCCCGGTCGCCGTCGGGGGCGTAGAGCATGGTGATCGGCATCCCCACCCGCGCCAGCTTGCCGGTCCGGGTCAGGAAATATTGCAGCGCGTTCTTGTAGAGGCGCCAGCCCCTGAACTCGCGGTTCATGCCCGGATCGCCATGCAGGTCATAGGTCAGAGTGATCATGGCATGGTCCGACAGGTTGCGCCCCACGGCCTTCAGGGGCGCCTTGACCGGAATGCCGTGCCGCGCCAGCAGCTCGGGATCGCCCACGCCCGAGAGTTGCAGGATCTTGGGCGAGGTATAGACCCCGGCCGAGAGGATGACATCGCGGGTCGCCTCGAAGGTGACCTTGCGGCCGTTCTGGCGGCATTCGACGCCGGTGGCGCGGCCGTCCTTGATCAGCACGCGGTCGACCAGCGTATCGGTCACGATGGTCAGGTTCGGCCGGCTCTTGCGGATCGGCGCCAGAAACGCCTCGTAGGAGGAGGCGCGCACCGCCCGGCGGTTCACGGTGAACTGCGACCAGCCCATGCCGTCGGTCCTGGGCGCGTTGATGTCGTCCAGCCATTTCAGACCAAGCGTCTCGCCCGCCTTGACGATGGCCTCCATCACCTTCGAGCGATAGGTGGACATGGTGATCTGCAAGGGGCCGTTTCTGCCGCGCGTCCCGTCGGCGCCCTTTTCGCGATAGTTTTCCATCCATTCGAAACAGGGCAGCATCTGCGACCAGGACCATTCGTGCAGGCCGCTCTGGCCCCAGTTGTCATAGTCGCGCGCCATGCCGCGCAGATACCAGGTGCCGTTCACCGCCGAAGAGCCGCCAAGGCCGCGGCCATAGGTCCATTTCTCGGCCGGGCGACCCAGCTGCGGCTTGATCGGGAAGAACCAGAAAAACCTTGGGTTGCCGAAGATCTTCATGAAACCGCCCGGCATCTTGATGAAGCGGTCCTGATTGTCGCCGCCGGCCTCGATCAGCAGAACCCGGTTGCCGGGGTCCTCGGACAGGCGATTGGCCAGCACGCAGCCCGACGAGCCGGCGCCGACGATGATGTAGTCATAGGCCATCCTGCCGCCTCACGCATGTTTCGCGATGATGTCGCGGCACATCCGGTGCCAAGCCTCGATGCGCGGCAGGGCGGCCTTGTCATTGACCATGTGGCCTTCCCATTCGCAGGACATCGTGCCGCTGAAGCCGTTGTCCAGAAACACCTTCAGCGTCTGGTCATAGTCGATGGCGGCTTCGCGCCCGTCGGCGTCGATGTCGTAGAACTTGCCATGGATGTGGAAGCATTGCGGCATGATCTCGGCCCAGACGGCCGGATCGACGCGGTTGATGATGCCAAAGATGATCATCAGCTCGACGCCGTGGCGGTCCTCGATGCCGTTCTGCGCGCACCAGCCCATGAAGACGCCGAAGCGCTGGAAGGGCTCGTAGCTGTCGTCATGCCAGATTTCCAGCGCCTTCCGGATGGCGCTTTCCGGCGTGCCGACCACGTTGCGGAAATAATCGACATGGATCTGCGGCACGTCGCGGGCGGTGGCGCCGAAATCGGGAATGAAGCCCAGCATCTCGCTGTCCACCTCGGCATACATCTCGCGATAGGCGATGATGTCGGGATGGCTGGGACTGTGCGGAGCGTGGATTTCCAGCCCCAGCCTGACGCCCAGCCTCTCGGCCAGCGGCACGCAGCGGCGGATCACGGCGGGGGTCGCGGTGTTCTGGTAGCGCACGGCGCGGAAGCCCAGCTTCGCGGCCGAGCGGATCTGGCGTTCGTGATAATCCACCATCGCGTCGTCCGTGATGGGCTGGTTCGGCTTCATGAAGCGGTCGGCATTGATGCCCAGGCAATTCGCGGTCTGCGAGGTTTCTGCCATCACCGCCCGAAAGGCGTCCGCCTCGGCGTCCGAGACATCGGGGAAGCTCCGGAAGGACTGGAAGCCCACCACCTCGATCTGCGTGCCCAGCTTTTTCTCGTCCACCAGCCGGATCATGTCCTGCCAGCTCATCTGCCGGCCGTGGCATTCATTGGTGAAGGAATAGATCGAGGTGCCGAGTTCGATATGCGCTTTGGTCATGTCAGTTGGCCTTCATCCGGGCGATGCCGCGCGACTTGCGGCGGAAATCGGCGATATAAGGGGGGTAGAAGGACAGGGTCACATCGACCTCGTGCTCCCCTCCGGCGGCGACAGCGTGATCGGCGACCAGCACCAGGCTGTCCTGCACGAACCAGTATTCCCCGGTCAGATCGGCCATCTCGGCCAGCGGGCGCAGCTTGCCGTTCAGTTCGAAACGCAGCTTTTCCCCGGGGATATCGGAACCGTCGATGCGCAGCCCGTCCAGCTGGATCACCGACAGCGGCAGGCTGCGATACCAGGGCAGCCGCAGGCCGATCGCCAACCCATCGGGCCGGGCGACAAGGCTCTGCGCCTCAAGCAGCACATTGGTCATCATGTCGGGTCTCCTCCTGCATCCGGGGACGCGGGTGCGCGCCCTTAAAAATGAGTGTGCTCATTCCTTGCGGGCAAACCCGCCGGCTGTCAAATTCAATGGATCCATTCAACAGTATTCACCAAATCAATATGGCCTTGATTCATTGCCGGTTTGACAGCACCCCACCCATGCGACAAGTTGCGCCTGATCATGAATGAGCACGGTCATCCCGATGAAGCATGAACAGCTCTCACGCACCGAGATCGGCAAGCGCGACAAGCTGCGCCGCATTCGCGAGGCATCGCGGGCGCTTTTCCTGTCGCGCGGCTATGAAGAGGCGACCATCCGCGAAATCGCGCGGCTGGCCGAGGTGGCGCAGGGCACGCTGTTTCTCTATGCCGCTTCCAAGCGCGACCTGCTGTTCATGCTGTATAACGACATCATCGAGGCCGCCGCCGCCGAAAGCCTGGCCGTGCCCCATGCCGAGCTGTCGCTGGCCGAGGCGCTGATGCACATCGCCTTGGCCAATGTGCAGGCCTATACCGCCGACATCGCCATTGCCCGGCTGGGGCTCGTCAACCTGAACCTCTATGACGATTCTGACCAAGCCAGCCGTTTCGTTGCGCTGCATGGAACCGTCACCGATCTGGTCGCCCGCCTGCTGCGCGAGGGGCGCGATGACGGCCGGCTCAGCGCCGATTTCGATGTCGGGCTGATCGCCGGCATGGTCATCTCGGTCATGGTGGAAGGGCTCAAGACCTATCTCCGCGCCGACCTCCCAGACATTGCCCGGATGATGCGCGACACGCATGGCCAGATCGCGGTGATCCTGCGCGGCCTGGGCGCCGGGCCGGAAACGCTGGTGATCCGCGACCAGCGGATCGCCGGCTGGCTGGCCAGCCCGCGCCCTGGAGGGGCATGAGAAAGCCGCCAAGCCCCGAGCCCTCTCGGGGTTCAGTCCTCGATGATCGCCACAGGGCGGCACCAGCCGGCCGAACCGCGCTCGACCTTGACCGGGAAACACATGACCTGAAAGCCGTGGTCAGGCAGCTGGTCGAGGTTCGCGAGTTTCTCCATGTGGCAATAGATCGTCTCGGCCCCGGCCTTGTGGCCCTCCCAGAACAGCTCCCACTGTCCGGTGGCGATGGCCTTCTGCGCCACGCCCATCAGCGGCGCGTCCCAGCTCCAGGCGTCGGTGCCGCAGACGCGCATGCCGCGGCTGGTCATCCACAAGGTCGCCTCGCGACCGATGCCGCAGCCGGCGGCGATATAATCGTCCCGACCGTAAAGCGCGCCGGCGCGGGTGTTGACCAGCACGATCTCGCCCGGTTGCAGCACATGGCCGATGCGCTGGAATTCGGCCTCGATCTCGCCGGCGGTGACGACATGGCCGTCGGGCATGGCACGGAAGTCCAGCTTGACCCCGGGCCCCATGCACCAGTCCAGCGGGATCTCGTCGATGGTCAGGGCGCGCTCGCCGCGGTTCATCGTCGGGTGATAGTGAAAAGGCGCATCCAGATGCGTGCCGTTGTGCGTGGTCAGGGTCAACCGCTCGATGGCGGCGCCCTTGCCGTCCAGCTGGTGCTCGACCGGGACGCCGAACATCTGCTGATATTCCAGCGCGCCGGCGTCATGGTCCTTGTATTCGATCCTGGGTCCCAGCCCCGGCGGATCCGAGCGGAAGCGGTCGGTCAGGGTCACGGACAGGTCGACGATACGCCGGGTCATGGCTTCACCACCTTCTGGTCGATCACGCCGAACAGCGGCGTGCCGTCGCGCAGGGTGCATTCCATCCGCACCCGGTCGCCGAAGCGCATGAAGCCGGTCTGCGGCGCGCCCTGGTCCAGCATCTCGATGGCGCGGCGCTCGGCGATGCAGGAGGAACCGACCTTGCGGAAATCCGGGTTCGAGACCGTGCCCGAGCCCAGAACCGTCCCCGCCACCAGTTCGCGAGTGCGGGCGGCATGGGCGACCAGTTCGTCGAAGCCGTAGGTCATGGCATGGCCCTCGGCCCGGCCGAAGCGCGCGCCGTTCCAGTCGACCGCCAGCGGCAGGTCGACACGGTGGTCGCGCCAAGCCCTGCCCAGTTCGTCCGGTGTCACCGCGACGGGCGCCATGGCGCTGGCGGGCTTGGCCTGCACCCAGCCGAAGCCGGTTTTCATCTCGATGGGCGCGATGCTGCGCAAGGACCAGTCGTTGATCAGCACGATCAAGCGGATATGCGCCGCCGCGGTCGCCGCATCGGCGCCCATCGGCACGCGCGACAGGATCACGCCGAATTCTCCCTCGAAATCGATGCCGTCCTCCTCGGAGGGCAAGGCCACATCCTCGGTCCCGGAGAGGAAACGGTCCGACAGGCCCTGATATATCAACGGCCGGCCCTTGGGATTCGGCGGCAGGTCGAAAACCTGCTGCAACAGTTCGCCATGGCTTTCATAGGCCGAGCCATCCAGCCATTGCCAGGCGCGCGGCAAGGGCGCCAGCGCGGCGGCCGGGTCGAAGGGCTGGCCGCCGCCGGCATTCAGCGCCTCATATTGCGCGATCAGGGCGCCGGACAGCCCCTCCCAATCCTCGATCAGCGCCTGAAGCGTCGGAACCTCGGCCGGGGCGCAATGCGTCAGGTCGCGGCTGACCACATGAAGCCGCCCGTCCCGGGTGCCGTCGGGCAGGGTCGCCAGCTTCATGCCAGCCGCCCGCCCAGCGTTTCCGCAAACCAGTCGGCGATGAAATTGCGGCCATAGGTCATGTTGTCGGCGCCGACATGCTCGATCCCGCCCTCGCGGTCGGTAAAGATCTTCAGCGCGCGACGCGGCGCGTTGGTCAGCTGGTCATAGGCCTGATGCGCATATTCCAGCCCGATCTGGCGGTCGTTGGCGCCATGGGTGACCAGGAAGGGCACGCGGATCTTTTCCATCACGCCGTTCAGGTTGAAGCCTTCGGCCTTGGCCAGGAAGTCCTCCATGTCCCCGGCGCCGAATACCCACATGACATGGTTCCAGTAATGCGGCACCGGGTTCTCGCCCTCGCGCTTCAGGCGCTTTTGCTGCACCTCGGCCCAGTTGTGGTTGGCGCCCCAGACCGCGCCCGAGGCGAAACGCGGCTCGAACGCGCAGACGCGGGGGGCATAATAGCCGCCCAGCGAGATGCCGGTGATGCCGATGCGGGCGGCATCCACATCCTCGCGCGCCGCCAGCCAGTCATAGACCGCGCTGCCCCATGTCTCGCTGTCGAAATGAGCATGCATGCCCTGCAGGCGCAGGCTTTCGCCAGTGCCGGGCTGGTCGACGCAAAGCGTGGCGATGCCGCGCCTGGCCAGCGCATGCGGCAGCCGCGACCAGTAGAGCAGCTCCTTGCAGCTATCGAGCCCGTTCAGATAGACCACCGCCGGCGTCGGGCCTTCGACGCCCTCGGCGGGGGTGTAGAGCACCGGGATCACCTTGTCGCCATAGGGCACCTCGAAGCGGGTCACCTTGTCCCCGGCATATTGCGTCCCGCGCTGGAAGGCGTCGAGCCCCTTGCGATAGGTCTCCATCCGCCCGGGGGTGCCCTGACCCTGCATGCGCTCGGCGAGGATGTAATACAGCGCGGCGCGCTGCAGCTTGTCACCGGCCGAGAGCAGCCGGCCTTGCCCCTCCTCCTCGGCTGCGATGCCGGCAAGACGATCCGCAACCCGCACCCATTCGCGCATGAAATCGGCGGTGCCTGCATCCTCGCCGGCCTTGGCCTTGTCCAGAAGCGGCTGGCACATGTCCATGATCTCGCCGATCTCGGCCCCGCTGGCCAGCGCGATCGAGATCGTCAGGTTCCAGACATAATTCGGGAAATAATTGAACATCGCCATTGCGCGCTTCCTTCCGTGGCTGATTTGCCAGGGCCGCGAGACCCTTGGCGAACACGGGCCGGTGCTGGAGGCCGGCCCGTGGTGTTTCTTCATATGCTGGCGGATGCTGAGACGCCGCGACAAGCCATAGCGACCGCCACCATATTTCTGAAATTGAATTCAGAAATTCCGTGCATTCACATGGAAAATGCTAGAACCGGTAGCGCATGGCCAGTTCGAAGGCCCCGCCCCGCTCGGGCACCGAGACCGGCGGCTCATAGGCATCGTCGAAGCCTTCATAATAGCCGTAGCCATTATCCCAGCCCGCAAACAGGTCCAGCTTCTCGGTCACGCCATAGCGCCCTTCCAGCGCCAGCCCGCCCTGGGTGTCGGCACCGAATTTCAGCTCCCACTGCTCGGTGCCGAAGTTCAGGCCGAAGATGCCGATGTGGTCATGCAGATAGGGGTTGCGCATGTCCGAGAAGCCCATGCCGATGCTTTTCAGCCGCAAAGCGTTGCCCTTGGGCGCGTTGTAGAAGGCCAGGTACTGGTCGCGATACCAGGTCCATTTGCCCTCGCGCATCTGGCGCAGCCCCATCAGCATGAAGTCGCCGGCCACCACCCGCGCGCCCAGCACCAGGTCGCCCAGGTTGTTGCCCTGCAGGAAGACGCCGTTCCGTCCAAAGCCGTATTCCAGCTTGGCGTCGCCCCAGGGTTGCTCGTCCAGCATGTCGTCGGCATGGAAGGGGCCATAGCGGCGCAGCGGGTCCAGGGTGACCGTCAGCCCGACCGGACCCAGCTTATTGTCATAGCGCAGATAGGCATCGGGAAACACCTTGTAGACGGTGCCGTCCGAGGCCCGGGCCGCCTTGCTGGCGAAAACGTCGCGATAGGCGGGCGCCGTGCCCATATAGACGTTGAAGCCGCCGCGGTTGAACCAGTCGCCATCCGCGAAAGGACGGTTTTCCCAGGGCTTGAAGCTGCCCGCTTCGAGCTTGCCCCATTCCTTCATGTCCAGCCTGGCGCGGAAATCGACATGGTTGTCGTCGAGATAGTCGATCTCGTCCTGGAACGAACGCAGGTTCAGCCGCAGCAACCCCTCCAAGTCCCAGCCATTGTCGAATGTGGTGCTATAGGTGCCATCGAGCGTCCCCAGCCCATAGGCGCCATCCTCGACCCCCGCGCTGCCCCAGCCCAGAATGACCTCGCCGCCGAGCTTGAATTCGGCATGAGCGGATGTGGTCGCGGCCATCGCAATGACGGCCGCGGCAAAGAGATGCCGATCCAAGTGTTTCTTCCTCCCTCAGAAAACTTGACTGTTGCCAAGAACAACAAGCGGTCCGGAAAGGAAAATTTACTTTGAAGCCTGCGGGTATTTATAGAATCAATATTCTATTTTATGGGCACATGTCATCGACGCAGGCCCGCACCAACCCCCGCAGCCAGACCAGCCCCGGATCGCGTTCGCGATGGCCCAGCCATTGCATGGTCTGGCTGAGCCGCGGCAGGGCGACGGGCGGATCGAACAGCACGAAATCGCCGCTTGCCGCCGCCTTCTGCCCCAACCGCCTCTGCAAAAGCGCGATACGGTCAGTGCCGCGCACGAGATCGGGAATGGAGTTGAAGGCATAGGTCGTCACCACCGGGCTCAGCTTCAGCCCGGCCTCGCGCGCCGCGATGACGGCAAAGCTCTCCTGCCCCGAGAAGGGTTCCATCACCACATGCGGCGCGCCGGTGATGCGCTCCAGGTCCATGACCTTGCCGGCATGACTGCTGCGGGCGCAGGCAATGACGCAGATGTCATCCTGATACAGCGTCTCGCTGACGCTGCTATCGGCGGCGGTGAAATCGGGGGCGATCAGCAGGTCGATCTCGCCCCGCTCCAGCAGCTTGCCGGGCGTAGCGTGCTGCGGACGAAAGTTCACCCGCACCAGCGGCGCCTCATCGGCCAGGCGCTGCACCAGCGCCGCGCCCAGCACCGCCAGGGAATAGTCCGACAGCGCGATCGTCAGCTCGCGCGTACTGGTGCGGGGATCGAATTGCGGGCTGGTGATGACGGTGGATTCGATGCGCAGCATGACATCGCGCAACGGGTCGCGAATGGTCTCGGCAAAGGGCGAGAGCTCCATCCGCCGCCCGACCTGGATCAGCAGCGGGTCATCGAAATAGGTGCGCAGACGGGCCAGCGCATTGCTCATCGCCGATTGGGTGATGAACATTTCCTCGGCGGCTTTCGACACGTTGCAGGTGCGCAGCAGCACGTCCAGCGCGGCCAGCAGATTCATGTCGAGCTTCTTGAACCGCATTTCTCTCCTCCTCGCGTTGACCACCTGGGCCAGTGCGACCGGATATTGCTGACGTGAATACTCCCTCGGCTCTTAGCTAGCCCATGGCGATGGGCAGATACAAGAATATCTGTTCTTGTTTTAGCGCAAGCTGCTGAAGAAGTCGGGGAGTCGGAAGGGGGGCCTCGCGAGTGGTCGAGCGAGGTGCCTTTGATCAGGGAGCGCGCCGGGTACATGCGCAGGGCCTCGGCGAAGAATGTCTTGAAATCCGTCCGGTCTTCCAGCCGGGCTGCCAGTTGCTCCGGGCCGTAGCCGGTCAGCCAGCAGATGATCTCATCGACCTCGGCCCGGCTCCGGCCCTTCTTCTCTGCCTTGGCCACGTAATGCGGATGGACGCTGGCAAAGCTGGTGGTGAATATCCTGTGCCTGGTCATCCTGTCTCCCGGGTTCCGGCGATGCGCATCATCCCTCACCGAACCGTCCCTGCGCGTCGGGCCAGGTCCAGATAGTCTCGTCGGCGAGGATCGCATCCACGACCGCTTCCGCCCTCGGTCGGGCGCTCGGGCTATCGGCCATTCCCATGTGTCGGGTCTCGATCTCGACCAGAAACGCGACGACCTCATCGCGGGGCGTTCCCCGGCGCAGCTGAGAGGCAGCCGCGATCAGATAGCTGTCGTATTCGTTCGCGAAGGACAGGTTGGCCTCGTCGTCCCACCTGCCCGGCCGGCTTTCCGGGTCCAGCAAGCCGATGGGATCCCAGAGCGTCCAGCCGATATCGCGCAGCTTCGACAGCTTGATCCTGGGTTGCGGTGCGATCTCGGTCATGGGTCTGTCGGGGCAAGGGTTGAGGGATGGACCAGCTTCGCACAGGCTGACGATGGGTCGCAACGGGAGGCACTGCCAACCCTTCGGCGCCTTCGGCTTCGGCTGATGCAGCCGGCGCCGCGCGTTCGCACGCAAGGCATTGCGCAGATCCTTGTTGATCAGATCGAGATCGAACTATTCCAGATGGAAATGCCCGCCCGCCCATCGCAGCGTGGAGCGGTGCTCCTCGTGCGCCGGGTCGCGGATGATGTCGAGGAAATCCTCATAGCCCCGCGGCCTGCCGACGTCCTCGGGCGGTCTCGCCAAAGATCACTCGAACAATCCGCCGACCCTGGTTTAGACCTTCTCCACGAAAGCCGCTGTCCGCCCAGCATCGGTCTTGTATTGCTTTCCCAAGATCTGCCGGTGCTCGATGATCCGGCTCACCGTCAGGCGGCAGGCCGCGTCGGAGGGATGCAGGGGCCGCGCCGCCCGTTCCTCCAGCTTGGCCATCGCCCCGGACAACGAAAAAACCTTGCGGATGGCGATATGGCCGAGCGGCTGGTTCTCAAGCAGGAACATCTCGAGCCAGGCGCCGTTATACGCGTTCTCGAAGCCGATGACGGATCGGTTGGCACCGAGGGCATAGATTGTGACCAGGCCACCCTGTGCCATCGGATCTATCGTCTCAGGGATTAACATATCCGCAATCTCGTAGCGCCCGAGCAGCCAGCGCATGACCAGATCCGGCTCACCGCGCAGGGCCGCGGGCAGATCCTCGGCGCGGCCCGACCGGAGGTCGGGAAGCAGCGCGGTATCGAGGCAGCGCCACTGGCCGGTCGCCACGCAATGGAAGGTCAGCAGGAAACGCATCGTCCGCATGCCCCTTGTTCTGTTTTTCGCCGCCGGTCGGTCACGAGCCGAGCTAGGTACAGGGGCTTTGGCATGCAAGGGAGCGCGGTGACGCTGCGACAACCTGCCCGAGGGGCGCCCCCTGCCCCCCGTCATGCACCGGAACGCGAAACGCGTTTCCGGTAGCACAAGCCGAATCGTCACCGCCCTCGCAGCCCGATCTCCCGAAGCGGATGCCCCGTGTCGATGAACAGCCGCCCCGTCGGTTTCAATACCGCCCGCAATCGTTCAAGGGCGCGTCGCTCGATATCCGGGTGACGACCGTCCAGCGCCCCGACACGCATCGCGAAGGCAATGTCGAAAGGCTCTTCACCCGGCGGCAATGCGAAATCCTCGATCGCCGCTCGCAGGAACCGCAGGCGGCCGGTGGCGATTTCCGCCCTCGATCCGGCCACCGCGCTGTCGATCGCCCTGGCCGAGCGGTCGATGGCCAGGACGAAGCCGTTCCCGACACGGCGGGAAACCTCGCGGGCCGCCACCCCCGGGCCGCAACCGATCTCCAGCACCCTCAGGCCCGGCGCCAGCGGCAGGGCGTCGATGAAGGATGCGATCCGGTTCGAAATCCGCGGTGCCATGATGCTCAGGTCTTGTCGGTCACCTTCGGCCACCAGGTGCCGAAGCACCACAGGTTGCCTTCCGGGTCGCGGCAGATGAATTCGCGGCTGCCATAGTCGCGGTCGGTCGGCCCCTCCTCGATCACCGCGCCGGCGGCCTGGGCGCGGGCGAACATCGCATCAGCGTCATCCACGGCGATATAGAGCGACTTGCCGCCCTGCGCCGAGGGCGGGCCCACCATCTCGCCATAGGCGTCGTCCCTGTCGTCGCCGCACATGATCATCGACGAGCCGAAGGCCAGTTCGGCATGGGCGACCTTGTCGCCATCCATATATTTCGCGTGGATGGTGAAGCCGAAGGCCTTTTCCAGCCAGTCGATCATCGCCGCCGCGTTGCGGAAGCGGAAGGTCGGGTAGATGCGTGGAGCCTCGAGCATGCTGTCCTCCTGTCCTTGACGGCCTAGGGTGCCATACCGTCTTCGGCACCGGTCAAGCCGTCGGCCTCGATGGGGCGGTAGTTCACCGGCATCCGGTCCATCGCCGGATCATAGCCGGAAACGCCCTTGCCGTCAGGTGTGCGATGCGGCGCCGGACGCCGTCTGCGCCATGACATCCCGGAGGATCTCCGAATGCGACAGCGCGCGGCGATTGGCTCAGGGTGCTACCGCAGAGCGACCGCCATCTCCTCCGTTTCGCCGATCGCCCGGCCTTGGACATGATGGCGAGCGTTTATCGCATGACCGGGATTCCGAGCATGCCGAACCTCGATTTTCCATCACTCGCGCATGAAAAAACCCCGCAGCCACCGCCGCGGGGTCCGTTCATCGATGGGATGGCCTCAGAGGCCGCGGGCGACGCGCTCGATATCGCCGCGGGTCAGGCCGATATCGGTCAGTTCCCGATCCGTCAGCCGGTGCAGTTCGCGGCGGGTGATGCGGGCGTCGTTCCATGCGGCGACCATCGCGATCACGCGGGCAAAGACCTGACCCAGGCCACCGGCAGCGGCACGGCTATGGCTCATCTCGACAGTGGACATCCTGGCACCTTTTTCATCTTGCCCATCCGGCGGGCATGTTTCGGACAAGGCGGATATAGGCCGGGCACCTGACGGGAAGTAGCCGCGATCCCGGCAAACCAGCCATGCATTCCGCGCTGCAGCATGGGCGGCGGACGGGCGGGCAGAAATCACGTCCCGATCCAAACCGGACATTTCTACCTGCTCTGTTGCCGATCGGCATTTTCCGCGACGACCGCCCAGGCGGGGCGCGGGGAAAGCGCCTTCGCCAAAGCAGCGGCGGAGACAGGGCCGAAGTGTCGGCAGGATCGCTGGCCTCCGCTCGGGTTTTGCTGTTCCGGGTTGCAAATGCGCGATGTTTGCGCATAACAGCCACCCGAAACGCATGGAGCCGGGTGCAACTCCCGGCTGGCTCTTCCGGCCGCCGATCCGCCGGACAACCCGAACCTACACCCCAAGATCGAAAACTCGACATGCGGCCCCATTCCGGGCCCTGATCGGTCAGGAACGGATGACATGATTTCACTTGATGCCTACCGGACCCAATGGTTCGGCAATATCCGCGGCGACCTGCTGGCCGGGCTGGTCGTGGCGCTGGCGCTGATCCCCGAAGCCATCGCCTTTTCCATCATCGCCGGCGTGGACCCGAAGGTCGGGCTTTACGCCAGCTTCTCCATCGCGGTGCTGGTCGCCTTCACCGGCGGGCGGCCGGGCATGATCTCGGCTGCCACAGCGGCAACGGCGGTGCTGATGGTCACGCTGGTGCGCGACCACGGGCTGCAATATCTGCTGGCCGCCACCGTGCTGGCCGGGCTGATCCAGATCGGAGCCGGGCTGCTGCGCCTGGGTTTCGTCATGCGCTATGTGTCGAAATCGGTGATGACCGGCTTCGTCAATGCGCTGGCGATCCTGATCTTCCTGGCGCAATTGCCGGAACTGGACCCGTCCAGGGTCACCTGGCTGACCTATGTTCTGGTCGCGGCCGGGCTGGCCATCATCTACCTGTTTCCGCGGCTGACCAGGGCCATCCCATCGCCGCTGGTCGCCATCGTCGTGCTGACGGCGCTTTCGATGGCCTTCGGCTGGGACGTGCGCACGGTGGGCGACATGGGGGCGCTGCCCGACACGCTGCCGGTCTTCATGATCCCGCAGATCCCGCTGACGGGGCAGACGCTGCTGATCGTCCTGCCCTATTCGCTG
The DNA here is from genome assembly GCF_000518925.1 of Paracoccus sp. J39. Classification (NCBI taxonomy): domain Bacteria; kingdom Pseudomonadati; phylum Pseudomonadota; class Alphaproteobacteria; order Rhodobacterales; family Paracoccaceae; genus Paracoccus; species Paracoccus sp. J39. Next base: position 13,301 of record NZ_JAEN01000002.1, on the reverse strand, counting down.
GCCATCGCCGTGGTGGGCCTGCTGGAAAGCCTGATGACGCAGAACCTGGTCGATGAGCTGACCGACACCAAATCGGACCGCAACCAGGAATGCATCGGCCAGGGCATCGCCAATGCCGCCACCGGCTTCATCGGCGGCATGGCCGGCTGCGCGATGATCGGGCAGAGCATGATCAACGTCAAATCCGGCGGACGCGGGCGACTTTCGGCCTTTACCGCCGGTTTCGTGCTGCTGATCCTGGTGGTCTTTCTGGGGGAATGGGTGGCGCAGATCCCGATGCCCGCGCTGGTGGCGATCATGATCATGGTGTCGGTCGGCACCTTTTCTTGGTCGTCGCTGAAGAACCTGCGCACGCATCCGCGGTCCTCCTCGGTGGTGATGCTGGCGACCGTGGCCACGGTGGTCTGGACCCACAATCTTGCCATCGGGGTGCTGGTGGGCGTGCTGCTGTCGGGCATCTTCTTTGCCGCCAAGATCGCGCAACTGTTCAAGGTCACGACCCATGTCACCCCCGATGGCCGGCTGCGCAGCTATGTGATCGAGGGGCAGCTGTTCTATGGCTCGGTCGAGGATTTCATGGAAGCCTTCGACTTCAACGAGGCGGTCGAGAAGGTGATCATCGATGTCAGCCGCGCCCATATCTGGGACATTTCCTCGGTGCAGGCCCTGGACATGGCGGTGCTGAAGTTCCGCCGCGACGGGGCCGAGGTCGAGATCTTCGGCATGAACGAAGCATCGGAAACCATCGTCGACAGGCTTGCCATCCATGACAAGCCCGGCGCGACGGACAGGCTGATGGCGCATTGAGGAAGGAAAGCATGAGCGAAGAACCGCAGAAGATCGTCGCCTTTGTCGATGGCTCGGCCTATTCGGCCAGCGTCTGCGACCACGCCGCCTGGCTGTCGGGCCGCACTGGCGCGCCGGTCGAGTTGATCCATGTGCTGGGCCGCCGCGAGGCACCGGCAAGGCCGGACCTCTCGGGGGCCATCGCGCTTGACGCCCGCACCGCCTTGCTGGAGGAACGCGGCAGGGATCATGGCCGAGACCGCGATCCTGCCCGGCCAGCCGGAAACCGCGCTTGGCAAGCTGGTGGATCAGGCGCCCTTCGACCTGCTGGTCATGGGGGCCTACGGCCATTCGCGCATCCGCAGCCTGATCATCGGCTCCACCACCACCGCCATGATCCGGTCCTGCTAGGTGCCTGTTCTCCTGATGCGCTGACCTCGTTCCCCGGCATCATTCCGCCTCGGCAAGAGTAGGCGGGGGCATCCGAACCGAGTTGCAATGCGGCACTGCCGCATCCGGACGGCCGTTTTACGACGCCTCTCCTATAGAAGCCGGCACACCGGCTCTGCACGAGGGATGCAAACCTGGGTCTGTGTCTCGTCACCACGAACGATGCGGGGCCGTTCCGAAGCGGCACGGATATCACCCCGCCATTTCAACTTGCGTTGACTTGTCTCATTGCGTTATATATCAACATATCTTGAGGGATTGATTCGATGGAAGAGCCACGCGCCCTTGCCGGCTTCGCGGCGCTGTCGCAGGAGACCCGGCTGCGTATCGTCCGGTTGCTGGTCAAGGCCGGACCCGACGGCATGGCGGCCGGGGCGATCGGCGAGGCCCTGGGCGGCGCCAGCACCTCGCGGCTGTCGTTTCACCTGACCCATCTCGAACAGGCCGGGCTGATCCGGTCCCGGCGCGAGGGGCGCTTCATCATCTACAGCGCCGTCTTTGCGACACTGGCCGGGCTGATCGCATTCCTGATGCGCGATTGCTGCGACGGCCACCCGGACATCTGCGCGCCGGTCGCGGCCGCGCTGTCCTGTTCCTGTGAACCCGGCAAGGATGCCCTGCATGGCTGACGCCTCGCCTCGTGTCTTCAACGTGCTGTTTCTCTGCACCGGCAACTCCGCCCGCTCGCTCATCGCCGAAAGCGTGCTGCGCAAGGAGGGCGGCGCGCGGTTCCGCGCCTTCTCGGCCGGCAGCCAGCCAAAGGGAGAGGTGCATCCGCGGACCCTGAAAATCCTGCAGAACTACCATTACCCGACCGAAGGGCTGCGCTCGAAAAGCTGGGACGAATTCGCCGGGCCCGACGCGCCGGTGATGGATTTCGTCTTCACCGTTTGCGACGACGCGGCGGGCGAGGCCTGTCCCTATTGGCCGGGCCAGCCGATGACGGCGCATTGGGGCCTTCCAGACCCGGCAGCCGCGACCGGCAGCGAGTTGCAGCGCGACATGGCCTTCATCGAGACGCTGCGCTACATGAAGGCGCGCATCCAAACCTTTGCCGCCCTGCCGATCGGCACCCTCGATCGCGCCAGCCTCGCCTCCAGGTTGCACGAGATCGGACGCTCCGAAGGCGCGGCCGGGGCGGGGGCCGGCATGGACGTCGTGATCTACCACAACCCGGATTGCAGCACCTCGCGCAACGTGCTGGCCATGACCCGCAATGCCGGGATCGAGCCGCATGTGGTGGAATACCTCAAGACGCCGCCCTCGCGCGCGATGTTGGAACAGCTTATCGCCCGCATGGGCATCGCGGCGCGCGAGCTGTTGCGGGAAAAAGGCACGCCCCATGCGGAGCTGGGCCTGGACGATCCGGCGCTGCCCGACGCCGCGCTGGTCGAGGCGATGCTGGCGCATCCGGTGCTGATCAACCGCCCCATCGTGGTCAGCCCCAGGGGCGTGCGGCTTTGCCGGCCCTCGGAACAGGTGCTGGACCTGCTGCCGCCGCAGCGCGCCGCCTTCAGCAAGGAGGATGGCGAGCAAGTCGTGGATGCCCAGGGCAACCGCATTCGCTCGGCCTGAAAGGATCTGATGATGACCCCCGACAGCCCGGCCCGCCGGCTTTCCTTTCTCGACCGCTACCTGACCTTGTGGATCTTCGCGGCCATGGCGCTCGGCATCCTGCTGGGCACGCTGTTCACCAGCCTGCCGGATGCGCTGCACGCCATGTCGGTGGGCTCGACCAACATTCCCATCGCCATCGGCCTGATCCTGATGATGTATCCGCCGCTGGCGAAGGTCCGCTACGAGGACCTGCCCCGGGTCTTTGCCGACAAGCGGGTGCTGGTGCTGTCGCTGGTGCAGAACTGGCTGATCGGGCCAGTGCTGATGTTCGCCTTAGCGGTGATATTCCTGCGCGATCATCCCGAATACATGACCGGGCTGATCCTGATCGGCCTGGCGCGCTGCATCGCCATGGTGCTGGTCTGGAACCAGCTGGCGCGCGGCCACGGGCAATATGTCGCCGGGCTGGTGGCCTTCAACTCGATCTTCCAGATCCTGTTCTTCTCGACCTATGCCTGGCTGTTCCTGACCGTGCTGCCGCCGCTGTTCGGGCTGCAGGGCAGCGTGATCGAGGTGGGCTTCCGGACCGTGACCGAGGCGGTGCTGATCTATCTGGGCATCCCCTTCGCCGCCGGGTTCCTGACCCGGCGTGTGCTGATCCGGCGCAGGGGAGAGGAATGGTATCGCGAGGCATTCCTGCCGAGGATCGGCCCGATCACGCTGGCCGCGCTGCTTTTCACCATCGTGGCGATGTTCAGCCTGAAGGGTGGCGATGTCGTGCGCCTGCCGCTCGACACCATCAGGATCGCTATCCCGCTGGTGCTGTATTTCGCCATCCAGTTCGTCGTCAGCTTCGCCATGGGCCGCCTGATCGCCCGGGACTACCCACGCAGCACCGCCATCGCCTTCACCGCCGCCGGCAACAACTTCGAGCTGGCCATCGCCGTCGCCATCGCCGCCTACGGCCTCGCCTCACCCGTGGCCTTCGCCGCGGTCATCGGCCCGCTGGTCGAGGTGCCGGTGCTGATCCTTCTGGTCAACGCCGCCCTGTGGCTGGGCCGCCGCTGGTTTCCCGAAGCAACCCCGCAAGAGGCCCGCGCATGATCCCCGACCTGCCGAACCTGTCGCCCGACTGCCTGCGCGCGCCCGCGGTCCCCGACCTGCCACGTGCGACGCATCCGCCGCGCATCCTGCTGCTCTACGGCTCGCTGCGCGAACGCTCCTACAGCCGCTTCGCCACGCTGGAGGCCGAGCGCCTGCTGCGGCATTTCGGTTGCGAGACGCGGGTGTTCCACGCCAACGGCCTGCCGCTGCCCGAGGATGCCGACCCGTCGCATCCCAAGGTGCAGGAGCTGCGCGATCTGTGCCTGTGGTCCGAGGGCCAGGTCTGGACCAGCCCGGAACGCCACGGCGCGATGACCGGGGTGATGAAATCGCAGATCGACTGGATCCCCTTGTCGATGGGCGCGATCCGGCCGACGCAGGGCCGCACGCTGGCGGTGATGCAGGTTTCGGGCGGCTCGCAAAGTTTCAACGCAGTGAACCAGATGCGGGTGCTGGGCCGCTGGATGCGGATGCTGACGATCCCCAACCAGTCCTCGGTCGCCAGGGCGTATCAGGAGTTCGACGAGTCCGGCCGGATGCGCCCGTCGAGCTATTACGACCGCATCGTCGACGTGATGGAGGAACTGGTGAAGTTCACCCTGGCGACCCGCGACCTGTCGGCCTTCCTGACCGACCGCTACAGCGAGCGCAAGGAGACGGCCGCAAAGCTCGGGGAACGGCTGAACCTCAAGGCTGCCACATGAAGCTGGAGAGGCCCGATATCGGGGGCAGATCGCGAGATACAACCGGATCGTGCCGTAAAGGGCAACCGAACCGGGTATGGGTGAAGGTTCTCCAACGCTGCATTCCCAGTTTGGAGCCGCGGCGCCTATCATCCGGGGGGTATCCTGAATTCTGTGTATCTGGCCCGTCCCATGGGGTTTCAGATACTCAAGCGGCGAAGCGCTCGCCGAACATTATGGCGAACTGGTTGCGGGCGGCAAACCATTCCCGGACGTTGCGGCCATCTTTCTGAAGCTGCGGATCGCCAGGTAGATCAGCCTGGTGGCGGCCTCCTCGGTCGGGAACGAGCCGCGTGTCTTGATCGATTTCCGGATCACGCGGTTCAGGCTCTCGATGGCGTTGGTCGCATAAACCACCTTTCGGATTGCCGGATCGAAGGCAAGAACGGGATCACCTCCTGCCACGACCGCCGCCAGGCCGGGGCAATGGAGGCGTATTTCGCGGTCCATTTTCCCTCGAAAGCATCGCGCTCGGCGGCGACCATGTCGGCGGTCGTGGCCCCGTAGATCCGGCGCAGGTCGGCCGCCACCGCCTTGCGGTTCTTCCATGAGCAGAAGTTCAGGCTGTGGGTCACCAGATGCATCGAGCCATGGGAACGCCACTGGTCCGAAAGACCATGGCGAGGGCAGGTCTGGACCCATGGCCTCCGGAAAGGCAGCGGTGATCGCCTCAGGAAAGCCCTTCAGCCCGTCCACGACCGCGATCAGGATGTCCTGGAGCCTGCGGTTCTTCAGCTCGTTCATCACCGAGAGCCAGAATTCCTTCGAGATCGTCATGCATGCTTCCTTTCCGTAAAGCATGGAACGGATCGGCTATACACAGAAAATCTGACACTCTCATCATCCGTCAGCTTTGATCTGTCCCCAAGCAGAGTCGGCCCAAAGCTTACGGTCACCCCGAAGTCCCTCAATGCAGCGACCAGCATCAGGCGGCCGAAGGCAAACGTCGCTCTTCAGCCTTCATGGCAACGCCCCAAGCTCGACCTTGAGGTTGCATGCTCCGACTTACATGCCCTTCGATACGGTCCGAAGGCTGGCAAAACCAAGAATACATCAAGGCTGGTTTTGCTGTCCTGTCTCCAGAACGGCCTCGATCAGGGCCAGTCCGGCATCCACGCGGGCGGGATTGGGAATGTTGCGATTGGCCAGGATGACCAGGCCCAGGTCCGCGTCCGGGATGAAGGCGACATAGCCCCCGAAGCCGTTGGTCGATCCGGTCTTGCTGAACAGCACTGCCTGATCGGACAGATCGGGCTGGTCCAACCGGGTCGCGGGCTGGCTTTCCATCACCATCTCGGCCGCATTCCCGGCCAGCAGCTGATCGCGGGAAACCGGCCAGGGATAGCGTTCCCAGATCATCGCCTGTTGGAAATGCTGTGTTCCCGTCCGGCCCGCATGCGCCTGCGCCACAGCCTCGCGCAGCTTAGGCGGGACGTCCGCGTCGCCCAGGTTGATCCGCAGGAAGCGCAGCATGTCCTGCAGGTCCGACTTCAGACCATAGGCCTCGTCGTCGAGCATCCCGGGATTGACCCGGATGGCGCTGTCGTCCCGGCGCGAATAGCCCCAGGCATAGCGCCGCATTTCTGCCTCCGGCACATCGACATGGGTGCTGTCCAGCCCCAGCGGCTGCAGGAGATGGGCGCGCAGCGCCTCGGAATAGGGTTCGCCGAAGGCCCGGGCGGCGATGCGTCCCAGAAGGCCAATGCTGACATTCGAATAGGACCGCTCGCCCTGGCCCGGCACCGGCTGCCAGTCCTGAAGCCAGCGCATCAGCGTGCCGTCGTCGCCGGCCTCATCCGGCACCTGCAGCGGCAGGCCGCCGGTCTGATGGGTGGCGAGGTCCATCAGCGAGACCGAGCCGATCGCGCTGCCTTTCAACTCCGGCAGATGCGCGGCGACCGGATCCGCCAGCGACAGCCGTCCCTCTTGCGCCGCCAACGCGGCCAGCGTCACGTTGAGGGTCTTGCTGATCGAACCCAGTTCGAACAGCGTCTCGGCCGTGACGGGCACGGCGGCCGCGCGGTCGGCCATGCCGGCGGTATAGACATAGTCCTGCCCCCGCCAGGTGATGCCTACGGCAAGGCCGGGAATGTCATGCTCGGCGATGACGGGGGCGAAGATCCCGGCCGCCATCTGCCGGAACTCGGCCTCGCTCATCGCCGAGGCCGGCATGGCAAGGCCCACTGCGATCAGGCCAAGGCCCGCGCATCCATAATTCATATTCATGTTTCTGCTCTGCTCATATCGGGGCGGCCCGGCTGCGGCCGCCATGCGCCGAGTTAAGGCGAAGCGGTAACAGGACACAAACGATGATATTTCACTTCTGCCATGAGATAATCTAATTTCGGCCGCATGGATCGCCCGCAACTTCCCCTGAACGCCCTGCGCGCCTTCGAAGTGGCCTCGCGCCATCTGAACCTGACCCGCGCCGCCATCGAGCTTTGCGTGACGCAGGCGGCGCTGAGCCACCAGATCCGCGGGCTGGAAGAGCGCCTGGGGGTCACGCTGTTCCGCCGCGTCCCGCGCGGGCTGGTGCTGACCGAAGAGGGGATCATGCTGGCCCCGGTCCTGACCCGGATCTTCGACGAGATGTCCGGGACGCTGGACCGCTTTTCCGCCGGGCACTATCACGAGACGATCAATCTGGGCGTCGTCAGCAGCTTCGCCACGGAATGGCTGATCCCGCGCCTTGCGGATTTCCAGCGGCTCCACCCCTTTCTCGACCTGCGCATCCACACCAACAACAACCGCGTCGACCTGGCCGGCGAAGGGCTGGATCTGGCGGTGCGGTTCGGCGACGGCAGCTGGCACGGCGTGGCGGCGACCAGGCTGATGGGCGGCGCAATGATGGCGGTATGCAGCCCCGACCTGGCCGGGCGCGTGCGCCGGGTCGAGGATCTGCTGTCGGTTCCCCTGCTGCGATCCTATCGCGCGAATGAATGGGAGCGGTGGTTCGCCAGCCAGGGGCTGCCGGCGCCGCAGCTGCGCGGCCCGGTCTTCGACAGCTCGCTGGCCATCGCTGAAATGGCCGCCCGGTCCCATGGGGTGGGGCTGGTGCCGGTCGCGCTGTTTTCGCCCTGGCTCCAGGCCGGACGGTTGGCCCGACCGTTCGAGGCCGAGCTTGCGGCGGGCGATTACTGGCTGACCCGCTTGCACGCCAGCCCCGAAACCACCGGGCAAGGCGCATTCCGGGAATGGCTGGTGGCGCGTTGCGAGGATGTCGCGTGACTGGATTGACGAGGCCGAAGACAGCATGATCACTTCCTTCGCCCGTGGCCTCAGGAGGGATTACGCCGCCATCGCAGCCGCATTGCGCGTCGGTATCGTGTTGGTAACCCCGGCTATGTTGCGACGCCTCCCGGCAGAAGGCATCGCAGACAAAGAGCTTTCAGCGCTCCTCAGACGTGAGCGGCTCGTTCCGGTTGTTCACGGAACGACCTATGAACAGCTTGAGCAAGTCAGCCTCCTGCTAGCCTCCCGAGCCGGGCTGAGCACTGCCGAGGAATCGATGGCGGAAGTCGCGGCCAAAATCGCCGAACTGGTCGCTATTTAGTCACGCCGGGGTCAAACCTGACGCTGAGCGGAGTTCTTCGGCTAGTACCGCAGGTTTTCTGCGTCGGCTTGGCTTCCTACTCCACTTCTCCGCGGTACTCCGCGTCTGGAGGTGACATTTCTAGATTGCCGCAACCTGAGGCCCTTCAAATCTGTTGCAACACCAGTTATGGCGCGTTTCCGATCTCGACGCACCTGTGAGACTGTTACGTCTCGCCAGCGGATTTAGTCGATGACAACGATCGGATGCCCCCTATGCTGCGGCAAGCCTGGAAAGCGGGAGTAGCAGATTTGACTGTTGCTGGACGCGTCGGGGCGACGCGCTCCGTAGACGCTTTCCATGCTGAAAAATGTTTGCCCATGGGCGTCGTTCGCAAAACCGCTATACCCGTTCTGGATAAGCCGATGGACGTGCCCCTCCGTCCGATCAACGTTGATGTAACAAAGCTTGGCGCACTCACCCACGAGGTCGTCAGCGGATGGTCTGGCGGCTGGATCGTAGTCGAGGCAACTTTCCACAATCGCCTGAAGTTCAGATGCCAGAGGCTTGAACTGCGAGTTCGAGGTCATAAACGCTGGCCAAGGGTTTCGGGTGCGATTCTTGACATTGACAGCCGCGTCCAGAAAGACGCCGAACGGGAAATCTCCCGCTAGAATCCGAAACATCAAGGCGCCGAGCGACCAGATATCAGCCTCTTGGCCGGGGTGGTCACCCTTGCGGCGGAACATCATTTCAGGGGCCATATAAGGCAGAGCCCCTTTGATCGTCCCCGATGTCGAGCGCGTTAGGTCCCCGCCGTCTTGCGCCGCCAGTGCGAACACTTCCTCGGTCAAGGTGGCTATGCCGAAGTCCGTGATTTTCAACTCGTGGAGATTGACGCCCATCTCGACGATGATGTTGCTGGGTTTGAGATCCCGATGCACCACCCCGGCGTGGTGGGATGCTGCCACACCCTTCGCCAGGTGACTGAAGACGCGTGCGCCCAGATGAGGATCGACGGCCCCGAACCGCGCGAGCTTTTCCTCGAGAGTTTGCCCTTCGACATACTCTTCGACCAAAAACGGCTGATCGCCGTGTTCGAAGTAGTCATATGTCTTCGCGACGTTGTGATGATTGACACGAGCTGCAATCACTGCGCTCTGGCTGAACCGCTTTGCCTGCTGACCAGGCTGCGGCGTTTTCACCGCCACATCGATATCCAGCAAGGTATCGCGTGCAAGATAGACGTCCTGCATCCCGCCACGGCCGATGTGCCTGACAATCTGATAGCGGCCAGCAACTACGTCGCCTGGTTTCACGGCATTACCTCCGGGGTCGATACGTCGAACGTTACAAACCGCCGGGCCTGCCCAGGGTTACCGAATGTGATGACGCAGCATCCTGGCACAACGTGCCCGACCTTCGCGACCGCGTTGTTGAGGAAGACAGCGCCGGACGCGCTGATCACGACGAACGCGGACCCATTGTATTCGACACCAAGAGATCCGACCGGGCCGGCATTCACGTTGATCTTGCGGTTCTTACGATTGAGATGATGGGTCGTGCCGCCAAAGACAACAAGTGCTCGATGTTGGTTTTCGAGAAGCTGCTGCTGCAAAACGGATTGGACCTCTACCATTCTCGGTCGTTGGGCGGGCCGAGGGTCGAGGCATTTGTGTAAAAGGGCGACCGTTGGCGCTGAGACACCTGGTAGACTCGCAGAAAGAGCGGGAAGAGAGATCGGCACCGGCGGCTGTTGCGCCAATTCCCTCGGAGCATTCGTACTTAGCAACGCCAGCGCTGTTGCGCCAAAAGCATACACGTCTATGGACGCGTCAAAGCTTATCGTTTTGTCGCTCCACAACTCGGGAGCCATGAAAACCGGCGTACCAATAATGCTCCTGGTCTTTGCGGCGTCCTGCGACCGCGCAAGGCCGAAATCGATAATCTTGATGACGCCTTCCTTGTCCAGCCGAATATTGTTCGGCTTGATGTCGCGATGAATGACGCCTGCTTCGTGAATATCGCGCAGCCCGCAGGCAATCTGCCATAGCGTATGAATATACTTGCGGTTCGGCTTGAAGGAGCCAACTTCGAGGTTTTCGCCATCAATAAACTCAAGCACGATGGCGGTCTCAGGCTGGCGCCTATCTGATAATTGCACAACATCGTACAATTGGACGACATGCTTGGAACGCAGCTTCGCGAGGGCCTTCTGCTCGTCAAGCAGCCTCCGCTCCTCGATGCCCTTCTGAAGGCGCTTAATGATGACCGGGCGTTGCAGGTGAGTGTCCATGCACTCTATGATCTCGCCCATGCCGCCAGCGGCCGTGCCCCCCGTGAGCGTGTATCTACCTGCTATCGTCATCGCCGTCCTTCACATCCGCCGATTGTTCGATCTGGATTTCGAGTTGAACGTCGTCTTGCGGTGGCCTCGGGCTCTTTTCCGCTTTTTTCGACGTCCGACGGGTGCCCTTCCGGCTCTTGTTGGGGCTGCTCGGTGGGTCCAGGTTCTCTTTGAGAGAGGCCACCTCGGGTGCTGCCGCTGCCTGCGGTCTGGGAGCTTCTGTGACATCACGAAGCCAGCTTATGGCCATCGTGCCAAACGGGTCCCAGACTTGGATTCCCCCTTCCTGATTTCTTGCAGCCGGCGACGACAGAGCCTTCAAATCCACCAGCGCAAGGGAGGCGTTGTCGTGGCCACCGCACCAGCGCGCCAGCGCTGTCAATCTATCGACGGCTGCCTTTGGATCAGACGCGTGGTAGAGAACACTGGCGAGAGTATCTGGCTCGATATAGTGGATCCCGTCAGTGGTGAGGGCCAGCTCCGACACGTGCGACGGAACTGTTCGGATATGGGGCTTTATGCCGGTCCCCATTCCGACAAACTGAAGCAAGTCGCGACCATGACCTCCTACGGCTTCTTCGAGAGAGTCGTCGACCGTCAGCCGCTCGACCTTCACACCCTTCCCGCACGCGTAGATTCTGCTGTCGCCGAGATTGATAATGACGGGCGGAACGCCTGTATCGAACAGCAATGCGGAGAGCGTGGCTCCACCTCGACCACCGGCAAACGCGTAGACAGCATCATTGGCGTGGGCGGCGGCGGCGGCCGCACGTTGCTCCAACCCCTGGTGTCTGTGACGCACTAAGGCGTGGAAAAAGGATGAAACGGCCAAGGTTGCGCATTTTGCGCCATCTCTCATGCCGCCCATGCCGTCGGCGACCACTACCGCGATGATTGGCTGGCTGCTCTGCCTCGCACTGAGGCGCAGCGCCGCCACTCGGTCCTGGTTCTCTTCGCGCTGCAGTCCGATGTCGGTAGCGAGAATGGCAGGTAAGTCAAAGCATTGGTTTAGCGCCCGATCCGGAACGGCTCTCGATAACCAATTTGCAACGATGTCCTGAAACGCGTCGCCTCGACTGCCAGGCGGGGTTTCTGAAATATTCTGCGTCATCAATAAACTCGCTTCCTCCCGGCCTGTTTGAATCATCCTTGCAGCGTCATGTGCTCTCACGACAGTCTGCGGCTACGCGAGGACTTTAAGCCCATGCTTTTGAACCACAGTGAGAAGCTTGAGCGCCATGCCACTCGGCCTTTTGGCACCGGTCTCCCACTTCTCCACCGTACTTTCGCTGGTGTTGAGATAACGGGCGAATACGGGCTGACTGACATTGTTGGCTTCGCGCAGCTGCTTGATCTGCGCAGGCTCGATCTCTGTCGGGACGACCAGGTGGCGCGCATCGAAACCGCGCATAGTTGCCTTGTCGAACGCACCGACCTTGTGAAGCATAGCCGCAGACGAATGGATCGCCTCAGACACATCGCTTTTGAACCTACTTTTCGTTGCCATGACAAATCTCCGTCAGGTCCTTGTCCACCAAAAGCCGAGGAATCTGCTGAGCGTTCAGCGTTGAATAGCACTTTGCCAGGGCGCGAAAATCCTCCAGATCCTCGTCCTCGATGTTGGCTCGATCCATCCTTGATGGTGCACTTTGCGAGCCACCTTGGAAAACCAAACGGTCTTGAACGTCCGCATGGATTCTTCAACATCGGCCATAGCATTATGTAGCACTAGGTGCTATCGAAATCAATGGAGATGTTGCCGGGCATCGCAATTAGCGCACCGTCGGAGGATGACCGGAATAGGTGACGTAACCGTTCCCGCCATCGGTCTGCGGGACAATCACCGGCGGCAGCACGATGCCGACAACCTTGAGCATCGCGAGGAGCAGTAGTCTGCCTGCGGCGTCGATTTGATCTGGCGCGAACGATCGGGATTCTCGTTCAGCGCACGCGGGTTTCATGACATTTAACGTCTGACATGGTACAAAGCCGCTTCGCTGCGTGGCTGAAACCGCTTGTCACTCGCACGACCCGCATATGACCTACGGAATTGTCGGTACGAGAGACATGCCAAGGCCGCTACCGCTCCGAAGCTGTGCGAACCTGATTTGAACCTATTTATTCCGGAGGATAGCGTGTCGTGAGGAATCGTAAATTAAGGTGGTCTAGCGTGCTGTAGAGTGGTTGCGGGGGCCGGCGTCGATCATAACTTGCAATCGACGCCGGTAAAGATGGTTGCGGGAGCCAGCAACCATCTTTACTCGCTATTCCGCGCGGCCGCGTAGTTTGTCGCATAGCACCCAAGGCTCGTCGGCTATCGGCATATCGAGTCGTTCTGCAAAATGCGCACTCACGCTTGATACCGCAATTTGTCGAGAAGAAGAGTGAGCGCCAAGGAGTGATGTCGTCGACCGGGATAATAGGCTCGAACGCACCGTCCGATCCAAGGAGGTTTCTCCTTTCGGTGTTGACCGGCGTGGAATAAGGACCCCGCTTCTGGGGTGATCGGCGTCCAAAAGGGACCCCACCGACCGGGGGTTGGGTCCATTGTGCTTCCGAGGATTATCGGAGGCCGAGCGCGGGATGCTGATCGTGGAGACAATCGCAAAAATCAGGCGGCTGCATTTTACCGAGGGCAAGGGGATCAAGACGATCTGCCGCGACCTGAAGCTGTCGAAGAAGGTGGTGCGCAAGGTGATCCGCACCGGGATAACGGAGTTCACCTATAGCCGGACGGTTCAGCCACGCCCGAAGCTGGGCGCCTGGCTTGAGGAACTGAGCC